>DYER01000056.1 GCA_020725605.1 Ammonifex sp. | reverse complement strand
TTCCCGGGACCTGGCCGCGGCCCTCGAGCGCTTCGCCGCCCTTCCGCCCGCCGAACGGCCCGCCGCACTTCCAGCCCTGCGACAGCTGATCCTCGAAAACGACTCCTTCCACCGACGGCGCCTCGGAGAGGACCTCTCCGAACTCCGCCGCGCCGCCCGCCGGGCAACATTCGCGGCCACCGCCGGCGCGGCCGTCGCCAGCCTGGCGGGCGGCGCGGCGCTGGCCGTGCTCCTCGCCCGGCTGGCGCGCCAGTCGGAACTCACCGGGCTGGTGGTGCGCAGCACGCGCAGCGCGGTCCTGGTGGGGGACCGCCGGGGCCGGGTGACACTGGCCAACAGGGCCTTCGGGCGGCTGGCCGGGGAGGACCCGGCGAGCCTGGCGGGCCTGCCCCTCGACGCCACGGGGCCCACCGGCCGCCTGCTGGCGAGGGCCATCCGCGAGGGGAGGGCCGTGGAGGGCCGGGAAGTGCTGTGGCGCACCGCCGACGGTACCTGCCGGTGTTTCTCCGTGGACGTCATTCCGTGGACCGACCGCAGGGGCCGGACCCGGGGCGGGATGGCCGTGCTGCGCGACGTCACGGCCCAGTGGGAGGCCCGGCGGCGCGCCGAGCGGGAAAGGGCGGTCCTGCAGGAGCTGGCGCGGCGCGACTCCCTGACCGGGCTTTTGAACCACGGCGCCCTGCTGGAATCCCTGGGCGGCCTGGTGGGAGCCGCCCTGAGTGAAGGCCGCCCCCTGGCGTTTCTGATGCTCGACCTGGACCATTTCAAGATCTACAACGACCGGCTGGGCCACCCCGCGGGCGACGCCCTCCTGAAGGAGTTCGCCCGCCTCCTGAGGGAGGGGGTCCGGGAGGGGGACGTGGTGGCCCGCTACGGGGGCGACGAGTTCGCGGTGGTCCTGCCCGACACCGACGCGGCCGCGGCCTACCAGATCGCCGAGCGCCTGCGCCGGAAGGTGGCCGAGCACCCCTTCCCGGGCAGGGAGGTAGTGCCAGGAGGCCGCGTGACCGTGTCCGTGGGCGTGGCCGCGCTGCCGGCCGCCGAGGTGGACTCCGCAGGACTGCTGGTCAGGGCCGCCGACGAGGCCATGTACGCGGCCAAGCTGGGCGCCCGCAACCAGGTGGAGCTGTACCACAGCGCCCTCTCCGAGCTCAGGCACGTGGTGCGCGAGGAGCAGCGCGAAGCCCTCCTCATGGCCGTGCGCACCAACCTGCTGTTCCTGCACATGCGGGACCGCTACACCTACGCCCACTCCGAGCGCGTGGCCGGCTACGCCCGCCTCACAGCCGGGGAGATGGGCCTTGCGCCGGACGAGGTGCGTGCTTTGCGCATCGGAGCCGTGCTGCACGACATCGGCAAGGTCTGCGTGCCCGCCGAGATCCTGAACAAGGAGGGGCCCCTGAGCCGCGAGGAGTGGGAAGAAATCAAGAAGCACCCCGCCTACGGCGTGGACGTTCTGGCCCCCTTTTCCCTCGCCCGGCCGGTGCTCGACGTGGTGCTTTACCACCACGAGCGCTGGGACGGCGGGGGCTACCCCCTGGGACTCAAGGGCGACCGCATCCCCCTGCTCGCGCGCATCGTGAGCGTGGCCGACGCCTTCGACGCCATGACCGTTGACCGGCTGTACCGAAAGGCCATGGCCCCGTCCGCCGCGCTCCAGGAATTGCAGCGCGGGGCGGGAACCCAGTTCGACCCTGAGGTCGTGCGCCGCTTCGTGCGCCTGGCCCGGGAAGGCGGCCTGAAAGGGTTCATTCAGGCCGGGCCGGAGCCTGGGGATTTCGGCCCGGCGGTCGGTACCGGCGGAACCAAACCCTAGGGGACGTTGCCCGGGTTGGCAGAGCAGTCCAGCCAGAGCGGCCAGCAGGTGGCCGGCGCGGCCCACGATATAGGAAATGCGGTTCAGCAGGTCTCGGTCCTCTCCCAGGAGCTGGCCAAGCGGGCCGAGAACCTCACCGCCGCCGTGCAGGCGTTCCGGCTGGCCTGAGCGGGGACCGGAGGGCGCGTCAAGCTTCGCCGTCGAGAAATGAGCACCGGTCTCGCGCAACGGGGTGCGGCACTAAGGCCTTGGGCCGCACCCCCCCACCCTCACTCCCGCAACACGGGCTCTATTTCGGCGATGAACCTCTCGAAATCCCCGAGCTCGTTTCTGGCCATTTCGTAAACCCTTTCCGACGACACTTCCTGATAGCCGTGCACCACCCGGTTGCGAAAACCGATCACGGCCGAGTACACCGGCCAGTTTTGCGGGGCAATTAGCCCCCCCTCCATAAGCACCCGTATGGCGTCGCGGGCATCGGCGGGAGCATATTTGAATTTCTTGGCCGCTATGTGGTAGGCCAGATCGATCATGGCCTCCACCGCCGTTTGCAGCGCGTATTTCAGCCCCTTTACCAGCCAGGGATCCCCCAAGATTTCTTCTTTTGTCCTCTATCCAACAATTCCCTGATCCCGGTGACCTGTTCCCGGATGTAGCTAATCTTTGCCATCACGCGCTCACGGTCCGGGCCCACCGGTTATCACCTCGGCCACGATCTCTTCGAGGGCCGCGCGGTAGCGGGGGTACAGTTCAGCGTACCGCCGGCTGACGAATTCCATCACGTCCGTAACCCGATCCCAATTGCGACAGTAGACCAGTTTCCCCTCTCTGATGACGCGAAACACGAAGATCGGCTTTCCGGGATCGAGCAGCACGATGTCGAAGGGGTGTCCTTGAAACGGCGGCAGGTAAAGGGCGATGGCCGCCTCCAGGTGGTACCCTTCCGCACCGTCCGGCCTGATCCCCGGTTCCAGTATGAGACCCAGGTCGATGTCGCTGTCCGGCCGGCAGGGTCCGAGGACCGACCCGAACAGGTAGGCGCCCGCCACCTGGGGGAAGTTCTCCAGGGCCGCCTTTATTCTCTCCACCAGCGGCGCCAGTTCCACGCGGACCAGTTCGGCCCACCGCGCTCGCCCCCTTCCGCCGGCGGCCGTCCCCGTCCGGCAGGCGCGGCCCGGCGGCTTTTTCACCCTCCATTCTAAGGATGCCCCCTCAGGTGTCAAGGCTGGCCCCGACACCGCCACCCGCATCTCCGAAAATACGGAGGCCGGACCGCGGGGACCCGGCCGCCGGCGCAAGGGGGGCACCGCCAACGGCGGGCGTGCGCGCCGGTCCACGTCAAAAGGATAACGGGGAGCATTACCGCTCCCCGTTTCCGCCCTTTCTTGCCGCACGGCTTGCCGCCCGGCCACTACCAGGGCCAGAAGAAGGTCCGGGCCGCCACGTTGGTCACCTCGGAGACGGGCCCGGGGTAGATGCCGATCAGCAGCGTCGCCGCCAGGCAGACGATGAGGGTGATGGCCACGGGATTGGAGACCGGGATGGGCGTCGGGTCCACGGGTTCGTCCCGGTACATGACCAGGGTCACCCGCAGGTAGTAGTACACCGACACCATGCTCATGATCAGGCCGATGAAGACCAGCCAGAGGTAGTCCTCGACCACGGTCATGAACAGGTACAGCTTGCCCACGAACCCGGCCAGGGGCGGGATGCCGGCCATGGAGAGCATGAGGGCCACCATGACCGCGGCCAGCAGCGGCGCGCGCTGGCTCAGGCCCGCCATGTCCCGGATCTCGTCGCTGCCCGTGAAGGTGGAAAAGTAGCTCACCACCGTGAAGGCGCCCACCGTGGCGAACACATAGAGCAGGGCGTAAAACATCACGGCCTTGACCCCGGCCTCGGTCACGGTGACCAGGCCCACCAGGATGTAGCCCGCCTGGGCGATGCTGGAGTAGGCCAGCATGCGCTTGATGTTGGTCTGGGGGATGGCCACCAGGTTACCCACCACGATGGTGATGGCGGCCAGAATGGCCACCAGCATGGTCCAGTGCTCCCAGAGCCCGGGCAGGCCGGCCAGGAGCACGCGCGCCATCACGGCGAAGGAGGCGGCTTTGGAGCCCGCGGCCAGGTAGGCCGTGATGGGCGTGGGCGCGCCCTCGTATATGTCGGGGGCCCACATGTGGAAGGGTACGGCCGAGATCTTGAAGCCCAGCCCGGCCAGGAGCAACACCAGGCCCAGGATCAGCGCCGGCGTAAGGTCGCCGGCGGCCACGGTCCGGGCCACCTCCAGGATGTCCACGGTGCCCGTCACGGCGTACACCAGGCTCAGACCGTAGAGCAACACCGCCGAGGACATGCCGGCCAGGAGGACGTACTTGATGCCCGCCTCCACGGACCTGTTTTCGAACTTACGCAGGGCCACAAGCACGATGAAGGAGATGGTCATGAGTTCCAGCCCCAGGTAGAAGGTGATGAAGTCCCCGGCCGAGGCCAGCACCATCATGCCCAGGGTGGCAAAGCAAAGCAGGGTGTAGTACTCGGTGTGGTAGCCCATCTCGTCCACGTAGCGGAAGTTGCCCAGCACCACCAGGAAGGCGGCCGTGAGGAAGATAACCTTGAACAGGGTGGCGTAGTTGTCCACGATGTACAGGCCGCCGTACAGGGTGCCCTGGTGCCCCCACGTGGCCGCCGTACCGCCCAGTACGATCAGCAGGCCGATGGCCGTGACGGAATTCAATCCCCGCCGGGCCTCGGCCGGCAGGAGCAGGGCCAGCACCAGCACGGCGAAGCCCAGGCCGGCCGCCAGGAATTCCGGGAAAAGCAAGGAGTAGTCGATGCCCATTTAGTACGCCCTCCCCACCTGTACCACGTGTTCGATGCCGGCCATCAGGGTCTCGACCCCGGAAGTGATGACGTCGAAGAGCAGGAACGGCAGAATGCCCCCCACCACGAGTACGGTGCCCAGTACGGCCAGCGGCACCAGTTCGGGCCCCTTGATGTCCACCAGGTAGTCGTACTCGCTGCGCCGGGGCCCGAAGAGGGTGTTGGCAGCGGCCCGCAGGACGTAGAGGGCCGTGATGATCACGCAGGCGATGCCCAGGACCACCAGGCCGCCGAACACCTTGTAGGCCCCCAGGAAGATGGTGAACTCCGGTATAAAGGCTATCAGGCCCGGCAGGCCGAGGGAGGCCAGGCCGGCGAGCATGAAGGCCGTGCCGATCTTCGGCACCTGGTGGGCGATGCCGCCCAGGTCCGGGATCCAGCGCGTGTGGGTCTTCTCGTAGATGAAGCCCACCGTGGAGAAGAACAGGGCCGCCATGATGCCGTGGGCGAACATGTAGGCGATGGCGCCGTTCAGGCTCACCACGTTGAGGGCCGCGATGCCCAGCACCGTGTAGCCCATGTGGCTGACGCTGGAGTAGCCGATGATGTACTTCAGGTCCTTCTGGGCCAGGGCCGCGAAGGCCGCGTAGACCACGCCCACCGTGCCCAGCACCGCCATCACCGGCGCCCAGAACTTGGCCCCCGCCGGCAGGATGTAGATGGCGATGCGGATCAGACCGTAGCCCCCGATCTTCTTCAGGACCCCGGCGTGGATCATGCTGACGGCCGTGGGCGCGCCCGCGTAACCGTCGGGGGACCACGAGTGGAAGGGCCACATGGAAATCAGGGAACCGAAGCCGAAGAGCATCAGGGCGAACATGAAGCGCTGGAAGTCCTCGGGGAAGGCCACCCTGGCCAGTCCCTCGTAACTGAAGTCGGGCACGCCGGTAATGGAGACCGACTTCACGAAGACCGCGATGACGGCCACCAGGAGGAAGGCGCTCCCCACCAGGAGGTAGATGGTCAGCTTCATGCCCGCGTATTCCTTGGTCACGCGCTTGGTGCTGCCCCAGACGACGATCAGGATGTAGATGGGGATGACCACCAGCTCGTAAAAGAGCAGGAAGATGAACAGGTCCTGGGCCACGAAGGTCCCCATCACGCCCGTGACCAGAATCTGGAACAAAATGAAGAACTCCTTGGGCCTCTCGCTCACGTTCCACGAGGAGAAGACGGCGGCGAAGCCCAGGAGGTTGACCAGCAACAGCATGGGCAGGCTCAGCCCGTCCACCCCAAGGTACCACGTCACGCCCAGGTCCCGGATCCAGGGCACGCGCTCCACGAACTGCACCCCGGCCACCGCCGTGTTATAGCTGAAGTACACGTACAGGCTGAGCAGCAGCGAGGTGCCGGTGGCGGCCGCGGCCACGCACTTGATGGTGCGGTGGTCGTCCCGGGGCACGAAGACCAGGATCAGGGACCCGACGATGGGCGCCAGCAGGATGGTGGTCAGCACCGGAAAATGCATTTACTTCACCCCTCCCAGGAGCGTGAGCAGGCCGGCCGGGGACCCGCCCAGGGCCAGCAGCACCGCCAGCACCAGCACGCCCAGGAAAAACACCAGGGCGTAGGTCTGGAGCTGTCCGGTCTGCCCCAGCCGGAGCACGGCGCCGGAAAAGCGGGTCAGGAATCCGATGCCGTTCACGATCACGCCGTCCACGATGTAGATGTCGAAGAGATACAGCAGTTTGGCCGCCCCGTCGATGAAGGTGTGGTTGAACCACAGGTAGAGCTCGTCGATGTAGTACTTGTGCCACAGCAGCTTGTAGACCGGCTTGAACCGCTCGGCCAGGGCGTAGGCCCGGGTGCGGTCGTCGTGGTAGATGTACCAGGCCAGGAGGATGCCCGCCACGCCCAGCAGCGTTGAGCTGACCATCACCAGGTAATTGGCCCCGTGGTGCACCTCGCCGAAGCGGATCCACTCCCCGAAGAAGGGCCACCACGGCGTGCCGATCCAGCCCGCGACCACCGAGAAGAAGGCCAGCAGGATGAGGGGTACGGTCATGACCGGCGGCGACTCGTGGGGGTGGTTCTCCGGGTTCTCGGGCCCGAAGAAGGCCAGGAAGGTCAGGCGCCACATGTAAAAGGCCGTCAGGAAGGCCGTGAAGGAGGCCAGCAGGAAGAGTACCGGGTGGCCGTCGGCCAGGGTCATGGCCAGGATCTCGTCCTTGCTCCAGAAGCCCGAGAGCGGCGGGATGCCGGCGATGGCCGCGCTGGCAATGACGAAGGTCCACGTGGTGACGGGCATTTTCCTCACCAGGCCGCCCATCTCCCACACATCGGCCCGGTCGTGGAGGGCGTGCAGCACGCTGCCCGCGGCCAGAAAGAGCAGGGCCTTGAAGTAGGCATGGGTCCACAGGTGGAACATGCTGGCGCTCAGGCTCCCCACGCCCAGGGCCAGCATCATGTACCCGATCTGGCTGATGGTGGAGTAGGCCAGGATGCGCTTGATCTCGCGCTGGGCGACGGCAATGGTGGCCGCGAAGAAAGCCGTGAAGCCGCCCACCACCGCCACCATTTCCATGGCCGCCGGCACCTCGGCGAAGAGGAAGAGCACCCGGCCCACCAGGTAGACCCCGGCCACGACCATGGTGGCCGCGTGGATGAGGGCGCTGACCGGGGTGGGACCCTCCATGGCGTCCGGCAACCACACGTGGAGCGGGAACTGGCCCGACTTACC
>DYER01000055.1 GCA_020725605.1 Ammonifex sp. | reverse complement strand
TACCGCTTCGACGGCGAGCTGAACGTGGCCAACAGGGGAATCATGGAATTCCAGGAAATGTTAAAGTGTGACGAAAAATTCCTCTGGAATCTGCTGAGCCTATCGCAGGAAGGAAATTTCAAGGCCGGACGTTTTTCCCTGATATACGCCGACGAGTTGATCGTGGCCCACACCAACGAGGCCGAGTACCGGGCCTTTGTCGCCAACAGGAAGAACGAGGCCCTGCAATCCCGTATCATCGTGCTCAAGGTGCCCTACAACCTCAGGGTCAGCGAGGAAGTCAGGATTTACGAGAAGCTCATCCGGCAGAGCGATCTGCGGGACGTGCACATCGCGCCCCACGCCCTGAAGGTGGCGGCCATCTTTGCGGTCCTCACCAGGCTCAAAGAGTCCAGAAAGCAGGGGATGGACCTCATCAAGAAGCTGCGGCTCTACGACGGGGAGGACGTGGAGGGGTTCAAGTCCAAGGACGTGGCCGAACTCCAGGCCGAGGCACCGGACGAGGGCATGAGCGGCGTGGACCCGCGCTACGTCATCAACCGGCTTTCCTCGGCCCTGATCCGCGTGGAGAGGCCGTGCCTCAACGCCCTGGACGTCTTGCGGGCCCTGAAGGATGGCCTGGACCAGCACCCGTCCATCACCAGGGAGGAGCGGGAACGCCTTTTGAATTTCATAGCCATGGCCCGGCGGGAGTACGACGAGCTGGCCAAAAGGGAGGTGCAGAAGGCCTTCGTGTACTCCTTCGAGGAGTCGGCGCGGGTGCTCTTCGACAATTATCTGGACCACGTGGAGGCCTACTGCCACGGAGTCAGGTTGCGGGATCCCCTCACGGACGAGGAGCTGGAGCCCAACGAAAGGCTGATGCGCGCCATCGAGGAACAGATCGGGGTCTCCGAAAACGCGAAAAAGAGTTTTCGGGAAGAGATCCTGATCCGCCTCTCCAGCTACGCCCGCAAGGGGAAGCGCTTCGACTACCGCGCCCACGAGCGGCTGCGGGAGGCCATCGAGAGAAAGCTCTTTGCGGACCTGAAGGACGTGGTGCGGATCACCACCACGACCAAAACGCCCGACGCCGAGCAACTGAGGCGCCTGAACGAGGTCATGGCCCGGCTGATGGACGATTTCGGCTACTGTCCCATTTGCGCCAACGAACTTTTGAGGTACGTGGGCAGCCTGCTGAGCAGATAGCGGGGTGGGGGCGCGTGGGACCGAAGTTCACCGTCGGCAAGGAAGACTGGGCCCTCTACCGCAAGGGGCAGACGGACCAGGAGCGGCACCGGCAAAAGGTGCGGGAAGCCATCAAACGCAACCTCATGGACATCGTGGCCGAAGAGAGCATCATAGTATCGGACGGACGCAAGGTGCTCAAGGTGCCGATTCGCTACCTGGAGGAGTTTCGCTTCCGCTTCAACGAGGGACGGCGCAGGCACGTGGGGCAGGGGGAGGGCGGGACCAAACCGGGGGACCTGCTGGGCCAGGAAATCCGGGGCAGGGGTGGCGGCAGAGGGGCGGGGGACCTGCCGGGGGTGGACTACTACGAGGCGGAAATAACGGTGGACGAACTGGCGGAACTGGTCTGCGAGGACCTGGGCCTGCCCCGTTTGCGGCCTCGGGAACCCCGCCTGGCCGGCGAAGCTCCGGATTTCCGCGACGTGCGCAAGAAGGGATTGAGCGGGAATCTGGACCGGCGCCGCACCCTGCTGGAGGCGTTCAAGCGCAGCGCCAGGGAAGGTCGTAAGGCCTGTCGCGGGTTGGTGCCCGGCGATCTGCGGTACCGTACCTGGGACGTGACGGTCCGGCCGGAGGCCCGTGCCGTGGTGCTGGCCATGATGGATACCTCCGGGTCCATGGGTACCTTCGAGAAGTACGTGGCCCGGAGTTTCTTTTTCTGGATGGTGCGTTTCCTGCGCGCCCGGTATCAGAACGTGGAGGTCGTTTTCCTGGCCCACCACACCGAGGCCCGGGAAACCACGGAGGAGGAATTCTTCACCCGGGCGGAAAGTGGCGGCACCAGGTGTTCCTCGGTCTACCGCCTGGCCCTGGAGATCATCGGGCAGCGTTTTCCGCCCCGGGATTACAACATTTACGCCTTTCACTTTTCCGACGGCGACAACCTGGTGGCCGACAACGAACTCTGCGTGCAGCTGGTGCTGAAGCTTCTGGAAGTGGCCAATATGGTCGGGTACGCGGAAGTCGAAGGGTCCCACCGTTCCGGCAGCAGTCTGCGCAATGCTTATAAGAGGATACGGCACCCGCGATTCGTCTCGGTCGTCATCAGGGACAAGAGCGAGGTCTACCAGGCCCTGCGGGCCTTTTTTGGGGTCCAGGTGGAATAATCACGGGTCGGCCCAAAACCTTTCCGGCACCCGGGCCTTTGACGAACCTTCGGGAAGGGCGGGCCGTGCCGGCGACGGGGGGTGGACACCGTGGAGCTGGCGGAGCTGGAGGCGGCCGTAGGGGAACTCGTGGCCCGGGCCCGGGCCCACGGGTTAGACTTCTTTGACATGCACTTCGAGGTCTGCCCGGCGGACGTCATCCACACCGTAGGGGCCTACGGCGTGCCGACCCGCTTCGGCCACTGGAGCTTCGGCAAGGCTTACTACAGGCTCAAAACGCAGTACGAGCACAACCTCATCCGGATTTACGAACTGGTCATCAATGCGGACCCGTGCTACGCCTTCTTGCTGGAAGGCAACTCTCCGGTCCAGAACAAGCTCGTAGTGGCCCACGTGCTGGCCCACGCCGATTTTTTCAAGAACAACGTCCACTTCCGCCGTACCTCGCGCGCGGCGGTGGAGGCCATGGCGCGCGCGGCGGAGCGCATCCGCACCTACGAACTGTGTTACGGGCGGACGCGGGTGGAGAGTTTCCTGGACGCGGCCATGGCGGTCCAGGAGCACGTGGATCCCCATCGGGGGGTAGAATCTCCGGGGGCAGGGGAACGTGAGGTCCCGCATACGCCCTACGACGACCTGTGGGATCTCGACGGTCCGCGCCGTCGCAGCCGGGAGGTCGGAAATCCTGCGGCCCGGCCCGAAAAGGACGTGCTGCTCTTCATTCTGGAACACGGCCGGGAGCTGGCGGACTGGGAGCGGGACGTGCTGGCCATCCTGCGCCAGGAAATGCTTTACTTCTGGCCCCTTATGGCCACCAGGATCGTCAACGAGGGCTGGGCCACCTACTGGCACCTGCGCCTGCTGCGGGAAATGGACCTCGACGAGGGGGAGGCCGTTGAGTTCGCGCGCCTGCACGCCGAGGTGGTACAGCCCCTGCGCTGGCAGATCAACCCCTACGCCCTGGGCTTGAAGATCTTTGAGGACCTGGAGCGGCGGTATGAAAATTCCGCCTCGCACGAAGGGGAGCTTAACGACCGCCCGGGAGGCCAAGGCAAGCAGAAGATTTTCGAGGTGCGGGCCACCGAGGACGACGTGAGCTTCATACGCAACTATCTCACCCGGGAAATTGTGGACGAATTGAACCTCTTCGTGTACGCCCGTGCGGGGCGGGACTGGCGGGTGGTATCGCAAGACTGGCAACTCGTGCGCGACACCCTGGTGGCCCGCCTCACCAACTGCGGCTTCCCCTACATAGTGGTGGAGGACGGGGATTACGGCCGGCGCGGCGAACTTTACCTTAAGCACTGCTACGAGGGCATGGAGCTGGACGTGCACCACCTCGAGCGTACCCTGCCCCACGTTTACCACCTGTGGCGCCGGCCCGTACATCTGGAAACGGTCCTCGAGGAGCGGCGTGTGGTCTTTTCCTACGACGGTGAAAGGGTGCGGCGGAGCTTTGCGGACTGAGCAGGTACGGGCCGTCCGGGCCGGTCCCCGGCCCGCGTTTTCGTTTTACGGGGAGGGAACCGGAGGCCCCGGCGCGGCCGGGCCCCTGGCTGCTACTCGTCCAGGGTATGGAAGGTGCAACCCAGCTCCTTGAGCTGTCTGATGATGACCGGCAGGGCGGCCACGGTGGCCTCCCTGTTCTTGAGGTAAACGTAGCCGGGGGTACCGGGCGCCGGCCGCCCCGGGGCCGTTTGGGTCCCGTCGTGCATCAGCACGATGGCGGGCGCGTTCCCTTTGAGGTTCCGCACCCCTTCCACCACGTTGCGCACCAGCTGTTCGGGTGTCACGCCGTGGGGATCCGTATCGGCACTCGTGACGTTCCAGGCCACGACGCGGTAGCCCCTGGCCCGCAGGATCTCCCGGCACGCCGGGGTAAGGTGGTGGGGGCCGCCGGGGGGGCGGTAAATCCTGGGCCGCACTCCCGTTAGCGAGGAGATGGCGGCCTCGGCCCGCTCCAGGTCCGCGGCAAACCCGGCGGGGGATCGGAAGAGGCCGTAATCGTGGTTGTAGGAATGATTACCCACGGCGTGGCCTTCCTGGCGGATGCGCCGCAGGACCGCGGGGTTTATCTGGACGTTGCGGCCCACCACCATAAAGGTGGCCTTTACGCCGTGGTCCCGCAGGATGTCTAAAATTTGCGGCGTGAACGCGCTGTTGGGCCCGTCGTCGAAGGTGAGGTACACGATCCGCCATGTGGTAGCGGGCCGTGCGGGCGATAAGGGCGACGGTGGCCGGGTGCCGGCCGGCCCGTTTCCGCCCGGAAGACTTGCCACAACGACTTGCGAAGGCGCGCTGCCCGGCACACCGCCGCCCTTGACTTCGGCGCCAAGCACCGAGGCACCGAGGGCAAGAAGTAGCGCCAGTGCCACCATGCGCCACTTCATCTTTTCAAACCCGCCTTTGCCGCGCTAAAATAGTAAGAAAAAGGGGATGATGGTCGTGTTCGTCAGGGATATCATGACCCCTTCGCCCATCACCATAGACCACAGCACGCCCGTGCTGGAAGCCATCGATATCATGAAGCGCCACCGTATCCGGCAGCTGCCGGTCACCAGGCAGGGCCAGCTGGTGGGGCTGGTCACCGAGCGGGAACTCCTCACCGTCTCTCCCTCGCCCGCCACCACCCTGAGTATCTTCGAGCTGAACTACCTGCTTTCCAAGATGAAGGTCAGCGAGGCCATGGTGAAGAACCCGGTCACGGTCGGCCCGGACACAACAATAGAGCAGGCGGCCCTCATCATGCGCGATCAGAAAATTGGTTCGCTGCTGGTGACCGAGAAGGGTCAGCTCGTAGGTATTATAACCCAGACCGACATCTTCGAGGCCCTGCTGCGCTTTTTCGGTTTGCGCCGTCCCGGGACAAGGATCGTCATAGAGACCGGGGACCGCATCGGGCTCCTGGCCGAGATCCTCCAGGTGGTCAAGGAGCACCGTATCGACGTCATCGGCATCGCCTGCCTGAACAAGGACGACCACCGGGTACAGATCGTCCTGCGCCTCAGCACGGCCGAGCCCGCCGCCCTGGTCGCGGACCTGAACCAGCGTGGTTATCCGGTGGTGCACGTGAGCTGAGGTTCGGCGTACCCTTTCGTGTCTCCTTTCGGGGGTCAACGTTCCCCGCACCGGAAGTTGATGCCGACCCGTTGTTTCGTGGAGCCGGATACGTATCCGGCTTTTTTGCTCAGACTATTAGTAGCGGCAGGATATCGCGGGCCGTTCGCGAATACCCATGTAACCATGGGCGTAACCCGGGATACAATGGGTGATAGGGTCTACTGGCTGGCCTGGCAGCTGGCCATGCCCGGTCAGGCGCGGCGGGTCTGGGAAATCGTGGAGGCGGCCGGAGGACCGCGTGAGGCCTGGGAGGCCCCGACCGAGCAACTCGCCGCCGTGTTGGGAGACCGCGGGCGGGCCGCCGAGATCGCCGCCCGTCGCCACGCCGTGGACCCCGCGGGAGAACTCGGGCGCCTGGAAGCCGACGGTGTTCGAGTACTCACCTACGCCGACGGAGGTTATCCGGAACAGCTGCGCACAATTGCGGACCCGCCGCCGGCCCTGTTCGTGAAGGGTACACTGCCCCCCGGACCGTATGTGGCCGTCGTGGGCACGCGCCGGGCCTCGCCTTACGGCCGGACCGTGGCCGCGCGCCTGGCGGCGGGGATGGCCAGGGCCGGCGTGGTGGTGGTTAGCGGCATGGCGCGCGGGGTGGACGCGGCCGCGCACCGGGGCGCCCTTGAGGCGGGCGGCCAGACCGTGGCGGTCCTGGGGTGCGGTCCGGACGTGGTCTATCCCCGCGAACACGCGGCCCTCAGGGACGAGATCGCCGCGTCGGGGGCCCTGGTGACGGAGTTTCCTCCGGGAACGCCGCCGGAGCCGTGGCATTTCCCGGTGCGGAACAGGATCATCAGCGGCCTGAGCCGGGCCGTGGTGGTGGTGGAGGCGGGCGAAAAGAGCGGGGCCCTCATCACGGCGGATCTGGCCCTGGAGCAGGGAAGGGACGTGCTGGCCGTGCCGGGCCACGTTACGAGCCCCCTCAGCCGCGGGCCCAACCGGCTGATCAAACAGGGGGCCCGCCTGGTGGAGGGGCCCGAGGACGTGCTGGACGAACTGGGCATTGGAACCATAGTGTGCGGGCCGGAGGGCAAGCCTCCCCTTCCGCGCCTGGCGCCCGACGAGGAACGGCTCTACGGCCTGCTGGGGCCGGAACCCGTACCCCTCGACGTCCTGGTGGCCAGGTCGGGCCTGCCACCCCAGGCGGTCGCGGCGGCTTTGGTTTACCTGGAAATGAAAGGGTTCGCCCGCCGGTTGCCCGGTCCGGCCTACCTGAAGAGGGAAGTGGAGTGGTGAGCGTTGGCCAAGACCCTGATCATCGTGGAGTCGCCGGCCAAAGCCAAGAGTATCAGTAAGTTCCTGGGGAAGCATTATGTGGTGAAGGCCTCCATGGGCCACGTCCGGGACCTGCCGAAGAGCGAGTTCGGGGTGGACGTGGAGAACGGTTTTCGGCCGCGTTACATAACGATACGCGGAAAAGGGGAGACCATAAGGGAACTCCGGGAGGCATCCAGGAAGGTGGAGCGCGTGCTGCTGGCCCTGGATCCCGACCGCGAGGGCGAGGCCATTGCCTGGCACCTCCAGCACCTCCTGGACCTCGACGGGGAGTACCCCTGCCGCATCGAGTTCAACGAGGTCACCAAACCGGCGGTCCGGCAGGCGGTGGCCAACCCCCGGCCCATCGACCTGAACCGGGTCAACGCCCAGCAGGCGCGCCGCATC
>DYER01000054.1 GCA_020725605.1 Ammonifex sp. | reverse complement strand
GTGGTGGAGGGACTGGCCCGATGAAACCCGGCAACCAGCCGGAGTGCCCGCAGGGATCTATCTGGGTGCGCCGGCCAGGTGCCAATTCCTGCAGGGGGTAATCTTCCTGAGAGATAAGAGGGCGGTGCTGGGACAGCAGGCCTCTTCTCTTCCGGAAGAGGCCTTCTTGTTCTAAAGGACGGAGGTGTGGAGGTACAGATGGGTGTGCAGAAAACCTACGCGGAAATCAACGCCAAAATCCGCGCCGGGCAGGCCGTAGTGGTGACGGCCGAGGAGGTCATCGCCATGGTGGCCGAGAAGGGCCTGGAGCGCACGGCCCGGGAGGTGGACGTGGTAACCACGGGCACCTTCAGTCCCATGTGCTCCTCGGGCGTGTTTCTGAACTTCGGCCACACCAACCCGCGCATCAAGATGCAGAAGGTGTGGCTGAACGGGGTGCCGGCCTACACGGGCGTGGCCGCGGTGGACGCCTACCTGGGGGCCACCGAGATGCCCGAGGACGATCCCCTGAATACCAGTCACCCGGGGGAGTTCCGCTACGGCGGCGGGCACGTGATTCAGGACCTGGTGGCGCGCAAGCCCGTGCGCCTGGAGGCCGTGGCCTACGGCACGGACTGCTATCCGCGCCGGGAGATCGAGACCTGGATCACCCTGGACGACATCAACGAGGCCATTCTGTTCAATCCGCGTAACGCCTACCAGAATTACAACGTGGCCGTCAACTCCGGGCCGCGTACGCTGTACACCTACATGGGTATCCTAAAGCCGCGCTTCGGCAACGCCAACTACTGCAGCGCCGGGCAGTTGAGCCCGTTGCTCAAAGACCCGTACTTCAGGACCATCGGCATCGGCACGCGCATCTTCCTGGGCGGGGGCGTGGGCTACGTGGCCTGGCACGGCACCCAGCACTGTCCCGCCGTGCCCCAGGACCCCTCGGGCAGGGCGCGCATTCCGGCGGGCGGTACCCTTAGCGTCATCGGGGACCTGAAGCAGATGAGCCCCCGCTGGCTGGTGGGCACCAGTTTCCTGGGTTACGGGGCCACGCTCACCGTGGGCATCGGCGTGCCCATTCCGGTCCTCAACGAGGAGGTCCTGTACTACGCGGCCCTGCGGGACGAGGATCTCTTCGCCCCGGTGGTGGACTACGCCGAGGGCTACCCCTACTGCGTGCCGGGCAACCTGGGCTACGTGAGCTACGCCCAGCTTAAGTCCGGAAAGATTACGGTCAACGGGAAGGAGGTCCCCACGGCGCCCCTTTCCAGCTACCCCAGGGCCAGGGAGATAGCCGGCATTCTCAAGGAGTGGATCCTGCAGGGCCGCTTCTACCTGACCGAGCCCGTGCAGCTCCTTCCCGGCCCGGGGTCCGTCGCGGGCCTCAAGCCCCTGAAAGAAAAGAGCCTGGAGGAGTGAGGGCATGAACCCCAAGAGGATCGTCCTGCGCTTCAGCCCGGCGGTGGTAGACAAGCCCATCATTTACCGGCTGGCCAGGGACTTCGACCTGGTGTTCAACATTCTCAAGGCCAGTATTACGCCGCAAAAAGAGGGCACCCTGGTCATGGAACTGAGCGGCGAGCGGTACCAGGAGGGGCTGGACTTCCTGCGGAATCAGGGGGTGGCGGTGCAGCCCCTGAGCGAGGAGATCGTGCGCAACGAGGAAAAGTGCACCATGTGCGGGGCCTGCACGGTCTTTTGCCCCACGGGGGCCCTGTATATGGAGCGCCCGTCCATGGTGGTGCGCTTCAACGAGGACGACTGCGTGGTGTGCCAGCTGTGCACCAGGGCCTGCCCGGTGCGCGCCATGGAGGCCAGGTTCTGAGGTGCCGAGACTGCGCACCTACCGCGCCCTGTGCCGGCAGGAGGATCTGGTCCACTTCCGGGTGGTCGTGAAGGAGACGGACCTGGACGTGGGGGTGCGGCGGGAGAGGTTTTCCCCGAACCTGGTGGAGTGGACCCTGGGTCTCACCAGGGAGTGCCGGGCGGCCCTGGAGGCCTACATCGCCGGGCACCCGGCCTTTCTCACCTCCCTGGAGCCCCTGGACGTACGGCCGGACGCGCCGGCCATCGCCCTTGAAATGGCCCGGGCCGCGCGGCTGGCCGGCGTGGGGCCCATGGCCGCCGTGGCCGGGGCCATCGCGGAGCACGTGGGCCGCGCTTTGATGCGCCGGTCCAGGGACGTAATCGTGGAGAACGGCGGCGACATCTTCCTGCGGAGCACCCGCCGGCGCTACGTGGGGGTGTTCGCCGGGGACTCGCCCTTCAGCCACCGCCTGGCCCTGGAGATCCCGCCGGACCTGACGCCCCTGGGCATCTGCACCTCGTCCGGCACCGTGGGCCACTCCCTGAGCTTCGGGAACGCGGACGCGGTCATCATCCTGGCCCCCGGTGCGGCCCTGGCCGACGCCGTGGCCACGGCCGCGGCCAACCTGGTGCGGGATACCGCGGACCTGGAAAGGGCCGTGAACTTCGCCATGGGTATCGGGGGAGTGGTGGGGGCCGTGGCCATCCGGGGGGACCGCCTGGCGGCACGGGGCAGGGTCAAGCTGGTACCCGTATGACTGCCGCCCGGTACGGCCATAATAGAGAAGCAAGTACCATTTCCGGAAAGGAGTGTGGGTCACGTGGCCGGACGGGTCAAGAAGTTGAACGACCCCATCGGGCGGGTCAAATGCGTGGTCAACACCTGCGAGTACTGGGACGCGGGCAACGTGTGTAAGGCCGAGAGCATCGAAATCCAGCCGCCCAACGCGCGCAACACCGAAATGACGGACTGCGCCACCTTCGCGCCGCGCGCGGGTGTGTAGTGGGCCGGGTGGCGGCCTCTGGGCAGGGTAAACCGGGGGCCGCCGGCAAAAACGTGGCCGGCAATTCTCGAGCACGGTGACCACGCCGAGAGTGTGGTTGGCAATTCGGGAATTGGCGGCCACCTTTTCATTCGGGGACCCTTTCCGGTGAGGGGGAATTTTGCCTGCGGAAAGCTATCCTGTTGTGGGTACCAGCGAGTTGGCAAAATTCCCGTCGTACACCCGCCCGGAGTCCAGGATGTGCACCACCCGCCATCCGAGCCGGGTCAGGTGCCGCGCGATGAAGCGCCGGTGGCACTTCCAGGGGAAGCGCTCGCTGCACATGACGGCCGCCGGGCCGGCCGCGGCCAGCTCTGTCAGCCGCCCGAGCCCGGCCTGAAAGAGGGGCGTGGCGGTGAAGGCCTCGTAGCCGCCGGGACGGTAGCCGCCCAGCTCCACCCCCAGGTAGTAATAGGAGATCCCCGCCGCCTGCAGCCGGGCGGCCAGGGCGGTGCGGTCGAAGTGGGGATAACGACGGCTAACCGGGAACCGGCGCACGTCCACCACAAGCCTGACGCCGTAATGCTCCAAAAGTGCCAGGAACTCTTCCATGGTCCTGGTACTCGTCCCTATGGTGTACACCACTTGTTCGCCCACCCTTTTCACCTCGGGCAGTTCACCAGTCACTTCCGGAGGCAAAGGATCCATGGGACGGAATGGTGTGCGCTTTTGGCTTTACATCCGGGCCGTCGTCGCGAGGACCTACAGGGCGTTCAGTTACGTAATAGAGCGGGTTCGCCAGGTCGTCCGGGCCATTCCCGTCCGGGATTGGCTCCGGGCCGGGCTGCGGCGCCCGTGGCCGGCCCTCGCTTTCCTGGTGGTGGGCCTCCTCACCGGCCTCCTCCTGAACCGTTACCCCCTGCTGGTACCCGGCACGCGCGGCCCGGAGGTAAGGGAGGTCCATCAACTCCTGGCCGTGCGCGGCCTGTACCACGCACCGGTGCGGGACGTCTACACCTTGGACACCGTGCGCGCGGTACGGGACTTCCAGCGCGCCAACCGACTGCCGGCGCACGGCCTGGTGGGACCGGCCACCTGGGAGGCGCTGCACCGCCCCCTCCCCGCGCCGCCGGAACCGGGACCCGTGGCGGCGTCGCGCGGCGGGGTCTCGGACCGGGACACGGTGCTGCTGCTGGCCCACCTGGTGGCGGGCGAGGCGGCCGACGAGCCCTTCGCGGGCAAGGTGGCGGTGGCCGCCGTGGCCCTGAACCGCACCCGCCATCCCGCCTTCCCCTCCACCGTACCGGGAGTCATCTTCCAGCCCGACGCCTTCGAGTCAGTGGAGAACGGCCAGTTCTACCGTCCGGTCACCGCAGAAGACCTGCGCGCGGCCGAGCTGGCCCTGCAGGGCTGGGACCCCTCGGGCGGGGCCCTCTACTTCTGGAATCCGGCCAAACCCGTTAACCCGTGGATCTGGTCACGCCCCGTGGTCACGCAGATCGGCGGCCACGTTTTTGCCCGGTAGGGCCCGGCCGCCCCGCAGGAGCAACCCCAGGGCCCCGGCGGCCAGAGGCAGCCAGGTAAGGAAGTTAACCACCCACGGCACGCCCAAACGTTCCGCCGGCGTACCCAGCAGGCCCACCCCCATGCCCCCGACGCCGATGCTGAAACCGAGCATGAGACCCGCGGCGGTAGCCTCCTTTTCCCGGCCCAGGGCCTCCTGGGCCGCCACAATGGTGACGGAAAAGGAGGCCAGCAGGAAGGCGCCGCCCAGGGCCAGGCACACGGCCGCCGGGACGCCGTCGAGGTGCAGGAAGAGGCGCAAGGTAGGGGTCGCGGCCACGAGGGAACCGACGATTACCGCCCGCCGCCCGAAGAAGTCCGAAAGGTAGCCCCCCACCAGGCCACCCATGGCCCCCGCGAATAGCATCAGGAAGACCAGCCTGCTGCCCACGAGGGCCGAATAGCGGTCCGGCCCCAGATGGAAGTACAGGGGGAGGAAGGCCACCAGACCGAAGAAGGCCAGGGACCGGACAACTACCACCAGGACGATCTTGGCCACCTCGGCCGCCGCGTGCGCCGGGACCGCGGGCCGGTCCACCCTCTGCTCCCCGCGCGGCCCGGAAGTAACGGCGTGGGGGACGCGCGGGGCCAGCAGGGCCAGCAGCGCGGCCACGGCGGCACCGGGCAGTACGAACAGGGGTGTAATGCCAACGCCCCGCAGCTGGACCAGGGGCACCACCAGAAGGGGCGTGAGGGCCCAGCCCACGTTGCCGGCGGTGACGAAACAGGCCTGGTAAAAGCCGCGGCGCCGGCCGCTGGCACCTGCCACCATGGCCGAGGCCTGGGGGTGGAAGGCGGCCGTTCCCAGACCGGCCAGCAGGGCCAGGGTTACGAGGACGGGGTAGGACCGCACGATGCCCAGCAGTCCCAGAAGGGCCCCCATCCACAGCGTACCCGCGTACACAAGCCACCGCTGGCCGCGCCGGTCTACCAGGTACCCGAAGACCGGCTGGAGTAACGACGACGAAAAGGTGAAGGCCGTGACGAGCAGGGTACCGCGTCCCACGCCCACCACCCCCAGCGCCACCAGAAAGGGCAACAGGGTCTGGATGTAGTTCATATACCAGTCGTTCAGCAGGTGGGCCAGGGCGAGCAGGGCCACCCGTAACGGGTCTTCCTTCCGAATGGTGTCGGCGCTCATGATGGAGTCAAATGCCCCCCGTCTCCCCTGGTCGGGCCCGGGAACGCCCCGGCTCCGGTTCGAGTTATTATGCACGGGTGCCGGATCGGGGTTGCGGGCGACGTCCGCGCCGACCCGCACGGCCCTGCCGGATGGCACGGAGGCCCGCGCCACGGACGGGGCGCGCGTCACTCATCCTCCCTTTCGAAGTCGAAGCGCAGGCGGTTGTTCAGGAAAACCCTGGTCAGGTAGCGCCCCAGGGCCGTGATCAGTTCGTCGTCTTCGGAGAGGTCCTTGCGCTTCACGGCCAGAAAGGCGATGTAGACCAGCTGCTCGACCAGACCCTGTACCTGCAGGGGCAGGGGGTTGTCGGCATTGAGGTAAATGGCGGGCCGGCGCTGGTCCGCCAGGTCCGGGCCGAGACAAGTGATCCACTCCGTGGTTTCCGGGTTGAAGCGCCCGGGCACCAGGTTGAGGCCGACGGTCTGGGTCTCGCTGATCCACAGTTCGGTCGGAAACGTCATTGCCCCATACCTCCTTGGTATGTCCTTGCGTTACAGATATATCCCGGCGCTTCTCCCGACGGGGAATTTTGCCAACCGAGTGGTTCCGACGACGGGGAATTTTGCCAACCGAGTGGTTCCGGTGACCGGATGGCTTTCGTAGGCAAATTTCCCCGTCGCCCGATGATGCCTGCCGTATACCTCCGGCCCGGGGGAAGGACGCCGTTTCGCCCACGCATCTGCCGTCTCAGCACCGGCGGCACAGCCGGGCCGCGAGCCGGGCGGGCAGCAGGTCGCGGTCGGCCTCGGTGAGGGTCACGATTTCCACGTCCGGCCGCTTCTTGATCCGGTCCGCCGGGGGATACGGGCGCCAGACAATGCTGGCCACGAGGGGGCGCGGGTCGTCCAACCAGGCCGCGATGAACCCGGCGAATGCGGGGGCCAGGAACTCCATCTTCCCTATTTCGTCCACCACCAGGTAGCGGATGCCCGGATCGCTTAGGGCGTCCGCCAGCGGCTCCAAAACGTGCCTTTCGAAGGCCTTCGTGTCCACCCGGTAGCGCCCCACCCTGTGGCTTCCCCCGGGCCGGGCCTCCGCCAGCACCACCGTGGGCCCGCCGATCACCCGGGCCAGAAAGCCGGTCCGTGCCCGGCCCGCGCGGATTTCCTCGGTGAGGAATCCCGCCACCGTGCCGGCCGGGAGCAGTTCGACCAGACGCCGGAGGACCGTGGTTTTGCCGCAACCCGGCGGGCCCGTCAGAAGAATGTTGGCCATTACTCGCCACCTCCGGGAGTGGCCGGCAGTTCCGAAACGCACCCTCGAGGCGCGTGAACGCCCCCCTTTCTACCTTGGGCTCCGGTCGGGACGGCCTTGCTTCCTTCCCTTTTCCGGCCTATACTGGTGATGAGGAGTTACGGGTGCCGTGTTCAATCCCTTCGACCCCCGTCGTACCGAAGCCGCCGCACAGAAGGTCGCGCGGATGCGCCGCCGCGAGCCCCACCTTTCCCGCCGGGAGCTCGCCGAGCGCGTCGTCGCGGAGAAATGCTGGTGGTGCGCCCTGGCCGGGGCCCTGACGGCGGTGCCGGCCGTGGTTCCGGGCCTGGGCACCGTAGTGGCCCTGCTGGGGGGCGCGGCCGTGGACGTGGCCCTGCTCACCCACCTCCTCTCCGGGCTGGTGCTGGAGGTGGCCGCGGTCTACGGCCGCCCCCTTACCGGGCCTTCCCAGCTCCGGGAAACCCTGTGGGCCTTCATGGTGGCCACCGGCACGGGAAGCCTGGGGGCCGGCCTTTCCCGGAGCGTGGTCACCCGGCTGTCCCACGAGGCCTTCACCAACCTCGTGCACCGGGTGCTGTGGTCCCTGGGGGTCCGCTCGGTGGGCCGGTCCACCCTGGCGCGCCTGATACCGGTACTGGGCATCGCCCTGGCCGGGGGCATAAATTATGCCGTGGCCCGCTCCGTTGGCAGGCGGGCCCTCGCCTACTACGAGTCGCGCACCCTGGAGGACGGCATCACGGTGGAGGTCGACTACCGGGTCTCGGAATAGGTTTTTACGACCCGCCTCCGCCGCCGGTTTCGGTGCGCACCCACTCCAGGAAGTCCGGATTCCCCCCGGTAATGGGGATGCACAGTACGGCGGGCACCTGGTAGGTGTGCAGCTCCCTGACCCGGGCCACGACCCTTTGGCACTTATCGGCCGTGGTCTTGGCCAGGATCAGGGCCTCCTGTTCTTCGCAGAGCCGGCCCTCCCACCAGTAGAAGGAAAAGATTTGGGGTACCACGTTGGCGCACGCCACCAGGCGCTCGGCCACCAGGGCCCGCGCCAGCTCCAGGGCCTGCTCCCCGGTCTGGGCCGTGATGTAAATCAATACGAAGGCCTCCATGCTCTGACCACCTCCGTCGACCCCGCATATACTGGCTGGCAAGGAGGTAGGCACTCGTGTCCCTCCAAAGCCTCCTGTTCCTGGCGCTTTTCGTCGAAGGCACGGTGCAGTGGCTCAAGAAAGAATACCGCAACGTCTTCACCTACGTGGCCCTGGCACTGGGCATCCTGGTGGCCTGGGGTGCCCGCGCCGACCTCCTGGTGCTGGCCGGCTTTGAAGCCCCCGTGCCCTACGTGGGCTACGTCATGACCGGGATCGTTTTTGCGCGGGGCGCCAACGTGCTCAACGACCTCTTTATGTGGCTTGCTAAACTGCGTGCGGCGGCGTGAGGGCCAGGACCACCACCTCGGTGGGCGGCGGCAGGGAACCCGCCTCCGCCTCGAGGAAATCGCGGTGCGCCGCCCGGCGAAACTGGCGGGTGAATTCCTCCACCGGGGCCAGGGGCAGGCTCACGTGGGGCGTCCTGTAGTGCATGGGCACCGCCACCGCCGGCCTTAAGGCCTCCACCGTCCTTTGCGCCTCGGCGGGGCCCACCGTAAAGGTGCCGCCCACGGGCACCAGCAGCACGTCCACCGGCCCGATCTCCGTGATTTGGGCCGGGCTCAGCTCGTGCCCCAGGTCGCCGAGGTGGCACACGCGCACGCCGTCGACGGTGATGACGAAAACGGTGTTGGTCCCGCGCTGGCGTCCCTGCACCGTATCGTGGTAGGTGGCAACGCCCCGCACGGTCAGTGAACCAACCCGGTGCTCCCCGGGCTCCGCCACCACCCTGGGCCGCCCGGTAAGGACCCCGGTGGCGTTGTGGTCGAAGTGCTGGTGGCTGACGATTACCAGGTCGGCGTGAACCCTGGGCACCGGGTAGCCCACCTGTTCGTTGAAGGGGTCCGTCACCACCCGGGTTCCGTCGCCGGCCACCAGCAGGAAACACGCGTGACCCAGCCAGTACAGGCGCATGGACCTCCCTCCCCTCGGTGTACGGGTACTCGGTAATCTACACCGCCACCCCTTCCCACAACTCCGGAAGAACCCGAGCCGCCGGCCCGAAGAAGGAGCGGGTGGCGATCTGCGAGATGGGGGTGCACTCGGTGTTGACCTCGATGACCGTTCCTCCGCGGCGCCGGACCAGGTAGGGCAGCGAGGCTGCGGGCTGCACCACGCCGGAGGTGCCCACAACCAGCATGAGTTCACACGCTTGAGCCGCGGCGAAGGCCCGGTTCAGTTCTGCTTCCGGCAGGGCCTCGCCGAACCACACCACGTCCGGCCGCAGCACGCCGCCGCAGGCGCAGGTAGGCGGTATTTGGGCCGGCGGCACTTCGCGGTGCTCCATGATTTTTCCTTCACGCAGGCACCGCACGCGCCAGATGTTGCCGTGCAATTCCACCACGTTCCGGCTGCCCGCGGCGTGGTGCAGGCCGTCGATGTTCTGGGTTATCAGGGTGAAATCCGGGTAGAATTCCTCCATGCGCGCCAGCACGAGGTGCGCGGCGTTGGGCCGGGCCGCGGCGATCATCTCCCGGCGCCAGGCGTACCACTCCCAAACCAGGCGCGGGTCCCGCGCGAAGGCCTCGGGCGTGGCCAGTTCTTCCGGCCGGAAGTTGCGCCACAGCCCCCCGGGGCCGCGAAAGGTGGGGATGCCGCTTTCCGCCGAAACGCCGGCCCCGGTCAGTACCGCCACCTTACGCACCGTCCTGAGCAGCCGCCTCGTTTCCTCCACCCTTCCCCTCCTCCCTGCCCGGCCTCTTGAAGCATCCGGGCGCGAGGTAGTCCCGGTCCCAGAAGTCCTGGGGATAAACGTTCTTGAAGGCCGACAGGAACTTCCGGCGCAAATCCGGATACTGCGCCGCCAGCCGGGCTACGAGCTCCTTCATCTCCTGGCGCCGGGTGTGGCCGGTGTGGGGACAGGGATTCGCAATCACGGGCAGGCCTTCCCGCCTCACCACGGCCTCTATGGTGGCCTGGGGCAGGTAAATGAGGGGCCGCACCAGCGTAAGTCCCACCCGGTCCAGGTAGATCTTGGGCTTGAAGACCCTGAGCTGTCCCGTGTAGATGAGGTTCAACAGGAAGGTCTCGATGGCGTCGTCCAGGTGGTGCCCCAGGGCCACCTTGTTGCAACCCAGGCCCTTGGCCGTGTTGTGCAGCACCCCCCGGCGCAGGTTGGCGCACAGGGCGCAGGGGTTGTCTTCCCCCCTGGCCTCCAGGATGCGGGCTATCGGCACCCGGCGCACGTGGAGCGGTATTTTGCGCGCGGCGCAGAATTCCTCCAGCGGCGCCAGGTCCACCGGTCCCCAGCCGATGTCCAGGAATACGGCCTGTAGCTCGAACTCCCAGCACGAGTGGAAGTGGAGCAGCGAGAGGGCATGTAGCAGCGCGGTGCTGTCTTTTCCTCCGGACGCCCCGACGGCCACGCGGTCGCCCCTTTCGAAGAGGGCGTAGTCGCCGATGGCCCGCTTCACCCGGCCCAGAAACCACCTGTCGTAGTGGGTCCTCACGTTCCTGCCCCCGCCTCCTGCCGGCCGGCCCGCACGGGAGCCACGCCGCGCAGCCTCCGGACCCCGGGGTTTCCGCCCGCCCGCGGGTTGGCGTAGCAGTAAAGGCAGCCCGACGGGCAGGACAGGCCGTACCACCCCAGGTCCAGGGAGTGGGTGCAGCCGCAGTGCTCCCGCTGGCCGGCGGCCTTATCGCTCCGGCACCTCTCCCCCCGCGGGTGGAGTTCCGCCAGCAGCTCCCCGTCGATACAGCGCGACACGGGAAACCCGGGGACGCAGCACAGGTCCACCCTCGCGGCCGGTCCGGCCGCGGCCCGCAGGCGGGCCACCACCTCGCCCTGCTCGTCAGGTTCGAAGTCCAGGGGTTCAAAGCCGGCCCGGCGCAGCCGCCGCACCGCCCGCGGATAGTGGGCCATGAAGCTCGTGCTGAAGCGGGTCAGGCCGATGCCGGCCCCGGCCCGGAGGATTTCCTCCGCGGCACGGACGTTCGTAATCACCACCCCCCGCCGCACCACCTTGACCAGGGGGTCGGGCCGGAGCCTGATCCGGAAGGGGTGTCCGGCCAGCTCTATCAGGTCCGGAAGTTCCTTCCAGACGGTCTCCGGCGGGGGCACCCCCGGCTCCAGGTCCGTCCCGCCCAGGCCGGTGACGGTCACGTGGAAGTAAACCTGGTCGTAGGCCCGTAATGCTGACCGCCACCGGCGTTGCAGGAACACGTGCGGCAGTTTGGTCCATATCACCAGGGTGTGCACCCGCGCGGGCGGGTACCGGGTGTTGAGCAGCGAGAGGAAGTGGTCCGTGTACCACGCCGGATCCGTGCGCCGCGACAGGCTCAGCACCAGCCGCAAGGCCGCGCCCCTCCCCCTGACGGGCTCGCCGACCCCGGGGCCGCCTGCGCCCCTTCGACGGGCCCGGCGCCGGCCGCCGGGCCGCCCTGGCCTCCCGGCAGGCACGGGACCGGCCCAGAGGTCGCCTTCCTTCCTCCTTTAATTATTCACCGCCGGCCCGGCGATCCCTACAACTTCCGGATGCGTGCCGGTATTTTTTCTATTATAATGGACATGGGACACAAGCCGACAACGGGGGACAGCATGCGGCGGGCACTGAGTATTCTCTTTCTACTGCTGTTGATATTTATC
Organism: Ammonifex sp.; assembly: GCA_020725605.1. Taxonomy (GTDB): domain Bacteria; phylum Bacillota; class Desulfotomaculia; order Desulfotomaculales; family DYER01; genus DYER01. The sequence continues at coordinate 1,689 of DYER01000054.1, read as the reverse complement.
CCGCGGGCCGAAGCCGCCCCGCCCTGCGACGGGGATTTTTGCCTGCGGGAAGCTCTCCTGCTATCGGTGCCCGTGGGTGAGCAGAGATCCCCGTCGGTTTACGTGTTGCACGTAGAGGGCCCCATCGTGCCCGTGGTGGCCAGCTTCGTGGAGCGCGGTCTGGCCGGGGCCGAAAGGGCCGGCGCGCCCTGCGTGATCCAGCTGAACACGCCGGGCGGGCTCTACGAGACCACCCAGAAGATCGTCGCGCGCGTGGTCAACGCGCGGGTACCGGTGATCGTGTACGTGGCGCCCTCCGGAGGGTGGGCCGCCTCGGCCGGCACCTTCATCACGATAGCGGCCCACGTGGCCGCCATGGCGCCCGGCACCCGCATCGGAGCCGCGCACCCGGTCGCCGTCCAGGAGACCGAGGTCTCGGAGACCCACGGCCAGAAGATTACCGAAGACGCGGCGGCCTGGATCAGAAGCCTCGCCATCCTGCGCGGCCGGAACGCCGCCCTGGCCGAGGCGGCGGTCAGGGAAAGCCGCTCCTACACCGACACCGAGGCCCTGGAGCAGGGGCTCGTCGATCTCAGGGCCGGCGATCTGCCCGCGCTGCTCGACGACCTTGACGGCCGCACCGTAACCCTGGCCGGGGGTCAGGCCTGGACCTTGCGCACCGCGGGCGCCGAGGTCCGCACCGTACCCATGAGCTGGAGCGAGCAGTTTCTCCACACCATCACCAACCCCAACGTGGCCTACCTGTTGCTGACCCTGGGGGCCGTGGGGCTGATGACGGAGTTTTACTATCCCGGGGCCGTCTTCCCGGGTGTGGCCGGGGCCCTGAGCCTGCTGCTGGGCCTCTACGCCCTGGGTACCCTCAACGCCTACTGGGGCGGCCTGCTCCTGATGCTGCTGGCCTTCGGGCTTTTCCTGGCCGAAATCTTCGCCACCACCCACGGTGTTCTGGGGGGCGGGGGCCTGGCGGCCTTCGTGCTGGGTTCCATGTTGCTCTTCAGCGGCGGGCCGCCGGGCATACGCGTGAGCGTGAGCCTCATCGTCGTGGTGGCCCTCTCCCTGGGCGCCTTCTTCGCCTTCCTGGTGGGGGCCGCGGTGCGGGCCCACCGCCTGCGGGTGGAGACGGGTAGCGAGGGGCTCCGCGGGCGGGTGGCCCGCACCCTCACGCCTCTGGACCCCGAAGGGCTGGTGCTGGTGGAGGGCGAGCGCTGGGCGGCCCGCGAGGAGACCGGAGCCACCGTGCCTGCGGGCGAGGAGGTGGTGGTCACCGGGACCGAGGGGTTGCGCCTGAAGGTGAAACGCCGCGACACCACGGGGTGAAAATTCTTAAGGGGAGGAACGAGGACGCACAATGTTTGTGACCATTTTCTTTATCCTGATCCTGATCATACTGGTCGCGTCTTCGGTGCGCATCGTGCAGGAATACGAGCGGGGGGTCATTTTCCGTCTGGGCCGCTTCGTGGGCGTGCGGGGGCCGGGGCTCTTCCTGCTCATCCCCTTCATCGAGCGCATGCAGAAGGTGGACCTGCGCGTGGTCACCATGGACGTGCCCGCCCAGGAGGCCATCACGCGGGACAACGTGACGGTGAAGGTCAACGCCGTGGTCTACTTCCGAGTGGTCAACCCCGGGGACGCGGTCATCAAGGTGCTGGACCACATCAAGGCCACCTCCCAGCTCTCCCAGACCACCCT
>DYER01000053.1 GCA_020725605.1 Ammonifex sp. | reverse complement strand
GTCCACGCCGCCGCTCATGGCTACCAGTACGCCCGGCGGCAACTTACCAACCCCCCGGTTGGGCGGCGGCCTATCGGAAAACGGGAGCCGCGGCGCCCGAGGCCACCGCCCGGAGCCGCGCGACGATATCGGGCAGTACGCTCAGGAAGTAGTCCACTTCGGCCTCGGTGTTGTCCTTGCCCAGGGAGAGGCGCAGGCTACCGCGGGCCAGTTCCCTCGGTATACCCATGGCCAGCAGAACGTGGGATGGCTCGAGGGCCCCGGAGGCGCACGCCGAGCCGGCGGAGGCGGCGATACCCTTGATGTCGAGGCTGATCAGAAGGGCTTCGGCCTCCAGACCGGGGAAGCTGAAGTTGACGATGTTGGGCAGGTGTTCGGTGGGGTGACCGTTTACGCGCACATCGGGAATACGCGACGTGACGCCCTCGATGAGCCGGCGCCTCAGCTCCGCCAGACGCGGGGCTTCCTTTTCCAGGTGGACCGACAGGCGAGCCATGGCCTCGCCCAGGCCGACGATGCCGGGCACGTTTTCGGTCCCGGGCCGCCGGCCCCGTTCCTGCCCCCCGCCGGTGGCCACCGGTTGCCACCTGACCCCGCGCCGGAGGTAGAGGAGGCCAATGCCCTTGGGACCGTAAATCTTGTGCCCCGAAATTGATATCATGTCCACATGCAGGTCATTGACCCTGAAGGGTACCTTCCCGACACTCTGCACCGTATCGCTGTGGAAGTAGATGCCGCGGCTGCGGGCCAGGGCCCCGATCTGGGCCACCGGCTGGATGGTGCCCACCTCGTTGTTGGCGTGCATGATGGAAATCAGAATGGTGCGGTCCGTAACGGCGGCGGCCACCTCGTCCACGTTCACCATTCCGTATTCGTCCACCGGCACCACGGTGACCTCGAACCCCTCACCGGCCAGGTCCCGGCAGGTATCCAGGACCGCGTGGTGCTCGACGGCCGACGTTACGATGTGGTTGCCCCGGTCGCGGTTGGCGCGGGCCACGCCGCGGATGGCCATATTAATGGCCTCGGTGCCGCCGGAGGTGAACACTATTTCGTCGGGTTGCGCCCCGATGGCAGCGGCGGCCTTTTCCCGGGCCTCCTCCAGGGCCTTCTTGACGGTGCGCCCGAAGGAATGGCCGCTGGAGGGGTTTCCGAATTCCCCCGCGAAGAAAGGTTCCATGGCCGCGAATACCACCGGGTCCACCGGTGTGGTGGCGGCGTGGTCAAAGTAAACGCGCATGGCTCATCAACCCTCCGTGGTGCCGGTTTAACCGTCAGTTATCTTTTCCCCCAATGAAAGAAAAAACACGTACGGGATCCGTACGTGCCGGCAAAGACTGCCCTCCGTCAGATGTATTTTTCGAGCAGGCGTCGCAACTCCTCCTTGGTCCGGTACCCGATCGTGCGCTCCATTTCCCGTCCGTTCTTGAAAACGATCAGCGTGGGAATGCTCACAACCCCCAGGCTGGCCGCGATGTCCCTATTTTCGTCCACGTTGATTTTACCCACCTGAAGGCGTCCCTCGTATTCCGCGGCCACCTCCTCCACCACCGGGGCGATCATCCTGCACGGCCCGCACCACTCCGCCCAGAAGTCCACCAGAATGGGTGTCGTAGCTTGGGAAATGAAGTCGTTGAAATTGGTTTCGCGTAAGTCGAAGATCTTGGCACCGGTCAAACTAATTCTCTCCCTTCCCCGTACGTAATAACTAACCATTAGTCCAGAGAACAAGAGACCACCCCGCTAAGCCGTGCACCCTGAAGTTCCCTGAACCCGCTCTCGGCAGGTGGGTGCCCTCCTGACTGCTTTTTGTTTCCCTCTGCGCGGAGGGCCTACAAGCCACAGCCAGAGTCCGGGCTCCCTATGTCTTGGTGTTGGCTCAGAACTTTCAGGTAGTCACGCGCATAGCAGGGTGTAACGTGACTGTTTTCATTATTCATGTTAGCATAGCGCGCGCCCTTTGGCAAGTGCTTTCTCGTGCTCACTTCCCGGCCACGGCCTCTCGCCACGCCGGCCGGATGTGGAGTTCCCGCCATTGCCGGGCGGACACCGCATCCGGCGCGCCGGTGAGCAGGTCTGCCCCACTCTGGGTTTTGGGGAAGGCCATTACGTCGCGTATGGTTTCCCGGCCCGTGAGCAACATAAGCAGGCGGTCGAAACCCAGGGCGATGCCGCCGTGGGGCGGGGCCCCGTAGGCCAGGGCCTCCAGCAGGAAGCCGAACTTATCCCGCGCCTCGGCGGGGGGGATACCGAGGATCTCGAAGATCTTCTCCTGGAGTTCGGGCCGGTGGATGCGGATGCTGCCACCGCCGATTTCCACCCCGTTCAGCACCAGGTCGTAGGCCCGGGCACGTACGCGGTCGGGATCGCTGTCCAGGAGGGGGATGTCTTCCTCCCGGGGCGCGGTGAAGGGATGGTGGACGGCCACGTGGCGGCGCTCCTCCTCGTCGTAAGTCAGCAGCGGGAAGTCCACCACCCACACGAACCGGAAGCGGTCCCGGGGCGCCAGCCCCAGCCTGGTGCCCAGGTGTACCCGCAGGGCCCCCAGTGAGGCGGCCACCACGTCCGGCCGATCGGCCACGAACAGGAGCAGGTCTCCGGGTTCGGCCTCCAGGCGTGCGACGATGGCTTCGAGCTCGCCGGGTGCGAAGAATTTGGCTATGGGAGAACGTATCCCGTCGCCGGCCAGCGCCAGATAGGCCAGTCCCTTGGCCCCGTAAACCGCGGCCCGTGCCGTCAATTCCTCGATTTCGCGGCGGCTGAAGTGGGCGCAGCCCCTGGCGTTGATACCCTTGACAAGTCCCCCGGCCGCCGCGGCCTCGGCGAACACCTTGAAGGCACAGTCCCGGACGATGTCTGTGACGTCGCGCAGCTCCATGCCGAAGCGCGTGTCCGGCCGGTCCGTCCCGTAGCGCTCCAGGGCTTCCCCGTACGGGATCCTCGGGAAGGGGGTGTCGACTTCCAGCCCGGTGGCGGCCCGGCAGAGGGGTACCATCATGCGTTCCACCAGTTCCATGACGTCGTCCTCGGCCACAAAGGACATTTCGAGATCCAGTTGCGTGAATTCCGGCTGGCGGTCGGCCCGCAGGTCCTCGTCGCGGAAGCACCTGACGAGCTGGAAGTACCTTTCCACCCCGGCCACCATGAGGATCTGCTTGAAAAGCTGGGGCGACTGGGGCAGGGCGTAGAATTTGCCGGGGTGCAGCCTGCTCGGAACCAGGTAGTCGCGGGCTCCCTCGGGCGTGCTTTTGGTCAGGAAGGGCGTTTCGACCTCCCAGAACCCCTCCCGGTCCAGAAACTCCCGGACGGCCCGCGCGGCCCGGTGACGCGCCTCCAGGACCCGCTGCATATCGGGCCGCCGCAGGTCCAGATAGCGGTAGCGCAGGCGCACCGCCTCGTCGACCTCCAGGTCCTCCTCAATCTCGAACGGCGGCGTCTTGGCCCGGTTAAGAATGTTGATCGTTTGGGCGTAGACCTCGATCTCCCCGGTGGCCAGCCGCGGGTTTTCCGTGCCCGGAGGGCGGCGGCGCACCTCGCCCGCCACCTGAATCACGTACTCGCTCCTTACCATCTCGGCTACGTGGAAGGCCTCGGGTGCGGCCACCTGGGGGCTGACCACCACCTGCACGATACCGGCGCGGTCCCGCAGGTCGATAAAGATGAGCCCTCCGTGGTCTCGCCTGGCATGTACCCACCCGGCCAGCGTTACCTGCCGGCCGACATCGCGGGAACCTAGTTCACCGCAACGGTGGGTGCGCACGAACCTTTGTCCGCTCAAGACTTCAAACCTCCCGTGGCCCGACGGACGGCCCCTATTATTTTAGGGCACCCCCGGAGCCGTGTCAACAGCCACGGCCCGCTGCATGTTTTGTACGTGCAGGGGAGATAATGTGGGTAGCGGGAGGGGATATTCCGATGAACTGTCCGGTTTGCGGCGGCAGGGCCACGGGCAAGGTGGGAGCGGACCAGTATTACTGCTGGGACTGCTGCGTGGAATACCGCATCAACAGGGAAGGTGTTCAGATTTACGAGCTCGGCGAAGACGGTAGCCTGGCGGCCTTTGATCCGGGCAACCAGTTCTTGCGCTAGGAGGTGAAGGCCGGCCGTGTGGTCGGGGTTCTGGCGGGGGGTCGTAACGGGTGGCCTCGTAGGGGCGGTGGTGAGCATGTTCGTGCTGCCCCGGCGCCAACAGCAGAGGGCGGGTCTGCTGGGCACCACGCGCCGGGTGCGGGCGCGGGCCAGAAGGCTGCTCCGCATGAAATAAGGCAGGCCAGGGGCCTGCCTTGGTTTACTGTTTGCGGTACACCAGTCCGCTGAAGGTGGCGACCGGTGGCCCTTCCGGGGCGGCCACCACTACCCGGTAGAGGGCCGTCCGGCGCGTAACGTTTTCCTCCGTGGCCGTGGCCACCAGGGTGATCCCGGCCGTGGCGGGCCGGAGGTAGTGGATGGTGGCGGTCAGGGCCACCGCGGGCACGCCGCGGGAATTGCTGGCCGCCGCGAAGGCGGCGTCTGCCAGGGCGAAAATCAATCCCCCGTGGGCAGACCCGTGGAAGTTGAGCATGTCTTCGGATAGACGAACGCTGACCCTGGCGTAACCGGGCCGCAACTCCTCCAGGACGAACCCCTCGCGGCGACAGAAGGGGTCCCGGCCTATCTTCTCCCGTATCTCGGCGCTCACGACCCCCTGTTCCCCGTAGTTACCGCCCGTGGGCTGCGAATCTCCAGCGCAGGTACCCCGTGGGGCGTGCGACCGGCGGTCGGGCTTCGCCGTCATGCCCTTTCTCCCACCCCGAGCACGGTGGCGGCAAAGCGGCGGCCGAACTTGCGGGCCTCTTCCAGGTCCGTGGCAGAGGGCTGCAGATTAACCCGCAGACCCGGCCGCACCACCCGGAATTGCAGCCCCTCAAGCCGCTGTTCGATGAGCTTTACCGCCTCGCCGCTCCAGCCGTAGGAACCGAAGGCCGCAGCCGGTTTGCCCCGGTTAATCAGGGGAGACACGTAGGCCAGCATTTCCCAGATGGGCGGCACGGCGTCGCGGTTGATGGTCGGAGATCCCACGAGCAGCCCGTCGGCGCCTTCCACCCGGTGCATGACGGCCCCGGGCGGCGTGATGCCGGCGTCCACCAGGTCCGCCTCCACTCCCGCCTCGCGGATTCCTTCAGCGATGGCCTCGGCCAGGCGCCGGGTGTAGCCGTAGGCCGAAGCATAGGCCAGCAGCACTTTTTTTCGCGGCTCCGGCGGTGCCTGGCGGGACCACTCCCCGTAGAGCCCGACGTAGTACCGGGGGTTGTGGCGCAGGATGGGTCCGTGGCTGTGGCAGATGACGTCTATTTCGAGGGGCCGGATCTTTTCCACGGCTTCCAGGACGTACTTTTTGAAGGGGCTGAAGATGACGTCGTAGTAGTAGCGGTAGGCTTCACCGAAATCGCCGGCTTCGTCGTTGAAGAGATGTCCGTCCCAGTAATGGCACCCGAACACGTCGCAACTGAAGAGGACCTTTTCCTCGGCCAGGTAGGTGAACATGGAATCCGGCCAGTGCAGGAAAGGCGCTGCGATAAACCTCAGGGTAAGGCCTCCCAGGTCCAGGATTTCGCCGTCACGGGCCTCCACGGCGTCGAATTTGCGGTTTACAATTTCCTCCAGGAATTTCAACGCCGCCTTGCTGGCGCAGACCTGCGCCTTGGGCATGGCTTCCAGGACGCGCCCCAGGGCTCCCGAGTGGTCGGGCTCCGTGTGGTTGAGGACGATGTAGTCGACGGTTGCGGGGTCCACCACGCCGGCGACCCGCTGCAGCAGCTCGCTTTCAAAGCCGTACTTTACCGTCTCGATGAGGGCGGTTTTACTACGGCCCCGTACCAGGTAGCTGTTGTAGGTGGTGCCGTGCCGCGTTTCCATCACGATGTCGAAAATTCGCAAGGATGGATCAAGGGCTCCCACCCACCACACCCCGTCCTTGACAGGTACAGCTTGCACCTCGCGCTCCCACCTTTCCTCTGCTTTAGCCGGAATCTTCGGGCTCGAAGCTCTCCTTACCGGCGCCGCACAGGGGGCACACCCAGTCCTCCGGCAATTCCTCGAAGGGAGTGCGCGGGGGTATGTCTCCTTCCCCTACCGCCGGGTCGTAAACGTACCCGCAGATGGTGCAGACCCACTTTTGCATCGCCGTTCGGCCCCCTTTTTTGTACTTTCGGCAGAATTTTTTCGGTGGGCGGAAGGAATAATCCTGCCGCCGTCTAAATTATTTTAGTAATAATCATTATTAAAAGTTAAGGGGTGACTGGCATGGCCACACTTAAGGGTACGCGCACCGAGCGCAATTTGCTCACGGCCTTTGCGGGTGAATCCCAGGCCAGAAACCGGTACACCTTTTTTGCCAGCCAGGCGAAAAAGGAGGGGTACGAACAGATTGCGGCCATCTTCCTGGACACCGCCGACAATGAGAAAGAACACGCCAAGCGCTTGTTCAGGTTCCTGGAGGGCGGCGAGGTGGAGATCACGGCGGGCTTTCCGGCTGGTATCATCGGGGATACCCTCAGCAATCTGAAG
>DYER01000052.1 GCA_020725605.1 Ammonifex sp. | reverse complement strand
TCAAGTCCAACGCCATCGTGGTGGTTAAGGACCGGCAGGTACTGGGCGTGGGCGCCGGGCAGATGAACCGCGTGGGCGCGGCGCGCATCGCCCTGGCCCAGGCGGGCGAAAAGGCACGGGGGGCGGTGCTGGGGTCCGACGCCTTCTTCCCCTTCCCGGATACGGTGGAAGAGGCGGCCCGGGCCGGCATTACGGCCATCGCGCAGCCGGGGGGGAGTTTGCGCGACCGGGAGTCCATCGAGGCCGCGGACCGGCTGGGACTGGCCATGGTCTTCACGGGCATGCGGCACTTCCGCCACTAAAGGGAAGGTCTTTTGAGCCCACGGGTGGCCTCCCGGGGCAAGGTTCCCGGCGCCGGCGGGCCCGTGGTTGCGTGACGCGCCGCCTGGCAGAGGGGAGGGGTGGGAACGTGAAGGTACTGGTGGTTGGGGGCGGCGGCCGGGAGCACACCCTTGTGTGGAAGATCAGCCAGAGCCCTCGCGTGAGGCAGGTATTCTGCGCGCCGGGCAACGCCGGCATCGCCCGGCTGGCGACCTGCGTGCCGATCGGGGCCGAGGACCTGGAGGGACTGCTGGACTTCGCCCGCCGGGAGGCCATCGACCTCACGGTGGTGGGGCCGGAGGCGCCCCTGGTGGCCGGCATAGTCGACATGTTCACGGCGGCCGGCCTGCGCATTTTCGGGCCCACCAGGGCCGCGGCGCGGCTGGAGGGCAGCAAGGTCTGGGCCAAGCAGGTCATGAGCCGCTACGGCGTGCCCACGGCCCGTTTCGCCGTCTTCGACGCGCCAGAGGCGGCCAAAGCCCACATCCGGGAGGTGGGGGCTCCCATAGTGGTCAAGGCCGACGGGCTGGCCGCGGGCAAGGGGGCCATCGTGTGCGGGGACGTGGAGAGCGCCCTCCGGGCCGTGGATACCATCATGGTGGAGAAGGCCTTCGGAGCCTCGGGCGACCGTGTGGTGGTGGAGGAGTGCCTCACCGGGGAAGAGGTCAGCGTGCTGGTCTTCACCGACGGCCGGGACTTCGTGCCCATGGTCTCCTCCCAGGACCACAAGCCCGTGTACGACGGGGACCGGGGGCCCAATACCGGCGGCATGGGGGCCTACGCCCCGGCGCCCGTGTATACGCCCGAGGTCCACGAGGCCGTGATGCGCGACATCGTGGCGCCGGTCCTGCGCGGGCTGGCGGCCGAGGGCCATCCCTATCGGGGCGTGCTTTACGCCGGGCTGATGGTGACGGGTGAGGGTCCGAAGGTGCTGGAGTTCAACTGCCGCTTCGGGGACCCGGAGGCCCAGCCGGTGCTCATGCTCCTGGAGAGCGACCTGGTGCCCGTCCTGGAGGCCGTGGTGGAGGGGCGCCTGCGGGAGGCCGAGGTGCGCTGGAAGGAAGGGGCCGCGGTTTGCGTGGTCATGGCCTCGGGCGGCTATCCGGGTTCCTACCGCAAGGGGTTCCCCATCGAGGGGCTGGAGGAAGTGCCCCCGGACGTGGTGGTGTTCCACGCCGGCACCGCCTTCCGGGACGGCCGCGTGGTGACCGCGGGCGGGCGGGTGCTGGGCGTCACCGCCTACGGGCCCGACATCCGCACCGCCATCGACCGGGCCTACGCCGCGGTGGAGCGCATCCGGTTCAAGGGCATGCACTACCGCCGCGACATCGGCTGGCGGGCCCTGGCGCGGCTGGAGGGGCGGCAGCAGACCTGATAATGTTGCGGATACTTGAGGCCACGGAGGAGAACTTGAGGGCGCTCCGGGCCGGCCGGGCCCTGCAGACCACGGATGGGGTGGCGGAGAAGGTCCGCGAGATCGTGGATATGGTGCGGACCGGCGGTGACGGGGCCCTGTGCCGCCTGACGGCGCGCTTCGACGGGGTGGAACTCACTCCGGAACGTTTGCGGGTTTCGGAGGAGGAACTGGCCGCGGCCTACCGGCAGGTGGAACCGGAGTTCCTGGCCGCGGTGCGCGCGGCGCGCGAGCGGATCGCCGCCTTTCACCGCCGGCACCAGCCCTCTTCCTGGTTCACCGTGGACGCCCAGGGGATGGTGCTGGGCCAGCTGGTGCGGCCCCTGGAGCGGGTGGGGATCTACGTGCCCGGGGGGACGGCCTGCTATCCCTCCACGGTCCTGATGACGGCGTTGCCCGCACGCGAGGCCGGGGTGCCCGAGATCGTCGTGGTCACGCCGCCCGGCCCGCAGGGCAAGGTGCCGGCGGCCACGCTCGTAGCGGCGGCCGAGGCCGGGGTGACGGAAATCTACCGGGTGGGGGGCGCCCAGGCCGTGGCGGCCCTGGCCTACGGCACCGAGACCATCAGGCCTGTGGACAAGATCGTGGGCCCGGGCAACCTATACGTGACCCTGGCCAAGCAGCAGGTCTTCGGCGTGGTGGACATCGACATGCTGGCCGGGCCCAGTGAGGTGGTGGTGGTGGCGGATACAAGTGCGGACCCGGCTTGCGTGGCCGCGGACCTCCTGGCCCAGGCCGAGCACGATCCCCTGGCCACGGCGGTGCTGGTGACCCCGGACCGCGGGCTGGCGGAAAGGGTGCGGGACGAACTGGAGCGCCAGCTGGCGGCGTGTCCGCGACGGGAGATCGCCGCCGAGAGCCTGCGCCGGCGGGGGATGGCCCTCATCACCCGCAACCTGGAAGAGGCCGTGGCGCTCGCCGACGAACTGGCGCCCGAGCACCTGGAACTGATGGTGGCACGGCCATGGGAGTTGCTGGGCCGGGTCAGGCGGGCGGGCGCGGTCTTCCTGGGGATTAATTCCCCCGAGGCCCTGGGCGATTACCTGGCCGGGCCCAGCCACGTACTGCCCACCGGCGGGAGCGCCCGCTTCTTTTCGCCCCTGGGCGTGGAGGATTTCCTGAAGCGCTCCAGCCTGATCGCGGGCTCGCGGGAGGGATTGGTCGCCCTGGCCCCGCACGTCGTCACCCTGGCCCGGGTCGAGGGCCTCGAGGCCCACGCGCGGGCCGTAATCGTACGGACGAGAGGAGACCCTTCCGGTGAGGGAAGACTTTAGCGCAAGTTTGCTGGCCCGGCCGGACCTGGCGGACCTGGTGCCCTACGAGCCGCACGGCTGGGAGCCGGGGCTCATCAAGCTCGACGCCAACGAAAACCCCTACGATTTTCCCGCGGAGGTTCTGGCGGACCTGTTCGCAGGGGTTAAGGGGCAAACCTTCAACCGGTACCCGGATCCGCTGGCCGGGGAACTCCGGGCCGACCTTGCCCGCTACGTTGGGGCGCGGCCCGAGGAGGTCCTGGTGGGCAACGGCTCCGACGAACTCATTCTGAATCTGTTTCTGGCCTTTGCCACCGGCGGATCGGTGGCCATCGCCACGCCGACCTTCAGCATGTACGGAGTGCACGCCCGCATCGCGGGCGCGGTGCCGGTGGCGGTGCCGCGCCGGGCGGGGGACTTCGGGGTGGACACGCCGGCGCACATATCGTGTGCGCGCTCGCCGCAGGTCCGCGTGACGGTCCTCTGCTCGCCCAACAATCCCACGGGCAACAGCACCCCGCCCGAGGAGGTGGCCGAACTGGCCGCCGCGGCCCGCGGGCTGGTGGTGGTGGACGAGGCCTACGGCGAGTTCGGCGGCCGGAGCTGCCTGCCCCTGCTGGCGGACCACCCCAATCTGGTGGTGCTGAAAAGCTTCTCCAAGTCCTTCGGCCTGGCCGGCCTGAGGGTGGGCTACCTCGTGGCCTGGCCCGATGTGGTGGCCCAGCTTCTGAAGGTGAAGCAGCCCTTCAACGTCAACAGCTTTTCGCAGATGGCGGCCCGCGCGGTCCTGCGCCACCTGCCTTTGTTTTGCGAGCGCATCGCGGCCATCCGCCGGGAGCGGGAGGCCCTGAGGGCGGCCATGGCGGAGATCCCCGGCGTGACGGTCTACCCCAGCGAGGCCAATTTCCTGCTCTTCCGCACCCCGTTACCGGCGGAGCAGGTGCATCAGGGGCTGGTCCGGCGGGGCGTGCTGGTGCGGCTCCTGGACGGTCCGGACCTGCCCGGGCACTTACGGGTCACGGTGGGCCGGCCCGAGGAAAACCGGGTCTTCCTGGCGGCCCTGCGAGAAGTTCTGGCCGCCGGGGACGGCCCGGCGCAATGACGGTAAGCGCGACTCACGGAGATCGCCAATCATACCGGGATTAAGGAGGGAAAGGGCCCGTGGAGACCACGCGCCGGGCCCGCGTCAGCCGGCGCACCGGTGAAACCGAGGTGGAACTGGAACTGAACCTGGACGGCACGGGCCGCTACCGGGTGGCCACGGGCGTGGGTTTCTTCGACCACATGCTGGCCCTCTGGGCCTTCCACGCCTCCTTCGACCTGGAGCTCCGGGCCCGCGGGGACCTGGAAGTGGACGCCCACCACACGGTGGAGGACGTGGGCATTTGCCTGGGCCGGGCCATGTGCGACGCCCTGGGTGACAGGGCCGGCATCTGCCGCTACGGCCACGCGGTCCTGCCCATGGACGAAGCCCTGGTGCTGGTGGCGGCGGACCTGGGCGGGCGGCCCTACCTGGCCTTTAATGTGGAGTTCCCCGTAGCGCGGGTGGGGGACTTCGATACCGAGCTGGTGGCCGAATTTTTCCGGGCCGTGACCGGCAACGGCGGCCTGACCCTGCACCTGCACCTTTTGAGCGGCCGGAACGCCCACCACATCTGCGAGGCCTTGTTTAAAGGATTCGGCCGGGCCCTGCGCCAGGCGGTCCGGCGCGAGGGATCCGGCATACCTTCCACCAAGGGAGTCCTGTGAGTGATCGCCATCATAGATTACGGCATGGGCAATTTGCGCAGCGTCCAGAAGGGTTTCGAGCATGCGGGCTACCCGGCCTATCTGGCGCGGGACCCCGCGCTGGTTTCGGCCGCCGGCGGCGTGGTGCTGCCGGGGGTAGGTGCCTTCGGCGACGCCATGGATCAGCTGAGGGCCGCGGGACTCATCCCGGTCATCGAGCGGGTGGTGCTGGAAGGACGACCGTTTCTGGGTATATGCCTGGGCCAGCAGTTGCTTTTCGAGGAGAGCGAGGAGTGGGGGCCCGTGGCGGGCCTGGGCCTGCTGCGGGGGCGGGTGCGGCGGCTACCCCCCCGCCTGAAGGTCCCCCACATGGGCTGGAACAGCGTGGCCATAAGGCGCCCGAGCCCGCTGCTGGAGGGCATTCCGGACGGCTCCTTCTTCTACTTCGTCCATTCCTACTACGTGGACCCGGCGCAAGAAGACGTGGTGGTGGCCACCACGGACTACGGCGTATCCTTCGCCTCGGTCGTGGCGCGGGGAAACCTCTTCGGCATCCAGTTCCACCCGGAAAAGAGCAGTACCCTTGGCCTGCGCATCCTGGCCAATTTCGGGAGGCTGGTATCAGGTGCTTGTAATACCGGCCGTTGACCTGCGGCAGGGACGCTGCGTGCGCCTGGTGGAGGGCCGCCCGGACCGGGAGACGGTCTACGACGCGGACCCCGTGTCCGTGGCCCGGCGCTGGCAGCGGAAGGGCGCGCCCATGCTGCACGTGGTGGACCTGGACGGCGCCATGAGCGGGGAGTTGCGCCACCGGGACCTGATTGCCGCCATCATCGGGGCCGTGTCGGTGCCGGTTCAGGTGGGCGGGGGCATCCGCGACGCGGCGACCGTGGAGTGGCTGCTGGGCCTGGGGGCGGCGCGGGTGGTGCTGGGCAGCGCCGTCCTGAGGACCCCGGAGCTGGCGCGGGAGGTTGTGGCCCGCTTTCCCGAGGCGGTGGTGGCGGCCGTGGACGCCCGCGGCGGCCGGGTAGCGGTAGAAGGTTGGCGGGAACTGGCGGAGGTCGGGCCGCTGGAGGTGGCGCGCACCGTGGCCGGGTGGGGGGTGCGCCGGATACTCTATACCGACGTGGCCCGGGACGGTACCCTGACCGGGCCGAACGTGGAGGCCGCCGCGGCCCTGGTGCGGGAGACGGGCCTGAAGGTCATCGCTGCCGGCGGCATCGCCTCCCTTGAAGACCTCCGGAGGCTAAAGGCCGCGGGCGTGGAGGGCGCCGTCGTGGGCAAGGCCCTGTACGACGGGGCCTTTTCCCTGCAGGAGGCCCTGGCGGCGGCCGGAGGGGACGGCCCGTGCTGACCAAAAGGATCATTCCCTGCCTGGACGTCACCGCCGGGCGGGTGGTCAAGGGCGTGAACTTCGTAAACCTGCGGGACGCCGGCGATCCCGTGGAACTGGCCGCCTTTTACGACCGGGAGGGGGCCGACGAACTGGTCTTCCTGGACATCACGGCTTCCTCGGACGGCCGCGCCATACTGCTGGACGTGGTGCGGCGCACCGCCGAACAGGTCTTCATCCCCTTCACGGTGGGCGGCGGGCTGCGCACCCTGGAGGACATACGGGCCATCCTGGCGGCGGGCGCCGACAAGGTTTCCCTGAACACCGCGGCGGTGCGGGACCCCGGCCTGGTGGCCCGGGCCGCGGGCCGGTTCGGCAGCCAGTGCATCGTGGTG
>DYER01000051.1 GCA_020725605.1 Ammonifex sp. | reverse complement strand
ATCCCTCGGAGTACCGCCGGCCGAACATGAGGCGGCCGGTGAACTCGTCCACGATGATGACCTGGCCGTCCTTCACCACGTAATCCCGGTCGCGCTTGTACAGGGTCAGGGCCCGCAGGGCGTTGTACAGGTAATGGGTCAGCTCCATGTGCCGGTCGTCGTAGAGGTTCTCGATGCCCAGCAGCCGCTCGACCTTGGCCACGCCCTCTTCGGTAATCACCACGTTGCGGGCCTTTTCGTCCACCGTGTAATCCACGTCCCGCTTCAGCTTCTGGACCAGACGGGCGAAAGTGTGGTACACTTCCGCCGGTTTTTCGGCCGGCCCCGAGATGATGAGGGGCGTGCGGGCCTCGTCGATGAGGATGCTGTCCACCTCGTCGACGATGGCGTAGTGGAGTTCCCGCTGTACCACCTGGTCCGGATGCAGGGCCATGTTGTCCCTCAGGTAGTCGAAGCCGAATTCGTTGTTGGTTCCGTAGGTCACGTCCGCGGCGTAGGCCGCCCGGCGCTGGGACCAGTCCAGGCCGTAAACGATGAGGCCTACGGACAGGCCCAGGAAATGGTAGATCTTACCCATCCACTCGCTGTCGCGGCGGGCCAGGTAGTCGTTGACCGTAACGATGTGCACGCCGCGGCCGGTGAGGGCGTTGAGGTAGGCCGGACAGGTGGCCACCAGGGTCTTCCCTTCGCCGGTCTTCATTTCGGCGATGCGGCCCTGGTGGAGCACGATGCCGCCCATCAGCTGCACGTCGAAGTGCCGCATGTTGAGGGTGCGGCGTGCCGCCTCCCGGACCACGGCGAAGGCCTCCGGCAAGAGGTCGTCCAGGGTCGCGCCGTTGTCCAGGCGTCTCTTGAATTCCCCGGTCTTGGCCCGCAGGTCTTCGTCCGACAGCGCCATGATCTCCGGTTCCAGTGCGTTGATGGCCTGCACCACCTGCGTCAGGCGCTTGATTTCCCTGGCGTTGTCGTCGAGCAGATGCTTCAGGAAACCCAGCACGATATCACCACCCGGTAGGGCAGGGAACCCGATGCCGTTGTCTGGCCCGTCCGTCGGGCACATACCTGCCACGGCGTCCTTCGGCGGTTCCCCACCGGTACCCTTTTATTTTAGCACAATGAACATGCCCCGCAAAAGCATGGTGGTGCAATAAAAACAACGGCGGCAGGGACCCGGTCGCGGGCCCTGCCGCCGCAGGGCGGGTTACCACTAGATGCGCATCATCTGGAGCCGCCTCACCCGCTCGGCTATGGGCGGGTGGGTGCTGAACAGCGCCGCGATGGCCTCGCCCCGCAGCGGGTTCACGATAAACAGGTGCGAGGTGGCCGGGTTGACCTGCATGGGTACCCGCGCCGCGGCGCGCTCGAGCTTCAGAAGGGCGCTGGCCAGCCCGTCCGGCCGCCCGGCGAGGCGTGCTCCGGTGGCGTCGGCCTGGTACTCCCGGGCCCGGGAGATGGCCATCTGTACCAGCATGGCCGCGATGGGCGCCAGCACGATCATCAGGAGCGTGCCGAGCAAACCCAGGATCCCGGTGCCTCCTTCCTCGTCGTCGCTCCGGAGGCCACCGAAGAACAGACTCCACTGCAGCATGTTCGCGATCATGGTGATGGCTCCGGCCAGGGCCGCGGCCACGGACCCGATCAGAATGTCGTTGTTTTTGATGTGGGCCACCTCGTGGGCCAGTACGCCCTCGACCTCATCGCGATCCAGCAGCTGGAGCAGCCCCTGGGTCACGGCCACCACCGCGTTGGCCGGGTTGCGGCCGGTGGCGAAGGCGTTGGGCTGCGGCGAGGGGGTCAGGTAAATGCGGGGCATGGGCAACCCGGCCCGCTGGGTTAGGCGGCGGACCATGGCGTAAATCTCGGGGGCCCGCTCCTCGGGCAGCGGCTGCGAGCCGGTCATGGCGATGGCCACGCGGTCGCTGTAATAGTACCCGAAGAAGTTCATGGCCAGGGCGATCAGGAAGAAGATCCAGGCCAGCTTGGCACCCCCGATCAGGCCCCCGATGAGCACCAGCAATGCCGAAAGGAGTCCCATCAACAGCCACGTCTTGAGCGTATTAATAGTACCGACCTCCCCCGTTAATAATTTTACCAAACCCGTCTGGACCGCGCAAGAGTACGGGAAGCAAGGTTTTGCCGCCTTCTGGCTCCGGCGTCGGCCCACGCGGAACCGGCAGGAAAGGCGGCAGCACCGCAGAATATCATTGCACTACAAGCGGATTTAAGGAGGCAGAAGTTAAATGCCGGAACGCCTTGCCAAGGACGTCATGGTTCCGTTGGAGAGGTACGCTACGGTGTACGAGGACCAGAGCTTAAAGGAGGCCATCGACGTGCTTCGCAACTCTCTGGCCTCGGGCCACCGAACCCTGGCGGTCCTGAACAGCAGGAACGACGTGGTGGGCTTCCTGACGGTACGTACCATCCTCAAGGCCCTGGAGATCGCCGTGCTGGAGGCGGACGCCTGGACCGAGTCCTGGACCCTGTTTTTCCTGCGCGGCCGGGCCGAGCGGCTTAAGAATATCAAGGTCAAGGAAGTCATGCGGCCGGTGGTGAAGGTCTTCGTGAGTGAGGCCACCCCCCTCCAGGAGGTGGCCCGCACCCTGCTGCGCAACCAGGTCAATCACATCCCGGTTCTGAACCGGGAGCGCAAAGTCGTGGGTATCATCCGGGCCATCGACGTACTGGACGTGTTGGCCGAGCTCATGGAGCAAAAATAGTATACTTTAAATGTTATGCGCGGCGCGGTGCCTGCCACCGCGCGTTAATCCCCGCTCAGGGCAAACCTGCCGAAAGGCAGGGGCGCAAAGCCACGGGTCCAAGGCCTATGGGTACGACTTGCCGGGCTGCCGGGGATCCGACGGCTATTTTCCGGCGGTGAACGGTTTTGCCCCGGCAGAGGTACCCGTGCCGCGGTTACGGCCTGGCCGGAGCGCCGTTTGATCGAGCGGGCGAGGCACCTTTTGTTTTTGGGGTGAGATCACATGCCGCGCCCGCAACGCCGTGACACCGAAGACCGACCCGCGGGTCACCGGGAACGCTGGCTCATCACCTACGCGGACCTGATCACCCTGCTGTTGATTTTCTTCGTGATCATGTACGCCATGAGCACCATCAACGTAAAGAAATTTCGGGCCCTGGCCGAATCCCTCAGTCAGGTGCTGGGCGCCGGGATTCTGCCCGAGGTCGGCCCCTCCTTGGTTAGCGGGACCGCGGGTGAAACGTCGCCGGTGGACCTGGCACCGGAAATCAGCCAGCTCGAGCAGGTGCGTCGTGCCCTGCTCCACTACATCGCCGAACACGGGCTGGAGGGCAAGGTGAGCGTTTCCCTGGAGGAACGGGGCGTGGTGCTCAGTTTCCAGGAGGCCGCCCTTTTTCCCCTGGGGTCCGCGCGCCTGACACCCGGCGCCCGGGAAACGATACGCACGGTGGGCGCCATCCTGCTGCGGGTACCCAACTACATCCGGGTGGAAGGGCATACCGACGACCTGCCGATCAACACCCCGCAGTTTTCGAGCAATTGGGATCTTTCGACGGCGCGCGCCAATACGGTGGTAAAAGAACTCATTAACGGGCTCGGCTTTCCACCCGAGCGCCTGGCGGCCGTGGGTTACGGCGAGTACCGGCCCCGGGTGCCCAACGATTCGGACTACCACCGGCAGCTCAACCGCCGCGTGGACATCGTGGTGCTGAAAACCAAGTATTCCGGAGCCGAGCCGGCGCCCCTTCCGCCTGCGGTCAAGCCCCCCGGCCCGCCGGCCAAACCCTAAAGGGCACGGGCTTTGCCCCTGTAACGGCGAGGTCCGGCCCCCGCCCACGGTATCCTTCCGCCGGTGGTGGCGGGGCCATGAAACACGGCCCGGTGTATACTGGCCCCACGGCCCTTCCATACTGATCCCACTGAACTTGTTGAAGGGGTGGGGGGTATGGAACTGCCACCGGGCGAGGGTTCGTTGCTGGCCTACTTTCCGTCCAGCCGTCGGGCTGAGGCCGCGGTGGCGGCCCTGAAGGCGGCCGGTTTTACCGAGGTTCAGCTGGACCGGGTTTCCCGGTACGGGGTGGTGAGCGACGAGGAATACGACGTGGCGCCGGGGGGACTGGGTGTGAGCCTGGCCGGCCTGGTCACCTACGGCGGAGACCTGGACCGGGTCCCGGACCCGAGCGCGCGGGTGCTGCTGGGGGCGGATCCGGCCGCGAGCGGCATGGCGGCCCACGATTACGGCCTGGCGGGCGGAGGTGCCTTTCTGGTGACGGTGGTGGCCCCGGCGGAGGACATTCCACGGGCGGCCGCGATAGTCAAGGAGCACGGGGGAACGGTTTAACGGTATCCGGCCGCCTTTTCCGGACCGGGAGGCAGGCTTTTTGTCCGCGGGGATAGGAATTGCCGGGAGCCGGATTTCTGCCGGCGGGAGGAAGGGGGGGACCGTCCCCGAGGGGTGGGGTTGTGGCCCTGGGGGGAGGAATTACCTGTCGGGCGTCGAATAACAACATTTGGAGGCGCCAGCTACTCTGCTGGTCTTTTTATGTATGCCATCGACGGCATGCCATAGTTGGGGTTATGTTGGGGCTAGAACAGGGTGTAAAAGGACGAGCCGGGGGGCCTGATCGTTGAAGAGGGTCGTGAGTGTAAGCCTCGGTTCCTCGCGCCGTGACCATGAGGTCCGGACCGAGGTGCTGGGCATTCCGTTCGAGATCAAACGCGTGGGTACCGACGGGGACCTGGAGCGGGCCGTGGAACTCTTGCAGGAGCTCGACGGCCGGGTGGACGCCATCGGCCTCGGGGGGATTGATGTTTTTCTTTACGTGGACGAGCAGCGCTACGTGGTCCGGGACGGTGAACGCCTGCTGGCCGCGGTGCGCCGGACACCCGTGGTGGACGGCAGCGGTTTGAAGAACACCCTGGAGCGGGAGGTGGTGCATTACCTGGCCGCCCACACGGACCTGTTGCCTCCGGGGACCAAGGTGTTGATGGTCAGTGCCACGGACCGTTTCGGAATGGCCCGGGCATTGGGCGAGGTCGGCTGTGAACTGATCTTCGGGGACCTCATTTTCGCCGCCGGTATCCCCCACGCCATACGCTCCGTGGAGGAACTGCGCCGTCTGGCCCACCGGCTGCTACCCGAACTGGTTAAGCTGCCCTTCCACCTCCTTTACCCCACGGGCAGGAAGCAGGAGGAAATAGATTCCGAGAAGGCGGCCAAATTCGAGCCCTACTACCGGGAGGCCAGGGTAATTGCCGGGGACTTTCACCTGATCCGGCGTTACCTGCCGGAGCGCCTTGACCGGCAGGTTATCCTGACCAATACCACCACGCCGGAGGACGTGGCGTTGTTGCGCGAGCGGGGGGCCGGCTACTTGGTCACGACCACCCCCGTGTTCGGGGGTCGTACCTTCGGTACCAACGTGCTGGAAGCCGTATTCGTGGCCCTGCTGGCCAAACCCCTGCCCGAGATTACGCCAACCGATCACCTGACGCTGTTACGCCGGTTGGAGTTTAAACCCCATATTTTACCATTGGCAGGTGAAATTGACGAAAGTGGCCAGCCATGACGAGATTTCCAAGAGCCTGAGGGCTTTCGTAGACGGTTACAACCGCAACGCACGGTTGAAGGCCATGAATCGGGACTGGAACCGTACGGTTCTGGTGCAAGCTACCGACATACCCTCGCAACATACGCTGGTGCTGCGGGACGGTGAACTGACGCTCCTTGAGGGTGCCGCGGGGGAGGCGGACCTGACCGTTACGGCCGGGAGCGACCTCCTGGCCGACCTTTTCGCCGGTGAGATTACACCCACCGAACCCTACCTCGACGGCCGGCTGAAGGTTCTGGGGCGGGAGGAAGACATCATCCGGCTGGACTTCATTTCGCTAATGATCTGGGGGGAATAGGGGGTGGCTTTAAAACGGGTCCTGCCCCTGCGCACCGTGGTGGCCACCAGTGTGGGACTGGCGCTGGCCAGCTCCTCCTTCGTGGCCGCGGTGCAGGTGGCCTCCTTCGTGGCCGGTGATGCGGCCTGGCTGGCCATCCTGGTGGCGGGCGTCTTGTGCACGCTGGCGGCCCTGTGCTTCGCGGAACTGAACGGCATGCTACCCTCGGCTGCGGGTCTGCGCCTCTGGCTGGGGCGCGCCTTCGGGCCAGGGGTGGCCCTCACCGTTTCCCTGCTTTACATGGGCGTGCTAACCGGAATAGTCGGCGTGGAAAGTTACGTTATTTCCCATATTATGGTAGTAGTCCTGCCTTTCTGGTCGCCGGCGGTCTGGATCGTGCTCATGCTGGCCTTCGTCACGCTGTTGAACCTGCGGGGCGTGAAGCTGGCCGGCAACTTTCAGGACCTGGTCACCTACGCGGTGCTCTGCTCCCTGGTGGTCATGGCCGCGGCCGGACTGGCGCGCGGCCACGGGAGCCTCACGACGCCCCTTTCCCCCGGTAGCGTGGAGGGCTTCATCCGGGCCGTGGCGGTGGGCATCTTCCTTTTCGTGGGATTCGAATGGGTTGCCCCCCTGGCCGAAGAGGTAACCGAGGTACGCCACATTTCGCGGGGTATGCTGGTAGCCGTGGGGATTCTTGGCGTAACCTATGCTCTCTTTACGGTCGCCATGACCAGCCTGGTGCCCAAGGGCGCCCTGGCAACCTCGGCCACGCCCCAGGTACTCTTTGCCGGGCGCGCCTTCGGTGCGGCCGGCGTGGTGTGGATGGCGGTCCTCAGTCTGGCCGCTTCCCTTAAGACCTTCAATGCCGGCCTCATCAGCGTTTCCCGCTTCATGTACGCGACCGCCCGGGAACACGCCCTGCCGTCCGTTTTCGCGCGCCTGAGCTACCGCTACTTCACTCCCTGGGTGGCCATTCTGACCCTTTTCGTGGTGGCCGTGGCACTGTCCCTGGGGGTCTTGTGGACCGGCAGGTACCTGGTGCTGGTCAACATGGCCGCCGCCGTGGAGTCCGTGGTTTACGCCCTGGTGGGCCTGTCGGTAATCGTCCTGCGGCGCAAGGAGCCAGACCTGGCCCGTCCCTTTTTTGTTCCAGGCGGGATGATTGTGCCCCTGGTTACCGTGGTGGTCTTCGGGGTCCTGGCCGCGGCCGTGCTCGCCACGGACCGGCGCGCCCTGCTGTGTCTCGTCCTGGGACTTCTTCTCGCGGCCGCGTACGTCAGGTTGGTGGTGCCACGTTTGCGGGAAAGGGCCCGGAGGGCGCGGTTAGCCCGGCGGCGCCAGGCCTAAGGCCCGGTACAGGGGCAGGTCCAGCACGTCATCGTGGGACAGGCCATGCGCCTTCCGGTAGGCGAGTACCGCCTCGCGGGTGCCCGGGCCAAAGATGCCGTCACAGGGGCCGCGGTAGTACCCCAGATGGGCGAGCATACGCTGCACCTCCCGCACGTCCGCGCCGTTGTCCCCCGGCCGCAAGACCCGGTAAGTGCCGGGGGGACCGAAGGGGTTCCCCACGACGTATACCGGGGTGCCGGCTTCCACCAGGGGGTAAACCTCTTCCACGTCCGGGTTGTGCATGCGGATACAGCCGTGGCTGGCAGCGGTCCCGATGGACCAGGGCTTGTTGGTGCCGTGGATGCCGTAGATGCCCCACGGCACGTTCAGGCCGATCCAGCGGGTGCCGAATCCGTTGCCCCAGCCCTCGGCCTTTCTCACCACCCGCCAGTTGCCGACCGGGGTGGGGGTTTCGGGTTTACCCACGGCCACCGGGTAGCGGCGCCAGACGCTCTGGCCGGCGAACACGTACATGGTCCGCCTGGCGACGTCGATCACCAGGGCGTCGCACCTGGGGGGTGCCGCATGCTGGGCCGTGCGCCGCAGGGCGTGTTCCAGGGCGTTCCAGGTGAGGGGACCCACCATGCCGTCGGGCGGCAACCCGTGGGACCGCTGGAACTCCCTGACGGCGGCCTGTGTCGGCCCGTCAAAGACACCGTTGACGGCACCCTTGTACAGTCCCAGGCGGGCCAGCTGGCCCTGAAGGAAGGCCACGTCGCCTCCCCTCTGGGGAGGGGTGGTTCGGCCCAGAATCCTTACGGTTTCGGCACACGGACATACCGCCGGGAGGGCGGCCGCTGCCGGGGTAGCGTAAAGGAAGCAGAGGAGTACCAGTACCGGGAATCGAATGCTATCACCTCGTAGTTTGGTTTTCCCAGGGGGCCACCCGTATTATTCTTCAACCGGCGACCGCATTCGATGGGGTGCGCGGCGACCGGCATACGATGGGGTATGGGGGGAGAAGCCGGCCGGGGGGAGGGAACGCTATGGCAGGGATTCTGGTGTTGGACCCCGGGGCCGGGAGAGCTTGGGCCGAGTGGGCCGCAGGTCTGCCGGGGAAAATTTACCGTACGCGGAGGCCCGAGGAAGTACTCGTGGCCCTACGGGAGGAGAAAATCGCCCTGGTCTTATTGCCCGAAGGAGAGATCCAGCTGGCCAGAGAAATAAAGGAGGTCGCGCGAGGTTCTCTGGTGGCGGTGGTGCGTGAGTACTGGCCGGTGGGGCCGGGCAGGCGGCCGGAGGTAGACGAGTGGTTGCCCGGCACGGACCGGGAGGAATTTCTGGCCCGTATGTGGGGCTTGCTGGAACTCAGGGAGGCCAACGAGATCTGGCGTGCCTCGGGGGAGAAGGGGGAAGACGGCGCCTGGCACCCCTTCCTCGACGAGGGGGGCTTCGTCGGACCGGGCCGGGTTAGTCTGGACCAGTTCCTGCGGGTGGTTCCGGCCGAGGTTTTCGCCCGCCACCTGGCCCTTACCTTAGGTAGTACCGTTAGCCTGGTCCCCCTTGAGGAAGACGGCCCGTGGGTGGAATACCTGGGGTCTTTCTACTGCCGTGCGGTACGTGAGTCGTCCCAACGCAGGGGGGAGCAGGCCCCATGCTCTTACGGGCACTGGCTTGTGGCGGCACGGGCCATGGTCCGCGGGGAGCCGGTGGAGGGTTCCTGTCCCGGTGGGCTGCAACTCTGGGCCCTGCCCGTGGACCTGACCTTCCGCCGCCTGCGTTACCCCCTGGGGGCCTGGTGCGTGGGCTGGCCCGGCGTTCCTCCGGAGCGGGAGGTATGGGAAAAACCGGAAATACCCTGGGAGCTCTTGCGTCGCGAGGTTGCGGATCTGGCCGCGCGGGGAAGGCACCGGGGGCCCCTGCGGAGCCTGGCACGCGCAACGCTGGACTACCTGAGCCGGGATTTCTCGGAACGTTACCTCACGGCGTTCACGACCTTCGTGGCCGTCATGCGGGCCAGAGGGGCGAGCACGTTGGCCGGCGGGTACGGACCGGAAGTGGAGCGGGCCGAGAAGCTGGCCACCATCGGGCGTATGGCCGCCGGCATCATCCACGAAATCCGCAACCCCCTGACCTCCATACGGGGGTTCGTACAGCTGGTGGCCGAGAAGCGGCCCCCGCAGGACCCCGAGCGAGAGTACCTGGATATCGTTCTGGAAGAACTGGACCGGGTGGGCGATTACATCACGCATTTCCTGCACCTGGCCAAACCGGAGCAACGCAGGCGGACGGAAGTGGACCTGGTAGAGCTGTTGCGGGGAATCATGGTGCTGGTGGAGAGTCAGGGTTTACTTAAGGACATCGAGGTGGTGCAGGAATACGCCTCTGCGCTGCCTCCTATTGTTGCCGATCCCGGGCAGATACGGCAGGTACTTCTTAACCTGATTCAGAATGCATTTCAGGCCATGCCCCACGGGGGACGGCTGACCGTGAGGACTTATCTCGCGGCCGAAGAGAGGATGGTGGCCGTCGACGTGGAGGACACCGGCATCGGCATTCCGGAGGAACACTTGCCCCGTCTGGGGGAATTCTTTTTCACGACCAAGGAAGATGGCACGGGTTTGGGTCTGGCCCTTACCTTCCGCATCGTGCGGGAGCACGGGGGCACCATTGAAGTCTGGTCCCGGGTGGGGCAGGGAAGCAGATTCACCGTCCGGTTACCCTACCAGGTGAGCTAGCCGCTTCCCCTGCATATTTTCGGACCCAAACCTTTAGAATTAAGCAAGAGCAGCCCGCGGGGGGGGCATCGGTGGAACAGTCACGGCCCATCGGCCTTTTCGATTCCGGTATCGGAGGTCTCACCGTTCTCCAAGAGGTCCGCCGTTTGCTGCCCGGCGAATCGGTCCTCTACTTCGGCGATACGGCCTACGTACCCTACGGTTCGCGGTCCGCGGCCGAACTGGTGGCCCTTGGACATCGCATCATCGAGTTTCTTGTTGGCATGGGTGTAAAGTACGTAATTTTCGCCTGCAACACCAGTTCTTCGATTTCTTTGGGTATCTTGCGGCAACGTTTCCGGGTGCCCATGGTGGGTCTGGTCGAACCGGGTGCCGCCGCGGCGGTCAGGGCGACCCGTAACGGACGGGTGGGGCTTTTGGCCACCGAGGCCACGGTGCGGGCCGGGGCCTACGAAAGGGCCATGAAAAGGATGGCCCCGGAGGTGAGGGTATTCAGCCAGGCCGCACCGCGACTGGTGCCCCTGGTGGAGGCGGGGCAGATGGGTACCCCCGCGGCCCGGGAGGCCGTGGCCGAATATCTGGCACCCTTGTTGGACAAGGGCATCGACACCCTGCTCCTGGGGTGTACCCATTATCCTTTCTTGCTGCCGGAAATACTGGAAGTGGGCGGTACCGGGCTGAAGATCGTGGACCCGGCCGCGGCCACCGTGGCCGCGGCCAGAGGCGAAATGGGGAGGCTGAGTCTGCTGAACAACCCCTCCTCCGGCGGCCCGCGCTATTCTTTTTTTGTGAGCGGTGATCCGGAGGCCTTCGCCCACGGCGCCCGTACCTTTCTCGGTTTCCGGCCGGAGGTAACCCGGGTATACCTCCCGGTCAAAAGCTTCTAGCCCGGAGGGGCGCGGTCCGTGGCTCTGGTAGGAATTACTACCACCGTACCGGTCGAAATCGTTTACGCCGCCGGGTGGACACCGGTGGACCTGAACAACGTGTTCATCGGCGCGCCCGATGCCCGCGCGCTTGTGGAGGCGGCGGAGGCCGCCGGATACCCGCGCAACGTATGCGCCTGGGTGAAGGGTATTTACGCGGCCCTGGAGCGACGCCAAGACATCCGCACGGTCATCGCCGTAGTACAAGGGGACTGCAGTAGCACGCGGGCCCTGATGGAGACCCTGGAACTGGCCGGCATCGAGGTGCTACCCTTCTCCTATCCCTACGACCGTGACCCCGGCCTCCTGCGTCGGGAGATGGAAAGGCTGATGCGCTTTTTCGGGGTAGACTGGGAGGCGGTCCGCCGCGCCAAGGAACGCCTTGACCGGGTGCGCCGTCTGGTGTGGGAACTGGACGAACTCACCTGGCGGGAGGATCGGGTATCGGGTTGGGCCAATCACTATTATCAGGTTTGCTGCAGCGACTTCAACGGGGACCCTGAGAGGTTCGGCCGGGAGGTCGAAGGGTATCTGGCGCGGGCCCGCGCCGCATCTCCCAGTCCGCCGCGTGTGCGTCTGGCCTACATCGGGGTGCCGCCCATCGTACCGGAACTGTATCATCATCTGGAGGAGCGGGGCGCGCGCGTGGTCTTCAACGAGACCCAGCGGCAGTTCAGCATGCCCTTTCCGGGGGTGGATGTGGTGGAGCAATACCGCCGCTACACCTACCCCTACGGCGTTTTCTACCGCCTTGCGGACATCAGGCGGGAACTGCGCCGCAGGCGCGTGCAGGGCGTGATCCATTACGTGCAGAGCTTCTGCCACCGGCAGATCGAGGACCTGGTGGTGCGGGCCAGGCTAGATCTGCCGCTCCTCACCCTTGAGGCGGACCGCCCCGGCGAACTCGACGGGCGCGCCAGGATAAGGCTCGAGGCCTTTCTGGAAATGCTGGGGTCGGGTTGAAGGCAGAAAAACAATTGAGTCCCCGGCACTCGGGGAAGGGGTGATCGGGCTTGCGGGTGACGGTCCTGGGTTGCTGGGCCCCCTATCCGCGTCCGGGTGGGGCCTGTTCGGGTTACCTGGTGGAGGACGGGAACGTAACCATCTATCTGGAGGCGGGCCACGGCAGCTTCGGCAAGCTGTGCTGCCACGTGGATTTCAGGCGCCTGACGGCAGCCGTGGTCTCCCACTTCCACGCCGACCACTGGGTGGACCTTCTGTGCCTGCGCCACGCCGTGGCCGGCGCGCGGCGCGGGGGAACCCGGGGCTCGCCCCTGCCCCTTATCGTGCCCGGCGCGCCCGAGGAAATCTACCGCCGACTGGCCGGCTACACCGATGCCTTCGCCACACGGGCCGTAGAGGAGCTACCCGTGGCCTCGCGGCCCGGGGAACCGGCGGTGCATGTGGCGGAGGTGGATCACCTGAGGCTGGAGTTCCTGCCCGTGCCGCACCCCGTGCCCGCCTATGCCCTGGCCATTGCGGGCCGGCGGCGTCTCGTTTTCTCGGGCGATACGGCCTGGTCGGACGAGCTGGCGCAACTGGCGGCGGGCGCGGATCTTTTCCTGTGCGAGGCCAGTGGCCTGGCCGGAGACCAAAGGGTCCTTAACGACCGCCACCTGACGGCGGGGCAGGCCGGGGACCTGGCCCGCCGGGCCGGGGTCCGGCGGCTGGTGCTGACGCATTTCTGGCCGGAGTACGACCTCGAAGACATCAGGCGGGAGGCCGAATCCGGCTTCGGAGAACCGGTCATCCTGGCCCGTGAGGGCCTGTGCCTCGAGGTGTAGGGGCCGGTCTGGGGGGAGTGCTTTGCGGAGCGACGGGCGGGCCGCCAACCAGTTGCGGCCGGTTGAGATTCTGGGTTCCTACAACAAGTACGCCGAGGGGTCCGTGCTCATCGGCCTGGGGGATACTCGGGTGGTTTGCACCGCCACCGTGGAGGACCGCGTGCCGCCTTTCTTAAAGGGTACCGGCAAGGGGTGGGTTACGGCGGAGTACGGCATGCTGCCCCGGGCCACGGCGGTGAGGGGGTCCCGGGAAGGGGTGAAGGGGCGCAACCTCGAGATCCAGCGCTTCATCGGGCGGGCGTTGCGGGCCGTGGTGGACCTGGCGGCGCTGGGGGAGCGCACCGTGGTGCTGGATTGCGACGTCCTGCAGGCCGACGGCGGTACCCGCACGGCCGCGGTCACCGGGGGGTTCGTGGCCCTGGTGCAGGCCCTGGGCGGCCTGGTGGAGAAGAGGGAGCTCTCTCACCTTCCGGTGCGCGACTTCGTGGCCGCGGTGAGCGTGGGCCGCGTGGGCGGAGCCCTTCTACTGGACCTCTGTTTCGAAGAGGACAGCCGGGCCGAGGTGGATTTCAACGTGGTGATGACCGGGAGCGGCGAATACGTGGAGGTCCAGGGCGCCGGAGAGGGTGCGGCCTTCACCCTCCGGGAGCTCGAGGCCATGCTGGAGCTGGCCTGGGAAGGCATCCGGCACCTGGTCGAGCGCCAGCGGTGCGTTCTGGGGCCCCTGGCCCGGGGAATCGGGAGGAAGACGGGGAATGCGTCTGGTGCTTGCGACCCGCAATCGAGGTAAGGTGAGGGAACTGTCGGCCCTGCTGGTGCCCCTGGGCATCGAGGTGCGCAGCCTGCTTGACTACCCGGGCGTGCCTCCTGTAGAGGAGGACGGCCGCACCTTCATGGAAAACGCCATCAAGAAGGCGCGGCACACATGCGCGGCCACAGGGGAGGCCGCTCTGGCGGACGACTCCGGCCTGGAGGTGGACTGCCTGGGCGGGGCCCCCGGGGTCCATTCGGCCCGCTTTGCCGGCCTCCCCGGAGACGACGAGGCCAACAACCACCGCCTGCTGCAATTGCTGGCCGGGGTGCCCCTCGACCGGCGCACGGCCCGCTTCCGGTGTGCCGTGGCCATGGCCTTTCCGGACGGGGAACTCCTCACCGCCGAGGGCACGTGTGAGGGATTGATTGTGGACGAGCCCCGCGGCAAGGAAGGTTTCGGATACGATCCCCTGTTCTACCTGCCCGAGTACGGTAAGACCGTGGCCGAACTGGATCTCGAGACCAAAAACCGCGTCAGCCACCGCGGCAGGGCCATGGCGGCCGTGTGCGAGTTGTTGGCCCGGAAGCTGGGGCGGAGGGATTAGGCCTTGCGCGTGGCCTACCTGGATTGCTGCGGCGGTATAGCCGGCGACATGCTCCTGGCGGCCCTCATCGACGCTGGCGCCGACGTTGTTACCTTACGCGGCCAACTGGAAGGCCTGGGCCTGGCGGGATGGCGCTTGGAAACGTGGGAGGAACGGAAGCACGGTTTACGGGGAACCCGCGCGGCCGTGGTGGTCACGGCGGAGCAGCCGGAACGGCGCCTGGGCGAAATACTGGGGCTTCTGGAGGCAGCCCCACTGCCGGCACGGGCACGCGAAACCGCGGTCAAAGTCTTTTTGCGCCTGGCCGAGGCCGAAGCGCGTGTTCACGGTACGACGGTGGACAGGGTGCACTTCCACGAAGTGGGGGCCGTGGACGCCATCGTGGACGTGGTCGGCAGCCTGCTGGCCCTTTGGCAGCTGGGCGTGGAGCGGGTTTACTGCTCGCCTTTACCCACCGGACAGGGGTATGTGGAGGTCCGACACGGCCTGCTGCCGGTACCGGCCCCGGCCACGGCCGAACTACTGCGCGGTGTGCCCTTGCGGAGCGTGGCCGTGGAGGGGGAACTGGTCACCCCCACGGGGGCGGCCCTGGCCACGACGCTGGCGGAGGAATTCGGCCCGCTACCCGGCATGGTGGTGGACCGCATCGGCTACGGGTTGGGCAGCCGCACCTACTCCATACCCAACGTGCTCCGGGTTTTCGTGGGCCGGATCGCCGGACAGGAGTCCGGACGCGAAGTGCTCACAGTCCTGGAGACCGACATCGACGACCTTAACCCCGAGTTCTTTCCCTACGTGGAACACCTGCTGCGCAGGGCCGGGGCCCTGGACGTGACCCTCACCCAGGTGCTGATGAAGAAAGGGCGCCCCGGCGTCACGGTACGGGTACTCTGCCATCCGCCGGGGGAGGAAGAATTGCTGGCCATCCTGTTTCGCGAGACCACCACCCTGGGTGTGCGGGTGCGGCGCGAAGAGCGGCTTTCCCTGCGCCGCGAGGTCGTTCCGGTGGTCACGCGCTCCGGTGAGGTGCGGGTGAAGGTTGCCTACCTGCCGGACGGCTCGGTGGCGCAGCTGAGCCCCGAATTCGAGGACTGCCGCACCCTGGCCGAGCGTACGGGACGACCCCTGAGGGAGGTGTACCTGGAGGCCGCAACCGAGGCCCGTAAACGGCTGCCCCCCCGCGGCGGGCAGGACGGCTGATACCGGTGCCGTGTTCCGCGTACCGGACCCCGGGCGCGCCAAGGGGCCACGGAGGGTTTTGACTTTGCGGGTCTTTTACGCTATAATTGTGCTGGGCGAGCGGGTGTAGCTCAATGGTAGAGCACCGGCCTTCCAAGCCGGGTACGTGGGTTCGATTCCCATCACCCGCTCCATT
>DYER01000050.1 GCA_020725605.1 Ammonifex sp. | reverse complement strand
CGCTTCTTCGACGTGGGCATAGCCGAGCAGCATGCCGTAACCCTGGCCGCCGGAATGGCCAGGGGGGGATTGAAGCCCGTGGTGGCCATCTACTCCACCTTTCTCCAGCGGGCCTACGACCAGATCATTCACGACGTCTGCCTGCAGAATTTGCCCGTAGTTTTTGCCGTGGACCGGGCCGGCATCGTGGGCGACGACGGGGCTACGCACCAGGGCCTCTTCGATCTGGCTTTTTTACGCACCGTGCCCAACATGGTGGTCATGGCGCCGCGCGACGCGGCCGAACTGGCCAACATGCTGTTTACGGCCCTGGAACTGGGGCAACCCGCGGCCGTGCGTTATCCCCGGCGCCGGGCCCCGGGCCCGGTGCCCTCGGAATGGAGCCCGGTGCCGGTGGGTCGCGCCGAGGTACTGCGGGAGGGGGAGGAGGCCGTACTGGTGGCCCTCGGGACCATGGTGCCGGTTGCCTGTGCGGCGGCCGAGGAACTGGCGGCGCAGGGCATCGCGGTGACCGTGATCAACGCCCGATTTGCCAAACCCCTGGACGAAGAGTGCCTGTCGGCATGGGCCGCACGGACCGGACTGGTCGTCACCCTGGAGGAGCACGTGCTGGCCGGGGGGTTCGGCAGCGCGGTGGCGGAGATGCTGGCGGATCGCGGTTTAAGCGCGGTGCGGGTGGTGCGGATGGGGTTGCCCGACACCTTCGTGGAACACGGCAGCCAGGAGTTGCTGCTGGCACGCTACGGACTCACTTCCGAGGCCGTGGCGCAGAACGTAGTTCGGTTGCTGGGGAGGCGAAAGGAAGGCACGTGCCTAAAGTAAGGCTGGATACGGCCCTGGTGGAAAGAAAGCTGTGCCGCACGCGCGCCCAGGCCCGGTCCGCGATTATGGCCGGGCTCGTTTATGTCGACGGCAGGCCGGCCACCAAGGCGGGACAACTGGTGGCTCCGGAAGCGCGGCTGGAGTTGCGGGGCGACCCGTGCCCCTACGTGAGCCGGGGCGGATACAAGCTGGCCAAGGCCCTGCGGGCCTTCGGGGTAGACCTTACGGGGCGCGTGGTACTGGACGTGGGGGCTTCGACCGGCGGGTTTACCGATTGCGCCCTGCAGCACGGCGCCCGGCTGGTGTACGCCGTGGACGTGGGCTACGGGCAACTGGCGTGGCGCCTGCGCTGCGACCCCCGGGTGGTGGTGCTGGAGCGTACCAACATCCGGAAGCTCGAGCCGGCCAGGCTCGACCCGCGGCCGGATTTTGCCACGGTCGACGTTTCTTTCATTTCCCTGAAGCTCGTGCTCCCGCGCCTGGAGGAGCTGCTGGTGCCGGAAGGGGAGGGCATCGCCCTGGTCAAGCCCCAGTTCGAGGCCGGTCGCTCGCGGGTCGGCAAGAAGGGTGTGGTGCGGGACCCCGCAGTGCACGTGGAGGTACTGCAGGATCTCGTGGTCTTCCTTACGAGTGCCCTCGGCTGGGGCGTTAAGGGTCTTGATTTCTCGCCCCTGAAGGGTCCGGAGGGAAATATCGAGTATCTGTTGTATTTCTCTAAGCAACGGGGCGGTCGGGGCTACACCGCGGGAGACCTGGCGGCCCTGGTGGCGGAGGCCCACCTCGTCCTGGCGAAAGGGGTGGACCGTCTTTGAGGCCGGAAGACCTCGCGATTCTGGCGTTTCTGGTGGCCTTCCTTCTGGGCTGGCAGGCGTTCCGCTGGTGGCGGTCCTGGCAGGTGCGCCGGCAAGCCCGCCGCGCCCGGCGGGGCGAGCACCGGGCCGAACAATTGCTCGCCGCGGAAGGTTACCGGGTAATCGATACCCAGGTCCGGGCCCCGATTACCTGGTACCTGGGTGCGGAGGTCCACGAGGGCTTTGTCCAGGCCGACCTGCTGGTGGCCAGGGGCAGGCGGCGCTACGTGGCCGAAGTTAAAACCGGCCGTGCCGGGAGCGAGCCCGACGCCGAGACCCGCCGCCAGCTCCTGGAGTATCACCTCGCCTTTCCGGTCCACGGAGTGCTGCTGGTGGACGTGGAACGCAAGGCCGTGACGCCGGTAAGTTTTCGCATGCCGTTTGCCGGGCCGCGGCGGGCCCCGGCCTGGCACTATCTGGTTGCCTTCGGTCTGGGGGCGATAGTGGCCGGCCTGCTCGGCGGCTACTAAAGGCCTGCCTTCCGAGGACGGGCTGCCGGGCGGGGGGAGGTGAGAGTGTGCGCCGGTTCGGGCTGGTGGTGAATCCAGAAAAGGAAGAGGTCTGGCGGATTGCCGCCACCGTGGTGGCCTGGCTGGAAGCGCAGGGCATCGCGGTGCGGGTGGGGGCACCGGGGGGCGCGCAACTCTCCAGACCGGATTACGACTTAGACACCCTGGGGCGGACCTGCGACTGTGTGGTGGTGCTCGGCGGTGACGGCACGTTGCTGCAGAGCGCCCGGGCGGTGGCACCCTACGGGGTCCCCCTCTTCGGCGTTAACGTGGGCCAGCTGGGTTTTCTGACCGAGGTGGAGGCCGCCGGGGCCCTCCCTGGCCTCCAGCGCATCCTGGAGGGGAACTACGTGGTCGAAGAACGCATGATGCTTCAGGCCACGGTGGAGCGGGAAAACGACGGGGAATTTTGCCAACCCACCGGTGTCGCTAACCGGCTAGCTCTCCGAAGGCAAAATTCCCCGTCGAACGAACGGGCGGACGTGTACACCGCCCTCAACGACGCCGTTATTACCAAGGGGGCCTTTGCGCGGTTGATTCACCTTGAAACCTACGTGGACGGGGAGTACGTGGAAACTTACTCGGCGGACGGGCTAATCGTGGCCACCCCCACCGGTTCCACAGCCTACTCCCTTTCGGCGGGCGGCCCCCTGGTAGCGCCCGAACTGGAACTAATGCTCATCACGCCCATCTGTCCCCACACCCTTTCGGCCCGCCCCCTGGTCATTCCGGCGGCCAGCACGGTGCGGGTGGTCCCGCGCTCCACTCCGGGAGAGGTAATGCTGACCATGGACGGCCAGTACGGCCGGCACTTAACCTGCGGCGACCGGGTACTCGTGCGGCGGGCGCCCTTCGGTGTGCGGTTCCTGCGCCTGAACCCCAGGAGCTTCTACCGGGTGCTACGCGAAAAGCTCAAAGAGCCGGAGCGGTTACGCTAGAACCCAAGGGAAGGTGCTCCTTTATGAAGGTACGGCGTCAGCGAAAAATACTGGAGATCATCCGCATGCGGCCCATCGAAACCCAGGAGGAACTGGTGCTGGCCCTGCGCCAGGAGGGGTTCAAAGTCACGCAGGCCACCGTTTCCCGCGACATCAAGGAACTGGGGCTGGTCAAGTTGCCCCGCGAGAATACCCTTTGCTATGCCTCGCCCGAAGAGCGCGCCAGCGTCCGGCGCACCGAAAGGCTACGCCTACTCTTTCGTGACTCCGTTCTGGGCGTGGACTACAGCGAGAACCTGGTACTGGTCAAAACCCTGCCCGGAGAGGCTCAGGGTGTGGCGGCGGCCATCGACCGGGCCGGGTGGCCGGAAGTCCTGGGGACGGTGGCGGGCGACGATACCATTGTCGTGGTGGTGAAACCCAGGGAGGCCACCCCCATCATTTGCCAGCGCTTCCGGGAGCTACTGGGGAGGTGAAAGGGTGTTGCGCTCGCTCCGGGCCAAAAACTTTGTACTGTTGCGGGAGGTGGAGCTGGACTTCGGACCCGGGCTGAACATCCTCACGGGCGAGACCGGTGCGGGCAAGTCCATCATCCTGGAGGCCCTGGGCATCGGTCTGGGCGGCCGGGCCAGCACCGAGATGATCCGCACCGGGGAGGAGCGCGCCGTGGTACACCTTTTTTTCGACCTGGAAGGAGTGCCGGGCGTGGAGGCCCACCTGGCGGGACTGGGCCTGGAGCCCCCGGAGGACGGTCAGTTACTGCTGGTGCGGGAACTCTCACGCGGGGGCCGGACCGTATGCCGCGTCAACGGCCAGGTGGTGCCCCTCCACCTCTACCGGCAGATCGGTTACGCCCTGGTGGCTCTGCACGGGCAGCACGAATACTACACCCTCTTTTCCCACGAGCGGCACCGCGAATTGCTGGATAACTTCGCGGGGTTGCAGGAGGAGGTCGCGGCCACCGGCCATGTCCACCGGGAATGGCAGCGCATGCGGGCCCTGTGGCAGCAGATCGCGGGTGAGGACCCCTCCCTGGCCCGGCGGGTGGAGGACCTGCGCCATCAGGTGGCGGAGATCGACCGCGCCCGCCTCAGGCCGGGGGAGGAGGAGGAACTGCAGGCCGAGCGGCGCCGTCTGATGCACGCCGAGAAGATCCTGCGCCTGACCGGTGAGGCCTACGCCCTGCTCTACGGGGGCCTGGGGGACGAGCCCGCGGCCATCGATTTGCTGGGCCGCGCGGCGACGCTGCTGCGGGAACTGGCGGCCCTGGAACCGGGGATTCAGGGGGCGGCCGCGGCCCTGGGTAGCGCGGCGGACCAGGTGGCGGAGGTGG
Source organism: Ammonifex sp. (assembly GCA_020725605.1). GTDB lineage: Bacteria > Bacillota > Desulfotomaculia > Desulfotomaculales > DYER01 > DYER01. Next base: position 20,189 of record DYER01000050.1, on the reverse strand, counting down.
CGCGCACCCTGGCCGCCTACCAGGAGGAGGGGGCCCTGGACACGGGCCGCCTGGAGGAAATCGAGCAGCGGCTGGCCCTCCTGCGCCACCTCAAGGGGAAGTACGGTACCTCCGTGGAAGAGGTGCTGCGCTGGCGCGGGCGCGCCGCGGAGGAACTGTCGCGACTGGAGCAATTGCTCGCCCAGGCCCAGCGGTTTTCCGAGACCATGGCGGAGCTGACGGCCCGGTGGACCGAGAAGGCCGAGGGCCTGAGGAAGGCGCGTCTCGAGGCGGCCCGGAAACTGGAGGAACTGGTGACCCGGGAACTGGCGTCTCTGGAGATGGGCGGTGCCCTCTTCCGGGTGGCCGTGACCCCGCTGGAGGAACCCGCGCCCCACGGTGGGGACAGGGTGGAATTCCTGATCGCCGCCAACCCCGGGGAGCCCCCGCGGCCCCTGGCGAAGGTGGCCTCCGGAGGGGAGCTGGCCAGGATCATGCTGGCCGTGAAGGCCCTCCTGGCCGGCGCTGACCGGACCCCCACCCTGGTTTTCGACGAGGTGGACACGGGTGTGGGGGGCCGGGCCCTGACGGCCATAGCGGCCAAGCTGCACGCCATAAGCCGGCACCGGCAGGTCATCGGCGTCACCCACGCGGCCCAGATCGCGGCCCTGGCGGACCGGCACTGGCGCATCAGCAAGGAGACCGTCGACGGCCTGACCAGCACCGTGGTCGAGCCGCTGTTGAGCGAGGAGGACCGGGTGGCGGAACTGGCCCGCATGCTCGGAGGCCGGGAGGCCGCGGGCGCGGTGCTGGAACACGCCAGGCACCTGCGCCGCGCGGCCCGCTCGGCTACCACCGCCACGACACCGCTTTGACCCTTGCCCTCCGGATTTTGCGGCGTCCGGCTGCAACCGAATCCCGCTCACCCGGACCGGCGGGTTTCCAAGGTAAAGTAGCCCGCGGCGAAGACGGTTTTGGTTTTCGGATAAAGGTTTCCCTCCCCGGTTAAGTTAAACCCGGGAGGGATGGACACTGTCCTGGAGGAGATCGGTCGCGGTACTGGTAACCATGGGTTTCCTGCTCGCACTGCTGCGTACGGAGGTACGCAGTTTTTTTGATCTGCCCGTGCAGCAGCGGGTGGCCGTGGGCGAACCCTGGCACGTGAACCTCGTGCCGTCGCCGGGCCTGTCCTGGCACGTACGCCGCGGTCCGGAGGAACTGCTGACCGTCGAGCAACCCGGCGTCCTGGTGGCGCACCGTGCCGGCGAATGGCACCTCGAACTCCGCTTGTTCGATTTCCTTCCCCTCCGGCATATACTGGTCCAGGTATTACCTGCGGTCAAGGTGGTGCCCGGCGGGCACTCCATCGGTGTGTTGCTGCAGGGCCGGGGGGTTGTGGTGGTGGACCTGGCGCCCGTAGTGGACCGGACCGGGCAGGCCAAATGCCCGGCCGCAGAGGCCGGTATCGGACCCGGGGACGTGATCCTCAAGGTGGGAGGCCAGGCGGTCGGGACCGAGGAAGAAACGCGGACCTTAATCGACCGGGCCGGCAGGGCCGGGGGCCCGGTGGAACTTGAAGTGCGGCAGGGGGAGCGGATCGTCAGGCGGACCGTTCATGCGGTATACTGCCCCGAGACCGACCGCTACCGGGTGGGCCTGCTGGTGAAGGACAGCGCGGCCGGCGTGGGTACCCTGACCTTCTACGATCCTGAGACCGGCCGCTACGGTGCCCTGGGACACGTGGTGTCCGACCACTCCGGGGGGCAGAAAATCGACCTGGCCGATGGCCGCATCGTCGAGGCCACGATCCTGCGGATTCGCGCCGGGCAGCGCGGCCAGCCCGGAGAAAAGATCGGGGTTTTCACCGGCGGCTCCGGCCTCGAAGGGAGCATTGTCAAGAACACGCCCTGCGGCATTTTCGGTGTCTTACGGCAATTGCCGGAGGCCAATCCCCTTTACCCCCAACCCGTCCCCGTGGCCCTCGCGGACCAGGTCCGTACCGGCCCGGCCGAGGTGCTCACCGTGCTCGAAGACGGCCGTATCGAAAGTTTCCGCATCGAAATCACCCGGGTACTTCCCCAGCGCTTCCGCGACCGTAAGGGCCTGGTCTTCAAGGTCACGGACGAGAGGCTGCTGCAATTGACCGGGGGGATCGTGCAGGGCATGAGCGGCAGCCCCATCCTTCAGGACGGAAGGCTGGTGGGTGCGGTAACCCACGTGTTCGTCAATGACCCCACGCGGGGCTACGGCACCTTTGCGGAGTGGATGCTGCGGGAGGTGGAGATAACGGACGACAGGGCCTGATTTTTTTCGTCAATTTATTTTTATTATCCACAAGTCGTTCCACAAGGAGATCCGGGCACCCCGTCGAATTGCCCACTGGAAAATTTTCCTGTTAGGAGGGGAGACGGCGGATGAAGAAAGCCATCAAGGTTCTGATCGCCGACGACAACCGGGAATTCTGCGAACTTTTGCGGGACTTCGTGAGCCGGCAGGAAGATCTGACGCTGGTCGGCATTGCCTACAACGGTTTGGAGACTCTGGATTTGATCAAACAGCACCACCCGGACGTGGTGCTTCTGGACATTATCATGCCCCACCTGGACGGCATCGGGGTGCTGGAACAGTTGCTCGCGGACGGTATCAGCCCGCGGCCCAAGGTAATCATGCTCACGGCCTTCGGTCAGGAGAGCATCACCCAGCGCGCCGTGGAACTGGGTGCCGACTACTACATTCTGAAACCCTTTGACTTCGCGGTGCTGGCCACACGGATCAGACAACTGGCCAACGGTGTGAACGTGGCCAAGGTTATGGCCGCCGGCAAATCCAAGAATCTGGACCTCGCCGTTACGAACATCATACACGAGATGGGGGTCCCGGCCCACATAAAGGGCTATCATTACCTGCGGGACGCCATCCTGGCCGTGATCAACGAAGTTAATCTGCTGGGTGCCGTTACCAAAGAACTTTACCCCATGATCGCGAACAAGTACCAGACGACCCCCAGCCGTGTGGAACGGGCCATCCGCCACGCCATTGAGCTGGCCTGGGACCGCGGCAACGTGGAGATGATGACCAAATTCTTCGGCTACACCATCAATCTGGAGCGGGGCAAGCCCACCAACTCCGAGTTCATCGCCATGATCGCCGACAAGTTGCGGTTGGAGGCCAAGGTAAGTTAAAGCCGGGATCAGGGACCGTACACTTTACGGACAACCCTCTGTACCATGAGCGGCAATGACGCTTTGTCCACCCCGTCGCGGGTGACCAGGTCGACGGCCAGGAGCTCCTGGCCGTCTTTCAGCACGTGGTAACTGCCCACCTTCTGGCCTGCTCCCACCGGCGCCGTCAACCTGGCCGGCAGTTCTACGCGGGCCGTCACGCCTTTGTCCTGCCCCTTTGGCAGGACCACGGTAACCGGGCGGGCGGGTACCACGGCCACGGTGTTGACGGTACCTTTGGCCACGGGCAGTTGTCTGATTACGGTCTCGCGGGCGGCCAGTTCCAGGGCTTTGTACCGGGCAAAGCCGTAATTGTAGAGCTTAATGGACTCCCGGAAGTGGCTTTTGGGTTCCGGGGTGCCCAGCACCACGGCGATGAGCCTCAGATTTCCGCGTCGGGCCGAAGAAGCCAGGCAGTACCTGGCCTCATTGGTCCAGCCGGTCTTGCCGGCGTCGGTTCCTTCGTAGAACCAGAGGAGCTTATTGGTATTCCAGAGCTTGAACCTGCCGCCGCGCAGGTCGTATTCCTTGATGGCGGACAACTCCATAAACAGGGGATGGTTCAGGGCCTCGCGCATGAGCAGGGCCAGATCGTAAGCCGAGGTGTAGTGCCCCTCGGCCGGCAAGCCCGTGCAGTTGACGAAACGGGTATCCTTCATCCCCAGCTCTCGGGCCTTTTCGTTCATTATCTGAACGAAGGCTTCTTCCGAACCGGCCAGGTGCTCCGCCAGCGCCACGCTGGCGTCGTTGGCCGAGCCTACGGCCACGGCTATGAGCATGTCACGGAAGCTCATTTTCTCGCCCGGGGCCAGGTAAATCTGGGAACCGCCCATTTTCCAGGCGTTTTCGCTTGCCACTACGGTTTCATTCATCCCGGTGCGGTTTTGCTCCACGGCCTCCACGGCCAGTAGCATGGTCATGAGTTTGGTAACGCTGGCCATGGGTAGCCGCTTGTGGGGTTCTTTGGCGTAGAGTACCTGTCCCTGAGCGGCATCCAGGAGCACCGCGGCCTCGGCGGTGGTGGTCAGCTCGCCCGCCGGAGCCGGCGGCGGGGGTACTTGGGCCGCAGCGGCGCCGGCCGCCGCGAAAGTGAAAACTACCGTCAGCAGTAAGGCCTGCCAGAGCATAGAGACCTCGGCCCCCCGAACATGGGATCACGCTTTATTATCCCTGGTCGGGTGGGACTTATGCGCCAACCACGGTGTGGATGAGGGGTCGGGAAGGGGGCGGAACGGGGGCGATGGCCACGCCCTCCTCCAGGCGGGCCGCGCCGGCGGCCGCGGCGGCTTGGGTTGCGGCGTAGAGGGTGGCGAGGGCCTCCCCGGCCCGTACGGGGTCCCCCACCTTCTTGTGGAGCACGATGCCCGCCCCCGGGTCCACGGGCACGCCGGGAACGGTGCGGCCGGCGCCCAGCAGCAGCGCCGCCTCGCCGGCTTTTCGGGCGTCCAGAACCGCAAGCCAGCCGGATTCCCGTGCGCACACCGTCTGACTGACGGCCCCCTGCGGTAGCCGGTCCGGCTCGTCTACTACCCGCAGGTCGCCGCCCTGGGCCGCGACGATCTGGCGGAGTTTGGCCAGCCCGGCCCCTTTGCGAAGCAGGCGGGAGAGCTTCCCGAAGCCGGCCTCCGGGTCCGGCACCGCGCCGGCCAGGAACAGGAGGTGGCCGCCCAGCCGCAATGCCAGTTCGGTGAGGTCCGGGGGGCCGGCACCGTGAAGGGTCGTGATGGCCTCCCGCACTTCGAGGGCGTTGCCCACGGCCCGGCCGAGGGGCTGATCCATGTCTGTAACCAGGGCCGCGGTGGCCACGCCGGCCCGGGTGCCGATGCCCACCATGAGGCGGGCCAGCGCCACCGCCTCTTCCGGGGAGGTCATGAGGGCCCCCCGTCCCGTTTTGACGTCCAGCACCAGGGCCCGGGCCCCGGTGGCCAGCTTCTTGCCCATAATGCTGGCGGCGATGAGGGGAAGACTGTCCACGGTGGCGGTCAGATCCCGCAAACTGTAGAGCTTGGCGTCGGCCGGGGCCAGCTCGGGCGTGTGGCCCACGAGGGCGGCGCCCACTTCCCGCACCTGCCGCAACGCGGTCTGAAGGCTCAGGCCGGTGTCGAACCCGGGGATGCTTTCCAGCTTATCGATGGTGCCGCCGGTGTGGCCCAGGCTGCGGCCGGCCATTTTAAGTACCGGCACGCCCGCGGCCGCCACCAGGGGCACGACCACCAGGGTGGTCTTGTCGCCCACGCCGCCCGTGCTGTGCTTGTCCGCCCAGGGACCGGCGCCGGGGGGTGCGGGTCTTTGGCCCGAGGAGGCGATGGCCAGGGTGAGGTCCGCCGTCTCCCGGGGGTCCAGTCCGCGAAAGTAGACGGCCATCAGGAGGGCTGCGGCCTGGGCGTCCGGGATGCGGCCGCGGGTGTACTCGCGGACGAAAAACTCGATCTCCCCGGTACTCAGGGTGCCGCCGTCCCGCTTCTTCATGATCAGGTCGTACATGCGCACCTCAAGCCGCGCCTCCCAGGATGTGGGTCAAAAAAGAGGTCCCTGCCGGGACTTCCACGCCGAAGATTTCGGCCACGGTGGCCCCCACGTCCGCAAAGGTCTCCCTGGTGCCCAGGTCCACCCCGGCCCGGAGGCCCGGGCCGTGGACGAGGAGCGGTACGTATTCCCGGGAGTGGTCCGTGCCCGGCGTGGTGGGGTCGCAACCGTGGTCCGCGGTAATGATGAGCAGGTCGTTTCCGGTGAGGGTGCCCAGCAGCTCGGGCAGACGCCGGTCGAAATCCTCCAGGGCCGCGGCGAATCCCGCCGCATCGTTGCGGTGCCCGTACAGGGTGTCGAAATCCACCAGATTGGTCAGTACCAGGCCCGCCCGGGTGGCGGACAGGGCCTCCAGGGTGCGGGTGAAGAGCTCGGCGTTGCCGGCCGCCGGCACGGCGCGCGTGATGCCGCGGCCAGCGAAGATGTCGCAAACCTTGCCCACGGCCACCACGTCGAGCCCTTGGGCCGCCAGCCTGTCCAGCAGGGTGGCGCGGGGCGGCGGCAGGGGGAAGTCGCGGCGGCGCGGGGTGCGCCGGAAAGCACCGGGCGTTCCCGTGAAGGGCCGGGCGATGACGCGGCCCACGGCGTGCTCGCCCACCAGCAATTCCCGGGCGATGGCGCACATGCGGTAGAGTTCCTCCACCGGTATAACCCCTTCGTGGGCCGCGATCTGAAATACGCTGTCCGCGGAGGTGTAGACGATGGGTCGGCCCGTGGCCAGGTGCTCGACACCCAGTTCCTCTATGATGACGGTTCCCGAGGCCGGCCTGTTCCCCAGGACCCGGCGGCCGATCCTGGCCTCGAAGGGCCGGATGACCTCGGGGGGAAAGCCGTGCGGGTAGACCGGAAAGGCCCGGTCCAGGATGAGGCCGGCCATTTCCCAGTGTCCCGTCATGGTGTCCTTACCGGGAGACCTTTCCGCCATGCGGCCGTAGCACCCCGCCGGCGCGGGCACCGGATCCAGCCCGGCCACTGGCGCGATACGGCCCAGACCCAGACGGTTCAGGTGGGGAAGGTCGAGCCCGCCCACGGCGCGGGCGGTGTGGGCCAGGGTATTGCTACCGGCGTCACCGTACAGGTCCGCGTCGGGCAGTTCCCCCACGCCGACCCCGTCCAGTACCATAAGGACGACGCGTTGGATCAACATACGTGCCTCCCCGGCATGGCCCCGCCGGACCGCCCCTCAGGCCCGCGGGTGGGCCCGCGCGTATACCTCCCTGAGGTGCGCGGCCGAGACGTGGGTGTAAATCTGGGTGGTGGAGATGTCGGCGTGGCCCAGCAATTCCTGAACCGTGCGCAGGTCGGCCCCGTTTTCCAGCAGGTGTGTGGCAAAGGAATGGCGCAGGACGTGGGGGCTGATGGTCTTGACGATGCCGGCCAGACGCGCGTATTTTTTTATCAGTTTCCACAGGGCCTGACGCGAAAGGGGCCTACCCCGCCGGTTGACGAAAAGGTAGGGGCTGCGCCGGCCCACGAGCCGGGGGCGCACCTCGGTGAGGTAGGCCCGCAGGTAGCGGGCGGCCACGGAACCGAAGGGCACTACTCGCTCGCGCCGGCCCTTGCCGAGACAGCGCACGTAGCCCTGGGTCACGTTCACATCGGCCACCTTCAGTTCCACCAGTTCCGACACCCTTAGCCCCGTGGCGTAGAGCAGTTCCAGCATGGCGCGGTCGCGCAGGCCCGTGGGCGTGGAGGTGCGGGGCTGGCTCAGTAACCGGTCCACCTCGGCCACGGTGAGCACCTGGGGTAGCTTGAGGCCCCTGCGGGGCGACGGCACCGCGGCCGTTGGATCGGCCTCCACCAGGCCTTCCGAGGCGAGGAAACGGTAAAAGCGGCGCAGGCAGCTCAGGCGGCGGGCCCGGGTGGCCGGTGCGCAACCCCGCGCCTGGAGGTCCCGCAGGTAGGATGGCACCGCCTCACCGGCCTCGAGACCCAGACCGGTCCGTGTCAGAAAGGACAGGTAGTCGTCCAGGTCGCGACGGTAGGCCCGCAGAGTATTCTCCGCCAGGCCCCGCTCCAGGAGCAGGTAATCCAGGAATAGGTCCGCCCACCGGACCGGCACCGGGGTCCCCCCTCGTCCGCCCGACAAATTCGCCTTCGGCGGGCCTTCTTCCTGCCGGGTGGGGTGGCTTGCGGCACGGGAAGATTGAAGATTCCCGGGGGAAAGCGCGGACCCAGGGACCGGTTCAGACGGGGTGGGGGAACCCTGCCCGCCCTGCGGCGCCGTTTATCCCCGTTGGTCCGTTCAGGGCCTACCGCGGTAGAACTCTTTGAGCTTTTCCAGCAGCAGATTTACGAAGTGGTCCACGGTGGTGCCTTCTCCGTGGCCCAGGGACGTGGCGGCCACGGGGTGCAGCGCCGGCAGATGGTTCCTGGCAATAGCCACCAGCTGGGACAGCAGGAAGAGCACGAGGGCCGCCATCAGGGCGTAGCGCGCGACGGTGCGCAGGACCTTGCGCACGGTCAGAAAGAAAACGATCACCGCCCACACCTCCCGGTGACGGAAGGTTTTAGAGCCAGCGCAGGGTTACCGCGGGCAAGGCGGCGGCCACGAGGCCCGCCCCCAGGCCGGAAAGGCCGAGAACCAGCATGATGACGCTGTAAGCGATAAAGCCCGGCCAGAGGCTAGCACCGCCCCGCCAGCAATGGCGCAACACCAGCAGCGCAAAAGAAAGGGCCGCGGCCCCTGCGGCCACCAGCGCGGGGAAGTACACCACCGCCGGTGGCAACAGACAGGTCAACACGAGCCAAACGCCGGGCCAGGACATTTCCCGCACCAGAAAGGCCACGGTGAACCCGGCCGCCAGACCGCGCAGGAAAACGATGGCCAGCAGAACGGGGATACCGATGGCCGTCAGGCCGCTCAAATACAGGGCCCCGATGGTACCGGCGTACTGGCCCACGCTGGCGGCCAGGGCCCTATCGAAGTGGGGGGGCTCGAGCGAACCTTCAAGCCAGGCTTTGAGCTCGGCGGCCGCGGGCGGCTCGAGTTGTGTGGCGTTCAGGGCCCCCAGCACCCCTCCCGCCAGAAAGACCAGCGCCGTCACCAGCAGGACGGGCCGGGAAAGGAGCCCGGTCCCGGACAGAAACCACAGCAGGCCTCTGGCCATGATGACCCCCGTGCTATCCTTATGCCCGCCCCGCGGCGTTTATACCGGGCGTTTTCGACACCAGTCCTGGTAATAATTAGCAGGAAAAGTGCCCGGTATCTCGAAACTATTGTGGGGCGGGCCGTACCGCACCCACCACTTCACACGGTGAGTCGGGGGCGGGAAGGGCCGCCGAACGACGGCGCACTCAGGGGTCACGGGAGGGGTGGACATGCAAATTGACGTGGAGGTCATGGGAGAGACCGCGGTGGTCCGCGTCGGGGGGGAGCTGGACCTTCGGGAGGCCGACGCCTTTCGCAGGGCCCTGGAAGGATTGCTGGCCGACGGGCGCGTAAACCACCTGGTGCTCAATCTGGAAGGGCTGGCCTACATCGACAGTTCGGGCCTGGGGGTCATTCTGGGAAGGTACCGGGCCCTGCACCGCCGGGGCGGCCGCATCAGCCTCGTGGGGTTGCGGCCGCAGGTGCGACGTATCATGGAGCTTTCGGGCATCCTGCGTATCATGCCGGAATTCGGCGACGAAGCCACGGCGCTGGCAACCGGTGTATAAGGAGGCAGGCAAATGGCAATAAAAAATGAGATGAGGCTGGAATTTCCCAGCCGGCCGGAGAACGTGGGGTTGGCCAGGGTTGCCGTGGCGGCCTTCGCCACCCAACTGGATTACACCCTGGCCGACCTGGAGGAGATCAAGGTGGCGGTATCGGAGGCCGTTACCAACGCCATCGTGCACGGCTACGGCGGTGGTGCGGAGGGTACGGTGACCATTCGGGCCTACCTGCACGACGACGCCCTGGAGGTCCTGGTCGAGGACCAGGGTCGCGGTATCGACGACGTCTCCCGGGCGCTGGAGGCGGGGTACTCCACGGACCCGGAGCGGCCGGGCCTGGGTTTCGTTTTCATGCAGTCTTTTATGGACCGCCTGGAGGTTGATTCCGCGCCGGGCCGGGGCACCCGGATTGTCATGTACAAGCTCCTGTCCCGGAAGGAACAATAGGTGGTGGCGGTATGGATTACCGCTTGCTGGCCATGAACCTGCCGCGCTATCCCCTTCTGGGCGATGCGGAAACCAGGGCCCTGCTGGAAAAGGCGCGCGCCGGCGACGCCGCGGCCAGGGAAAGACTGGTGCAGTGCAACCTGCGCCTGGTTTTCAACCTGGTGCAGCGCTTCCAAAACCGCGGCCACGACCCGGAAGATCTGTTCCAGATCGGCTGCATCGGCCTCATGAAGGCCATCGACAAATTCGACCCGCAACTGAACGTAAAGTTCTCGACCTACGCGGTCCCCATGATCGTGGGCGAGATCCGGCGGTTCCTGCGGGACGACGGGCAGATCAAGGTGAGCCGCTCCCTGAAGGAGATGGCCTGGCGCGTCGGTCGGGCCAGGGAACGCCTGCTGGGCCAGTTGGGGCGGGAACCCTCGGTCGGTGAGGTGGCCGAGGCGGTGGGGTGTTCCCGGGAGGAAGTGGTGGCGGCCCTGGAGGCCTCGCAGGGCGTGGCCTCCATTTACGAGAGCACCTATCAGGACGACGGTGAACCCATTTACCTCCTGGACCAGCTGCGCGGTGAGGAGGAGCAGGACGATTGGTTGACCGAGAGGCTGGCCCTGGAAGACCTTCTTGCCACCCTGCCCGGCCGGGAGCAGCAGATCCTGCGCTGGCGGTTTTTCGAAGACCGCACCCAGGCCGACGTGGCGCGACGTCTCGGCCTTTCCCAGGTGCAGGTCTCGCGCCTGGAGCGACAGGCCCTCAAACGGCTCAGGGAAACCATCAACCAGTGAGCACGGCCCTGCATAAAAAGCTACCGGCCAACCATACTAGCCGGTAGATATTTTTTCGGGGGAGGAATGACCGTGCACGTCAAGGTGGCAGAACTGGTGGGAGAATCTACCGACGGATGGAAATCTGCGGTCCAGGCGGCGGTGGCCGAAGCGTCTCGCACCTTCGGCAACATCACGGGGGTGGAGGTAATCAATTTTACGGCCAACGTCCGCAACGGTCAGGTGGTGGAGTACAAGGCCAACGTTAAGGTGGCCTACACCGATTAGCGGGCGGGGGCTACCGCCAGCCTGCGGGGGGATGCCGTGTGACCACACACTGGGATTCTCTGCCCGGCGAGATGCAAAAGCGGCTCTACCAGGAACTAGTCAACCAGGTAAAACCCAGGCCCCCCGTGCTCCGCAACGCCGGGGCCGCCTTCGCGGTCGGAGGCCTTATTTCCGTCCTGGGCCAGCTCATTCAGAATTTCTTCCTGGCACGGGGCCTGACGCTGCTGGATGCCGGTGCGGCCACCGCGGCCACGCTGGTTTTTCTGGCGGCCCTGTCCACGGGTCTGGGCCTGTACGATGAGCTGGCCCGCTTTGCGGGTGCGGGGGCCATCGTACCCATCACCGGTTTCGCCAATTCCATGGTGGCACCGGCCATGGAGTACCGCACCGAAGGGCTGGTGCTGGGGGTGGGGGCCCGCCTCTTTACCGTGGCCGGACCGGTGCTGGTTTTCGGGATTTTCACGGCTTGGGCCGTGGCGCTGCTGTACCACTTTCTCCTGCGACCTTGAGGTTGGGGGGGACACGTCATGGGGATAGCCGCCAAGAAGATAGGGCAGCAGACCTATTTTTTTCACCAGCCACCCGTAATTCTGTCCACGGCCACCATCGTGGGACCCAAAGAAGGGCAGGGCCCCCTGGGGCACACCTTCGACAAGGTGGTCGAGGATCCCTATTACGGAGAGAAGAGCTGGGAGAAGGCGGAGCAGCGCATGCTGGAAGAGGCCATGCAGAAGGCGCTGCAAAAGGCCAACCTCGCGCCGCAGAACGTGGACTTCCTCCTGGCCGGTGACCTCTTGAACCAGATCATTGCGGCCGACTTTACCGCGCGCGTCCTGGGGATTCCCTTTCTGGGCCTGTACGGGGCCTGCGCCACCATGTACGAGGGCATGGCCCTGGCGGCCATGCTCATCGACGGGGGCTTCGCCGAGTATGTGTTACTCGGCGCCTCCAGCCATTTCAGCACCGCGGAGCGGCAGTACCGGTACCCCACGGAGCAGGGTGTCCAGCGTCCCATGTCGGCCCAGTGGACCGTGACGGGGGCCGGGGCCATGCTGCTGGCGCGCCAGGGGGCCGGTCCGGTGGTCACGCACGCCACCGTGGGCCGCGTGGTGGACCTGGGCTCCGCGGACCCCAACGACATGGGCGCGGCCATGGCCCCCGCAGCCGCGGATACCATAGCCCGGCATCTGGAGGATACGGGAAGGGTGCCCGGCGACTACGACCTGTTCCTTTCGGGGGACCTGGGGGCCTACGGGCTGGCCCTGGCCAACAAGATCGTGGAGCAAAAGGGCTACCAGATCGCCGGTCACTTCAACGACTGCGGGTTGCTCATCTACCATCATCAGCGCCAGGATACCCACGCGGGGGGCAGCGGTTGCGCCTGTTCGGCCGTGGTAACCTGCGGCTACCTGATGCAGGAAATGGCGGCCGGCCGGCTGCGGCGGGTGCTGGGCATCGGCACCGGCGCCCTGTTCAGCAAGTGCAGCAGCCTGCAGGGCGAAACCATCCCGGGCATCGCCCATGCCGTGGCCATCGAGGCGCGCTGAGGGCCTTGGTTCACGGCGCCCCGCACCGCCGGGGAATGAAAAGTTACGGGAATCGGACCTTTTCCGGGCAGGGGGGCGGAACAATGATCTTCCTGAAGGCTTTTCTGGTGGGCGGTTTGCTGTGCGTGGTGGCGCAGCTGCTCATGGATTTGACCAGCTACAAGATAACACCGGCCCACATTCTGGTGGGCTTCGTGGCCGGCGGGGCCCTGCTTTCCGCCCTGGGGCTTTACCAACCCCTGGTCAACTTCGCCGGGGCGGGGGCCACGGTGCCCCTTACGGGCTTCGGGCACCTGCTGGCCCAGGGGGCCATGGAGGGCGTGAGGCAGAAGGGCGCCCTGGGGGCCTTCACCGGGGGCGTGGCCGCCACCGCGGCGGGCATCACCGCGGCGGTGGTGTTCGGTTATCTGGCGGCCCTCCTCTTCCGGCCTAGGGGCTAGCCGGGGGGATGGTTCCTTGACCGGCACGCGCATCGACCCCAGGCTGCGCGAGACCATCACCTTCATGCGCCGCTCCCTGGGTATCGACAAGAGTTTCGACATCATCTGCCGCGAGATTACCTTTGCGGGTAAGAAGGCGGCGCTCTTTTTTGTGGACGGCCTGAACAAGGACCAGGTGGTCTCCCTGGTACTGCGTACCCTGGCGGCCCTGAGGCGGGAGGACCTGGGCGTCAACGTCGTAGACAGGCTATTCTATCAGTATGTTACGTATATGGAAGTGGACCGGGTGGCCACCTACGAGGAGGCCATCGACCGCATCCTGGCCGGGCCCCTGGTTATGTTCGTGGACGGGGAAGAAGAGGCCATCGTCATGGACGTGCGGCAGTACCCGGTCCGCCAGCCAGAGGAGCCGGACCTGGAGAAGGTGGTGCGCGGTTCCCGGGACGGTTTCACCGAAACCCTGGTCTACAACACCGCCCTGATCCGGCGCCGCATCCGCGACACCAATTTGCGCCTGGAGCGCCTGACGGCGGGCTTGCGCTCCAAGACGGACGTCGTCCTGGCCTACATCGAGGGTGTGGCCAGCCCGAACCTGGTCGACACCCTGAAGGAAAAGATCAAGGGTATCAACATCGATGGCCTGCCCATGGCCGAAAAGTCGGTCGAGGAACTGCTGGTGCCGGGCACCGTCTGGAATCCTTACCCCCGCGTGCGCTACACCGAGAGGCCGGACGTGGCGGCGGTGCATTTGCTCGAGGGGCACGTGCTGATACTGGTGGACACCTCGCCGAGCGTCATGATCCTGCCGGTTACCTTTTTCCACCACCTCCAGCACGCCGAGGAGTTCCGCCAGAACCCCGCCGTGGGCGTCTACCTGCGCTGGGTGCGCTTTTTCGGGGTCTTTCTCTCCCTGGTCCTGCTGCCCGTCTGGCTCCTGCTGGCCCTGGAACCGGGCTACCTGCCGGAGACCCTGAAGTTCATCGGTCCGGCCGAACCGCCGAAAATACCCCTCTTCTGGCAGTTCATACTGGCGGAACTGGCCGTGGACATGATCCGCATGGCCACCATCCACACCCCCACCCCCCTGGCCACGTCCACCGGTATCATCGCGGCCGTCCTGCTGGGCGAAATGGCCATCCGTATGGGTCTGTTTTCGGCCGAGGTGGTGCTCTATACGGCCCTGGCGGCTATCGGTACCTTCCTCACCCCGAGCTACGAACTGGCCAATGCCAACCGCATTGTACGCCTCTTCTTGCTGGTTGCGGTGGCCGTGGCGCGCCTCCCCGGACTGATTGCGGGCCTGTTGATCGCGTTGCTCGTTTTGGGCTTCACCAAATCCTTCGGGGTGCCGTACCTGTGGCCCCTGGTTCCCTTTAACTGGGCCGCCCTGAAGAACGTGCTCTTACGCCCCCCGGTCCCGCTGAGCCGCGTCCGGCCCAGCATCGTCCATCCCCGGGACCGCTACCGTCAGCCGGGGCCCGTCGCGCGGTGAAAAAAACTTGCCTGAACACCCGGCATTGCAATAAAATAATGGCCGATGCCTATTTTTTTCGGGGGGAGTTGAGCCGAGGTGAGCGATTATCGCGTACTCCTGACGGAGGAGGAGATCCCCAGGTACTGGTATAACATCCAGGCGGACATGCCCAACTTGCCTCCCCCACCGCTGCACCCTGGTACGGGACAGCCCGTGGGGCCCCAGGACCTGGCGGCCATCTTCCCCACGGAGCTCATCCGCCAGGAGATGAGCAGAGAGCGCTGGATCGAAATTCCCGAAGAGGTGCGGGAGATCTACCGTCTGTGGCGGCCCACGCCCCTGCACCGGGCCTTCCGGCTGGAGAAGGCCCTGAACACGCCGGCCCGCATTTACTACAAGTACGAAGGCACCAGCCCCGCGGGCAGCCACAAGCTCAACACCGCGGCCGCCCAGGCTTACTATAACAAGAAAGAAGGCGTACGGCGCCTGACCACGGAAACCGGGGCCGGGCAGTGGGGCAGCGCCCTGGCCATGGCCTGCCGGTTTTTCGGTTTGGACTGCACGGTCTACATGGTAAAGGTCAGCTACTATCAGAAGCCCTACCGGCGGGTGCTCATGGAGACCTTCGGCGCCGAGGTGTTGCCCAGCCCCAGCGAACGTACCGCGGCGGGGCGGCGTATTCTGGAAGAGCACCCGGACTCACCGGGGAGCCTCGGCATTGCCATCAGTGAGGCGGTGGAGGACGCGGCCACCCACGGGGATACCAACTACTCCCTGGGCAGTGTGCTGAACCACGTGCTCCTGCACCAGACCGTGGTGGGGCTGGAGGCCAAGGCGCAGATGGAAAAGGTGGACGCCTACCCCGACGTGGTGGTGGGGTGCGTGGGTGGAGGCAGCAATTACGCGGGCCTCGCCTTTCCCTTCGTCCACGACCGGCTGGTGAACGGGACGCGCACGCGCTTCGTGGCCGTGGAGCCCACGGCCTGTCCCACCCTGACCCGCGGCAAGCTGGCCTACGACCACGGCGACGTGGCGGGCCTCACGCCCCTGCTCTACATGTACACCCTGGGCAAGGACTTCGTCCCGCCTGGCATCCACGCGGGCGGCCTGCGCTACCACGGCGACGCGCCGCTGCTGTGCCAGCTGGTGTACGACGGCATCGTTGAGCCGGTGGCCTGCAACCAGCGGCCGGTCTTCGAGGCCGCGGCCCTCTTTGCCAGGACCGAAGGCATCGTGCCGGCCCCCGAGGCGGCCCACGCCGTGCGGGCCGTCATCGACGAGGCCCTGCGCTGCCGGGAGGCCGGCGAGGCGCGCACCATTCTCTTCAACCTGAGCGGGCACGGCTACCTGGACCTGGCGGCCTACGACGCCTACCTGCAGGGCAAGCTCGAGGATTATCCCCTGCCGGAGGAGGAGCTGCAGGCCTCCCTGGGCCGGCTGCCCAGGGTGCCTGGTGCGGCATCCTAGGACTTTCGGCGGCCGGCCTATACTTGCGGGCCGGCGTCCGGGCCCCGCAAAAATCGCGGCCAGGCCAAGCGGCCGGGAGAGAGGTCTTGATATGCGTTTCCACGGGACGATGCGCGTTAACGAGCGCGGGCACCTGGAAATAGGCGGTTGCGACACGGTGGAGCTGGCCCGCGAATTCGGCACCCCCCTGTACGTATTGGACGAGGAATTGTTCCGGCACAACTGCCGGGAGTACTACCGCCACTTCGTGGGTCGCTACGGGGGCAAAGTGCTTTACGCCGGCAAGGCCCTCCTGACCCTGGCCGTCTGCCGGATGGTACACGAGGAAGGGCTGGGCCTGGACCTGGTTTCCGGCGGCGAGATTTACACGGCCCGCGAGGCGGGCTTTCCCATGGACCGGGTTTACTTCCACGGCAACAACAAGTCGCCGGCCGAAATCGACCTGGCCCTGAAGGTCGGGGTGGGTCGTTTCGTCGTCGACAATCTTTACGAACTGGAAACGCTAAATGCCGTGGCCCTGGAGTACGGCCGTCCGGTGGACGTCCTGCTGCGCGTCACGCCCGGCATCGAGGCCCACACCCACGACTACGTCAAGACCGGCCAGAACGATTCCAAGTTCGGCCTGGCCGTCGACACCGGGCAGGCCCTGGCCGGGGTACGGCGGTGCCTGCGGGCCAGGGCTCTGCGCTTCCGCGGGTTGCACTGCCACATCGGGTCTCAGATTTTCGAACTAGAGGCCTTCGCCCACGCGGCCGCGGTAATGATGGATTTCGCCCGCGTCGTGTACGAGGAAACCGGTACGGTGATCGAGGAACTCAACCTGGGGGGCGGACTGGGGATCTACTATGCCGAACCCGACGACCCGCCGGAGATCGGGGACCTGGCCGAGGTCCTGGGGCCCAGGGTCCGGGAGGAGGCGGCCCGCCACGGGCTGCCCGTGCCCCGCCTGGTGGTCGAACCGGGACGCTCCATCGTGGGGCCCGCCGGCACCACCCTTTACACCGTGGGCGCCGTCAAGGACATTCCCGGAGTGCGCAGGTATGTGGCCGTGGACGGGGGGATGGGAGACAATCCCCGCCCGGCCCTTTACGGGGCCCGCTACGAGGCCTGCCTGGCCAACCGGGCCGGAGAAACGCCTGTGGAGACGGTCACGGTGGCCGGCAAGTACTGCGAATCGGGGGACGTCCTCATCCGCGACGCCCGCCTGCCGCGGGTGGAGAGCGGAGACCTGCTGGCGGTCTTCTGCACCGGGGCCTACAACTACACCATGTCCATGAACTACAACCGCGTGCCCAGGCCGGCCATGGTGCTGGTGCGGGACGGCCGGGCCGAACTCATCGTGCGCCGGGAGACCTACGCCGACCTCCTCCGTTGCGACCTCTTGCCGGAGAGCCTGCGTTGAGTGCGGGGAGGCCTGCCCTTGGACATCATCACCACCCACAGCAACACGGATCTGGACGGCCTGGCCTCCATGGTGGCGGCCCGCAAGCTCTACCCGGAGGCGGAACTGGTATTTCCGGGCAAACTGTCGCGCACCGTGGAGGAATTCATGGCCCTCCACAAGGACGCGCTGGAGGTGCGCAGCGTCAAGCAGATCGACCTGCGGGCGGTCCGGCGCGTGATCCTCGTGGATACCAGGAATCCCGGCCGCCTCAACCAGCTGGGCGCCCTCGTTCAGCGCCCGGACCTGGAAGTACACATCTACGACCACCATCCCGGTAGCGAGGGAGACCTGAGGGGCCACGTGGAGGTCATCGCCCCGGTGGGGGCGACCACCACGCTCCTCGTGGAAATCCTCCGGGCCAGGGGGATGGCCGTCACCCCCATGGAGGCCACCATCCTGGCCCTGGGCATCTACGAGGACACCGGTTCCCTCATCTTCGCCAGCACCACGTCCCGCGACGTGGCGGCCGTGGCCTGGCTGCTGGAAAAGGGGGCCAACCTGGCGGTGGTGGCGGACTTTTTGGGGCGGCCGCTGACCCCCGAGCAGAACGCCCTGCTCAAGGCCCTGCTCGTCTCTGCCGAACACCACCTGGTCAACGGCGTACGGGTTTTGATTGCCAGGGGCACGGTGGAGGAGTTTATAGACGGGCTGGCGCTCCTCACCCACAAACTGGCGGAAATCGAACACCTGGATGTGGTTTTCTCCGTTGTGGAAATGGAGGACCGGGTGCACGTGGTGGCCCGGAGCAGCGTGCCCGAACTGAATGCCCGGGAGGTGTTGCAGGTGTTCGGCGGCGGGGGGCACCAGGCCGCGGCCTCCGCCACCGTGAAAGGGGTAGGCATAGAAACCGTCGTGGCCCGACTGATGGAAGAACTCCGGTCCCGGGTGCGGCCTCCCCTCAAGGCCGGGGACATCATGAGCAGCCCGGTCAAGACCGTGACCATGGACACCACCATCGACGAGGCCAGCCGGGTGATGTTGCGCTACGGCCACACCGGACTGCCGGTGGTGGAGGGCGAGCAACTGGTGGGGGTCATTTCCCGGCGGGACGTGGAAAAGGCCATGTTCCACGGCCTGGGGCACGCGCCGGTGAAGGCCTACATGAGCCAGAGGGTCATCACGGCCGCGCCGGCGACCCCGGTGGCCGAGCTGCAGTCCCTCATGATCACCCACAACATCGGCCGCCTGCCCGTGGTGGAGGACGGAAGGCTGGTGGGCATCGTCTCCCGCACCGACGTGCTGCGCACCCTGCACGGCTACTTCCGGCCCAGGCACCAGACCGTTTACGTGGGCCCTTCCTCGCAAGGCTTTGGGCCGAACCTGAGGGAGTTACTGGAGCAGCGGCTCCCGCCGCGGATTTTGCGGATCGCCCGCCTCGCCGGCGAGACCGGGGAGCGTTCGGGCTACCAGGTTTATGCGGCCGGCGGCGTGGTGCGGGATTTAATCATGGGGATGGAAATTCTGGACCTGGATCTGGTGGTGGAAGGAGACGGCATCGCCCTGGCGCGGGCCCTGGCGGAAGGGCTGCAGGGGCAGTTGCGCACCTTCGAAAAGTTCAAGACCGCCCAGGTGGTCCTGCGGGACGGCCTCCACGTGGATGTGGCCACGGCCCGCGTGGAATTCTACGAGTATCCGGCGGCCCTCCCCAGGGTGGAGAGTTCCACGCTCCACCAGGACCTCTACCGGCGGGACTTCACCATCAACGCCATGGCCGTGGCCCTGAATCCGGCGCGCTACGGGGAATTGATAGATTTCTTCAACGGGCGGGAGGACCTCCGGCAGGGCCTGGTGCGGGTGCTCCACAACCTGAGTTTCGTGGAGGACCCCATCCGTGCTTTGCGGGCCGTGAGGTTCGAGCAGCGTTACGGGTTTCAGATCGAATCCCAGACCCTCGGCCTCCTGAGGGAAGCGGTGCGCACCCGCATGCTGAACAGGGTTTCTCCGGAGCGGCTGTGGACCGAGCTGAAATACCTGATGGCCGAGTCCAGGGCCGCCCTGGCCCTCACCCGACTGGCCGAGCTCAATATCTGGCCCCAGGTTTTTCCGGGCGTGGCCCACCAGGAGGTCCTGCCGGCCCTGCGCCGCATCCCCGAGGCCGCGGGCCTGCTGCGGGAGTGGGGCTGGAACGAGCCGGCCGAGCGCTGGTTGCCGTATTTCCTGGGCGTCGTCTACCTCAGCACCACCCAGACCGTGGAGGACCTCTGCCGCCGGTATCACCTCAACCGCCGGCAGAAGGAAAAGGTGATGGCCACCCTCGGGGGCTGGCGGGAGATGTATGGCAGGTTCTCCGGAGCCGGGGAGGCCAGGCTAAGCGACCTGGCCCGCAAGCTGCTGGCCCTGCCCAGGGAGGCCTACCCCCTGTTGCTGGCCCTGCTGGAGGAGGACCGGGCGCGGGAACGCTTCCGGCAGGTGCTGGAGCGCGTCACCTGGAACCGCCCCCAGGTCACGGGCAAGGACATCAAGCAACTGGGTTTCAGGCCCGGTCCGGTTTTCAAGGAGGCCCTGGACGCTTTGTGGCAGGCACGCCTGGACGGTCAGGTCAACACGAGGGAGGAGGAGCTGGCCTTTGTGAGCGATTTCCTGCGGCGGCGCGAGAGGGTGGCCGGGCGTGTTTAGCGTGCCCGATCCCTGGCGCATCCTGATGTTGCTGCCGGGCATCATCCTGGGGCTCACGGTGCACGAATTCGCCCACGGGTGGACGGCGGACCGCCTCGGCGATCCCACGGCCCGCCAGGCGGGGCGCCTGACCTTTAATCCCCTCGCCCACATCGACGTTATCGGCCTGCTGGCCCTCATTCTGGCCGGCTTCGGTTGGGCCAAACCGGTGCCCGTCAACCCCTACCGCTTGCGGGGCAACGTCCGGCAGGGCATGGTCCTGGTCTCCCTGGCCGGGCCGGCCGCCAATCAATTGCTGGCCTTTGTATGTGCTCTGTTCCTG
>DYER01000049.1 GCA_020725605.1 Ammonifex sp. | reverse complement strand
GGTTGGCCCCGTGCACGCCGGCGCAGGCGACCTCCCCGCAGGCAAAGAGCCCGTGAATGCTGGTTTCGCCGTGAAGGTCGGTCTTGACCCCGCCCATGGCGTAATGGGCCGCGGGGGCCACCGGAATCAGGTCCCGGGTGACGTCCAACCCCAGCCGCGCACAGCGCACGGTTATGTTGGGAAAGCGCCTGCGCACCTCATCTCCCGGCAGGTGGGTGAGGTCGAGGAAAACGTGGGGCGCCCCGGTTGCCTCCATCTCGGCCAGGATGGCCCGCACCACCACGTCCCGCGGGGCCAGCTCCCGCAGGGGGTGGTAGCGCTCCATGAAGCGCTCGCCGCGGGCGTTGCGCAACACCCCCCCTTCGCCCCGCACCGCCTCGGAGATGAGGAAGCGCGGCGCGCCGGGCAGGGCCAGGGCCGTGGGGTGAAACTGGACGAATTCCAGGTCCATGACCTCGGCCCCGGCGCGGTAGGCCATAGCCACACCGTCGCCGGTGGCCACGGCCGGATTGGTATTCGTAGCGTATATCTGTCCCAGGCCGCCGGTGGCCAGCACCACCACCCGCCCGAAAAAGACCTTAAGACGGCCCCCGGGGTCGCAGGCCAGAACCCCGTAGCAGACCTGCTGCCGCACCAGCAGGTCCACGACGAAGTGGTTTTCCAGGATTTCCACCCGGTGCTCCCGGGCCACGCTCGTCAATACCCGCTGGATCTCGGCGCCGGTGGCGTCCCCCCTGGCGTGCAGGATGCGGCGCTGGCTGTGGGCCCCTTCCCTGGTCAGGGCGAGGTCGTCCCCGGCGCGGTCGAAGCGCGCCCCGAGGGCCACCAGCTCCCGCACCCGCTCCACGCCCTCGGTTACCAGGATCTCCGCCGCCTCGGGGTCGCACAGGCCCGCGCCGGCCTCCAGGGTGTCGGCCAGGTGCTGGGCCGGGGAATCGTGGTCTCCCACGGCGGCCGCGATGCCACCCTGGGCCTGGTCCGTGGTACTGTCCTCCACGGTACGCTTGGTGAGAACCAGCACCTGCGCACCGGTGCGCCGGGCGGCTAAGGCGGTGTAAAGGCCCGCGATGCCGCTCCCCAGAATCAGGTACTCGGATTCGTGGCAGGGCAACTCCGACGTGGAAAAGTTGACCAGATACCTTCCCGCCAAGGGTCCCTCGCCCCCGCATGCCGGGCGTCCGGAGCGGCCCGCCGGCTCAGGTGATTTGCAACATGCGCTCCAGACTCGCCAGGGCCCGCGCGCGTACGTCAGGGGGCACCGTGATGCGGGGCTCCAGCGTTTCCAGGGCCCGCTTGACCTTGTCCAGCGTGGTGGCCTTCATATTAGGGCAGACCATTTTTTGCGACGCCGGGTAGAAGCGCTTACCGGGACACTGTTTTTGCAGCTGGTACAGGATGCCGGTCTCGGTACCCACGATGAAATCCCGGGCCTCGCTCTCCCGCGCGTGGCGCAGCATCCCGGAGGTGCTGGCCACCACGTCCGCCAGGTCGATGACCTCGGGCCGGCACTCGGGATGCACCATGACCACCGCGCCGGGGTGCGCGCGTTTCGCGGCCAGCACTTCCCCGGCGGTGAGCCGGTCGTGGGTGGGGCAGTAGCCCTCCCACAGGATGAGTTCCCGCCCCGTCCTGCGCGCCACGTAGTGGCCCAGATGGCGGTCCGGAACAAAAAGAATGCGCCGGTCCGGCGGTATCCGGCCCACCACCTTCACGGCGTTGGCGGAGGTGCAACAGATGTCGCTTTCCGCCTTCACTTCCGCCGAGGAATTGATGTAGCAGACCACGGTGACGTCGCCCAGTTCGGCTTTTCGCCGCCGCAGGTCCTCGGCCGTGACCATGTCGGCCATCGGGCAGCCCGCATCTTCCTCCGGTAGGAGAACGATGCGGTCCGGACACAGGATGGCGGCACTTTCCGCCATGAAGTGCACGCCGCAGAATACGATCACTTCGGCCTGGGTGCGGGCCGCGTTCTGCGAGAGGCCCAGAGAGTCACCGACGTAATCCGCGATATCCTGGATCTCCGGCCGCTGATAGAGGTGGCTGAGAATGACGGCGTTACGCCTGGCCTTCAATTCCCGTACCTCTTCCGCCAGGCGGCCAAGGTCCGCTGTGCTCCGCGGCAACGCTTTCGGCTCCTTATGCCGTTTTTACGTCCATTTTAGCGGTGCCGGCCACAATTGTCAACCTAACGAACTTCCTTAATGTGGTTGCGCGCGTCTACCAGGACCACACGGGGTTTGAAGGCCCGGGCCTCGTCGGGTGTCAATAGGGCGTAGGCCATGACGATCACCAGGTCGCCGGGGTGGGCCAGCCGCGCGGCGCCGCCGTTCATGCAGACCGTGCCCGAGTGGGGCGGCCCCTCCACCACGTAGGTTTCCAGGCGCGCTCCGGTGTTAACGTTCACCACCTGCACCTTCTCGTAGGGCAGGATACCCGCCTCCCGAAGCAAGACCTGGTCTATCGTAATACTTCCTTCGTAGTGCAGGTTGGCCTCGGTCACCGTGGCCCGGTGGATCTTGGCCTTGAGCATGTGGATCAGCACGGACTACACCTCCAGCACGACGTTGTCGATGAGGCGGGCCCGCCCGAACCGAACCGCTACCGCCAGCAGGGCCCGGTCCGTGAGCACCGTGAGGGGTTCCAGGTCCGGCCAGCCGTAGATTTCCACATAGTCTATTTGCGCCCGGGGCTCGGCCGCGATCATGCCGCGGACCATCTCCCTCAGGACCGCCACGTTGCGCTCGCCGCCCTTCACGGCCTCCACGGCCCGGGCCAGGCTGCGGGGAATCACCAGGGCCGCCTGCCGCTCCTCGGGCGAGAGGTAGACGTTGCGCGAGCTCATGGCCAGCCCGTCCGCCTCGCGCACCGTGGGCAGAACCACCACTTCCAGGGGCATGTTCAGGTCGCGCACCATGCGCTGGATGACCACGGCCTGCTGGGCGTCCTTCTGCCCGAAGTAGGCCACGTCGGGCTGTACGATGTTGAACAGCTTGGCGACCACCGTGGTCACGCCCCTGAAGTGTCCCGGCCGGGAGAGGCCGCAGAGCTTCTCCGTCAGCCCGAGCACCTCGACGTACGTGCAGTAGCCGGGCGGGTACATTTCTTCATCGGCGGGGGTGAAGACCACGTCCACCCCGACCTCCCGGGCCATCCGCAGGTCCCGCTCCAGGTCCCGCGGGTATTCGGCCAGGTCCTCCCGGGGCCCGAATTGCAACGGGTTGACGAAGATGCTGACCACCACCGCCCCACATTCGGCCCGGGCCCTGCGCATCAGGGAAAGGTGCCCCTCGTGGAAGTAGCCCATGGTCGGCACAAAGCCGATTTTTGCGCCCCGCTCCCGGTGGCGGCGCACCGCGGCCCGCACCTCGCCGACGGTCCGGCAGACCTCCACGCTAATCACCCCCCCGCAGGGCCAGGAGTTCGTCGACGGCTTCCTGCGGCATGGAAAAGCTGTGCTCGGGGCCGGGAAACTTCCTCTCGCGCACTTCCCGGACGTACTCCGCCAGGGCCCGGGTGATGGCCTCGTGCAGTTCGGCGTAGCGTTTGACGAACTTGGGTGCGAAACCCCCGTAAAGCCCCAGCAGGTCGTGGGTGACCAGTACCTGACCGTCGCAGGACGGCCCGGCTCCGATGCCGATGGTCGGAATGGTCAATTCCTCGGTGATCAGCTGGGCCAGCGGAGCAGGCACGCATTCCAGCACCAGCGAAAAGGCGCCCGCCCCTTCCAGGGCCCGCGCGTCGTCCAGCAGCTTCTTCGCCGTGGCCAGGTCGCGGCCCTGCACCCGGTAGCCACCCATCTGGTGGACCGCCTGGGGTGTCAGGCCGATGTGGCCCATGACGGGGATCCCGGCGGCAACCAGGGCACGCACCCGGTCTGTGATTTCGCGGCCCCCCTCCAGCTTGACGGCCTGGGCCTCGGCCTCCTTGAGAAAGCGGCCCGCGTTGCGCAGGGCCTCCTCCGTGGACACCTGGTAGGAGAGGAAAGGCATGTCGGCCACCACCATGGCCCGCGCAACACCGCGGGCCACGGCCTTCACGTGGTGGACCATTTCGTCCATGGTCACCGGAAGGGTGGAAGTATAGCCCAGCACCACGTTGCCCACCGAATCGCCCACCAGAACGACGTCCACCCCGGCGGCGTCCACCAGGCGGGCCATGGGGTAATCGTAGGCCGTCAGCATGGTGATGGGCCGTCCTTCGGCCTTCATGCGCCGCAATTCAGCCGTAGTCACCTTCTCGATCGGCACGGTCACGGTCTCCTTTCCAGAATTTCGCCCGTCGTTGAGCCGGGTCTTGCGGCCGGCCGCCCGCCGGTCCGGCCCGCCTGCGGTTCCAGGGTCTCGCGCAGCCCCGCGGCCTCGCGCTCTCCAATACTCCCCTTTTCCAGGGCCACCTTTACGGTGTACAGCCCCAGACGCCGGTACAGGTCAACGACCTCCGGGCCCAGCGGCTCCAGGGCCGCGAGGTGCCCGCCCACGGTCTCGAGGTCCCCCCGCGCTATCGGCCCGGTTAACGCCGGGGCCACCCCCACCCGTGCGATGTTGCGGAACGTACCCGCCACCAGGGGCTCCAGGGCCGCGAAGGCCTGCTCCCGGTCCAGCCCGAACTGTTGATAAAGTCCCGTCGCCAGGTGCAGCAGGGCCACCAGGTAATTGCAGGCGATGCAGGCCGCGGCATGGTACAGGGGTTTGTCCTCGGCTCGAATCAGGAAATACCGGCCTCCGAGGTCTTCCACCATCCGCCGTGCCACGGGCAGGGCCGCCTCGTCCCCCTCCAGGGCGAAGAAGGACCCGGGGAGTTGCTGCAGGGCGGTCTCAACCTCGGCAAAGGTCTGCAGGGGGTGTATTGAGACCACGGCGGCCCCCGCCGTGCGCGCCGGGGCCAGCACCTCGGAAGAAAGGGCACCGCTGGCGTGGGCCACCACCTGCCCCGGGCGGAAACCCCCGGCCGCCGCAAGGCGCGCGGTCACGGGCCCGATGGCCCCGTCCGACGTGGTCACGAGCACCAGGTCCGCTCCCCGGGTCAAGACGGCCGGTTCTTCCACCGCCCGGGTGCCCAGACGCCCCGCCAGGGACCGGGCCGAAGACGCGGTCCGGCTGTAAACTCCCACCACGGGATAGCCCCGCTCCCGCAGCAGGATCCCCAAAGTGGACCCGACCTTACCGGCGCCGATGACGGCCACCGCCGGCCTGGACACGTCGAGATGCGCCTCCCTTCGGCAACAAAAAAGCCCTCCGGACGGCGTCCGAAAGGCTGTGCTCCACGCTACCTCCCGTCTCGGTCCGTCACGGCTCCAAGCGGAATCAGCTCTGTTGGACCTCGACCACGAATTTTGCCAAGCCACTGGAACCTGTAACCGGAAAACCACCGGGGCAAAATTCGCGGTCGCCAGGGTGTGGTTGCCGGACGGCATACCACCCATCAAACCCTTACGGTGATTTTACCACCAATCGTAGCTGCAGGCAAGACTGTTTTTGCCCTTTATTCTTCCTCCGGTTGGCAAATCTGCCCGCCCACGCAGCAAGCCCGCCTTTCCGCCGTTTCGCTCCTCACGCCTGTGCCTTCCAGAGCCCGTGCAGGTTGCAGTACTCGCGCACCGTGATCCAGTCGCCCGGCACGCAAAACTCGGCCTCGGGCCGGTCGCCGGGCTTCAGGAACCGGCGGTAGGACCCGCCGTCGGTCAGCACCTCCACCCACTCGATGTAGTGCTCCTCCACCATGGGATGCGGTACGCTCCCGACCTTGACCAGCACCCTTTCACCACTCCGCTCCACCACCGGCACGTGCTTCTCACGACCGGTGTCCTCGGTCTTTTCGGCCAGCAGCTCCATGGGCTGGCCGCAGCACACCAGCTTGCCCCTCCCGGTGTGCACCATGGCCACCATATTCCCGCACACATTGCACCGGTAAATCTCGTTAAGCCGGGTCACATTACCAACCTCCTGATGATATTTGCGCCGTCAGGCTATCCCTTGCTGCCCAACCGCTCGTCCATGGCATGCGGACCGGGGGCGTCGCATTCGGGGATGTAGCAGGTGACGTTCAGAAACACGCACTTTTCCTTACATGAGGGGCACTGCTCCGGCGGCCGTCCCGCGTCGAGGGTATGACCGCAGTGGGAACACTTCCAGACCACGAGCCTCACCTCCCTAGCATAATTCTAATAGTAACGAATACGATCTACCAGAATCCAGCATACCATGCGCGCTTAACCTTGACAAGTCCCGAGTGGACAATTTCTAACGGCAGACATATCGATAACGGAGGCACCTCAGCCCGGGACCTAAGACGGACACTAACGTAACAAAATCAGGGGTCCGACGTCTTAAGATTTCCGGAAGGCCCTCCGCGCTCACCCCGTGCTTGCTTATTAACGGATGGCCGACCCCCCTAAACCGTCGGCGAGGTGATTTCCGTGCGCGGTAAACTGGTTCTAACCCTGGCTCTGGCCGCAGTGCTGGCCGCACCCTCCGCTACCACGGCTTTTGCCGAGACCGCCGCTACCGTCACCCCGGCCCCGCCGGCACATGAGGCTGTGAGGCGGGAGGCCGGCACGCTCCCGGAACGGATACCGGCCAGCGAGATTTTTAGGCAGGCCTTTGGGCTCTGGAAGGAAACCCGGAACCTCCCGGAAACGGAACCGGCTGCACCACCCTGGGCTTCCCTCCTCCGGCAACTCCCGGTCGCGGAGGTCCTGCCCGCCGCGGCAGAATTGCTCCGTACGGCCCGAACGCCCGAAGAGGTAACCTTCGCCGCCCAGGCCCTGGTGACGGTTGAGGCCGGTCCGCCCGGTGCAGAGCTCTTGCTGGACTACCTGCGGACCGCACCTCCCTTTGCCTGGGCCCTTGGCCCCGCACTGCAAAAGTTGATCGGCGACGAGCAGGCCCGTCAGCTGACCATGCAAGCGACGGACTACCCTGCCGAGGTGCAGGGCATACTGGCCAGGCTGCTGGCCGCCCGGGGCGTACTCGATTTACAAAACGTGGCCCGCAACATCGTGTCCGGCCAGGACCGTCCGTCGGCCATATGGCCCTGGCTGGAGGAGGCGCTGGACCTGTTCACGCGGGAGGAAAACGCAACCTCGGACCATGCAGGGCTCAGATCCGCCCTGCCCTCCTTTTTCGCCTGGCTGGACACGGTCTACGACCGGGTGACCAGGCCCGAGTCAAGGTGCGAAATCGGCAGCTTTGTACTTAACCTGCACCGTCGCGAGCGGTACCTCCTCAATACCGCCGACACTCCGGCCCGGCGCTGGCTGGCCGCCAAGGTGGAGGCTGAGCACGAGCCTTCGGTACGCCAGGAGTTCCTCTACCTCCTCTACCTGGCGGGCGAAAGTAACGCCCTGGATCGCCTGCTGGCCGAAACCGACGCCGACGGCGTGGCGCCGGGAGCACGGTTCACCCGGGACTGGACGCTGCTCAAGGAGGCGCGCGAGCGCCACCCCGATTCCTTCCTCGCGCGCGGTATGGCCGCCTACGAAGAAGTGCGCGGCGCGCCCTACCTTGAAATCGACCGGTGCCGGCCCGCCCACGACGGGGCGCAGCCCGCCTGGCCCTACCGATACGGCGACGGCCAGTACGAGCCCGACCGGGAAATTCCCGGGTGGGAACGTTACCTCAAAACCTACTCCGCTCACCCCGGGGCCGACGACGCCGCCTACCGCCTGGGCCGCTGTTACGAGATAAAGGGGGACTACCCGGCCGCCCTGAACGCCCTGTACCGGGCCACCCTCCTCCCGGACGGCGACTGCCACGACGATGCCGCCGGCCGCATCGTCTACCTGCTGGACGCCGTCATGACGCGGGAGCAGCTGGCCTCCTTACCGGCGGATAAACTGGAACCGAACCTGGTACCCCTCGTGGAATACTCCATGGCGGTCAAAACCCTCCGGCGGGACGATTTCCGGGCCGCCGCCGAGGCCCTGACCGGGTTCCTGGCCCGCCACCCGGAGCCCTGGACGCCCATGTCCCGCAACCCCGAGGGGCGCTACGACCTGGCCGCCGCCATCGGCAGACAGGCCGACACGGCCCGCCGGCTGGCCGACCTCAAGATATATTGGGAGCAGACCAAGGACCCCCAGGCCCTCTACGACCTGGCGGCCGCGATCTACCACGACACCCTTACTTACTACAACCACCTGTGGGCCGGCCGGCGCGCCGAGTACCGCTGGGTCAACTTTCTGGAATCGGCCTGGCAGAACGACCGGCCGGCGCAACTGCGGCCATACCTGCGGGAAATGATCAACTACCACCACGCACTCGAATTGTTTAATCGTCTGGCAGATGACCCGAGGGTCTCCGACGACCTCCGGGCCAAAGCCCTGTACTCGGCCGGACTGTGCTACCTCGGGCTGGACCACTGGGGCTCCGAAACCCGTTTCCTGGGCGAAAACTTCGCACAACGCGCCCTGCAAACCTTCGAGCGTTTCGTGCGGGAATATCCCGCTTCTTCCATGGCCGACGACGCCATGCTGGTGGTGGGTGTATACAGGGGAGATCCGGGCTACCTGCGAAGCATCCTCGAAAGGTACCCCGACGGAGACCGGGCTGCGGACGTTAAGAACCTGCTCTCCGACCTCTCCTGGCTCGACCGCTTGCCCTACCGGCCCGTATCGTATGAGATGGTGCGGGAAGGCGATCTGTCCCCCGAAGCGGCCGCCTGGGTGGCAACCCACGGCCAAAGGGCCTACACCGGAACCATGACCATTAACGGAGCGACCTATGCCATGATCTCCCTGGGCATGAGGCCCACGGCGGGTTATGGCGTGGTCATCAGACGCGTGTTTCAGACGGAGCCAGAGGGGGTGTTAATCGTGTACTGGAGCGAACAAACCCCCGGGCCGGGGCAGGTGGTAGCCCAGGTCGTAACTTACCCCCGCGCGGTTCTCCGCTTCCCTGGAGAAGCCCGGGTGGTATTCCGGAAGATATAATAAATTTTTCATCTTCATGAAACATCTTCCCCGGACCGAAGTCCAAATAAAGAAACGGGGGTGGGGAACCATGGGACAGGGCAATCCGTTTACCGGACCGGGCCGCGCGGCGTCGGGTCTCCTTTCGCTCGTGTTTCTGGCCGTGTTCTTATTGCCGGTCGCTGGCCTTGCGCCCGCAGCCCTGGCGGCGGATTACGGCGGACACTGGGCCGAGGAGGCCATCGCCGAGATCAGCGCCGCCGACATCATGCGAGGTTACCCGGACGGGAAATTCCGCCCGGACCAGAACCTCACCAAGCTGGAGGCGATAGCGCTACTCCTGCGCACCCTCGGACTCGAGCAGCAGGCCAGAGCCCTGGACAACGCCAGGGTGGACTACCCGCTACCTCCCGACCTGTACTGGGGCCGGGGGTACCTGATCCTGGCCGTGCAGAAGGGCATGCTCGACTCCAGGTACCTCCACCAGTTCCGGCCCGGCGCGCCCGCCACCCGGCTTGAGGTAGCGGCCCTAACCAGCCTGGCGCTTCCCGCGCTCAAAAGCGACGGGGCCCCCCTAACGTACACCGACGCCGAAGCGATACCGTCGGGCTACGCGGACTACGTGGCGCGCGTGACCCAAAACAAGCTCATGGTCGGCCTTCCCGGCAACCGCTTTGCGCCCAACGAATTCTTCACCCGGGCCCAGATGGCGGTGCTCCTGACGCGGCTGCTGGACGGGGGATGGGCCAACCCGTTACCCCAGCAGCGCCTCACCGGCACCATCCGGTCCCTTGAAGGTGACACCCTCACGCTGGAGCTGCGTGCGGGCGAAACCGTGCGCAAGTATCTCGCCCCCGAGTGCGGCATCTTTCGGGAAGGTCGCAGGGTTGCGCTTTCGGATCTTCAACTCCCGGTCCGTGCGGTAGTGGTACTGGATCAGAACGACAGAGTGTCCTTTGTGCGCCATCTGGGAGAGGGCACTACGCAGACGGCGGTCTTTAAGGGTCGGGTGGAAAGCCTTTACTTCAGCGGCGGCGAGTACAGACTTAGCATCCGCGATTTCGAGGACCGCAGCATCACCTACCCCATTCACCCCGGGGCGCAGGTCCTGGAGAACGGCACCACGGTTGACATATCCGCGCTCGAGAAGGACGCGTGGGTGGAAGTCCAGGTGGCGGGGGACAGGATTCAACAGGTCACCTTTCTACCGCTGGAGACCATCCAGGGTACCGTCACGGAGGTCGAAAGGGACCAGCTTACCGTACGCCGGAGCAGCGGCAGAAAGGTGAAACTCACCGTGGTCGAACCGGTGCGGGTAACCAGGGACGGCAGGGCGGCCGATTACGACGACCTCGACGAGGACGACCGCGTGACGGTCAAGGCGTTTGAGGGCTACGCCCTGGACATCGAAATCGAGACCCTCGGTTCCGACACGGTGGAAGGCGAAATCACCGACATCGACAGCACCGGAACCTGGCACATAACCATAGAGGACGAGGACGGCGACGAGGAAGAATACCCGGTGGACGAAGACGTGGAGGTCAAGCGGGACGGCGAGGAGATCGACTTCGAGGACCTGGACCTCGGCGAGTGGGTTGAGCTTGAGCTGGACGACGGCGAGGTGGTCCGCATCGAGGTGCTGGAGGACCGCTGGTACACGGTCGAGGGCACGGTGACGGACCTGGATACCGGCGGCACCCCGGAGATCACGGTCCGCCGCAGTTCGGGCAGCAAGGCCACCTACGACCTGGCCGACGACGTGGAGGTCGTAAAGGACGACGAGGAGCTGGACCTGGATGAAATAATCCTCGGCAGCGAGGTCCGGCTGCGGCTGGAAGGCGATGAGGTTGTGAAAATCGAAATCCTCGATGACGAGGACATCACGGTGGAGGGCGAGATAACAAAAGTATATACTTCGACGCGCAAACTGACCATCCGGCAGTCGCACGGCGAGAAATTCACCTTCCGCCTGGCGTCCGACGCCGTGCTCCGGGACCGCGATGGGCGTAGCATCGACCTGGAGGACCTGGAGGAAGGGTGGGAAGTGGAGCTGGAGCTCGAGGACGGCGAGATAACCCGCCTTGAGGTGACGGAGGACTAGCCGCCGGACAAAACCTTCAGTGCGCGGCCCCTGCCCGGCCGGTACCCCTTTTGGGGGCCCCGGCCGCCGGGCGACTCTGCCGAACCTCCGCGCCTGATGGCTGCCCCGTAAACGCGGCCATCGGTACGCGCCCCGAATCTCCTGTCGGCCGACAATCCACAATCCTTAGGTAATAGTTCGGCGCCCGCGACGCAAACTATGGGAAAACGGCCCGACTCGATAACGGGGGTTGGTAAGGTGTACGACCTGGTAATCGTTGGCACGGGGCCTGCGGGCATGACGGCGGCCGTCTACGCGGCACGTAAGAAACTCCATACCCTGCTCCTGGGACAGGAGTACGGCGGCCAGGCCGCGCGCAGCCTGGCCATAGAAAACTACATGGGCTACCAGTACATTACGGGCCCGGAACTCATGCGGAAATTCGAAGAACAGGTGCAGCAGTACCCGGTGGAAATAAGGCGGGCCGAGGTAACCAGGGTCACCCGTCAGGACCACGGGTTTGTCACCCAAACCGCCGAAGGGGAATCCTTCCGCTCGCGGGCGGTCATCGTGGCCACGGGCAAAAGACCCCGACGCCTGAACATACCCGGGGAGAAAGAGTTCCTGGGCCGGGGCGTGACCTACTGCGCCGTCTGCGA
This sequence comes from Ammonifex sp., assembly GCA_020725605.1. Taxonomy (GTDB): domain Bacteria; phylum Bacillota; class Desulfotomaculia; order Desulfotomaculales; family DYER01; genus DYER01. The sequence continues at coordinate 8,918 of DYER01000049.1, read as the reverse complement.
CGCGCCCTTGTTTGCCGGCCTGCCCGTGGCCGTGGTAGGGGGCGGCAATGCGGCCCTGGAGGCCGCCTGGGACCTCACCAGGCACGCCGGCAGGGTATTTGTCATCTCCCTGGCCGAATGGCGCGCCGACCCCCTGCTCGTCGACCGGGTCAAAAACGCCCCCCATCTGGAGCGCCGGGTGGGGTATGAAACGGTGCGCATCGAGGGCGATAAAACGGTGACCGGCCTGGTCATCCGCCCCCTGGCGGAACCACAAAAAGAAGAGCGACTCGACGTCAGGGGCGTCTTCGTGGAAATCGGCTCCACTCCGAACAGTCATATCGTGAGCGACCTGGCGGAACTCAATGCTGTGGGTGAAATCATCGTAGACTGCGACGGACGCACCCAGGTGCCCGGCCTTTTCGCTGCCGGCGACGTGACGTCCGTGCCCGACAAGCAGGTCATCGTGGCCGCGGGCGAGGGCGCCAAGGCGGCCCTCAGCGCCTATCGCTACCTGGCGGGCTCACCGGGGTAAGGTTCCCCGCCCCCCGTTCACAGAAATCCCGACGGCTCCGTGAACGCCCGAGGGGCCTTCCACCGGGTGACAGAACGACACCCATGGCTGCGGCACGCCGGCCTCCGTGGCCGGAAGGGCGAGGCGGCCGTACCAGACGACTTCCTGCTGCTTATGCAACATCTCGGCCACCTGCGCCACCGTGCGGCCGTCGGCAAGGCGCAAAGACGGCTCCAGCTCGGCCAGCGGAACCAGAACGAAGGCCCGCTCGTGCATCCTGGGATGCGGGACCACAAGCCCGGGCTCGCGCACGACCCGGTCTCCGTAGAGCAAGAGGTCCAGGTCTATAATGCGGGGCCCCCAGCGCACGCCCCGCCGGCGGCCCATCCGCGCCTCTATGCCCAGAAGCACCTCCAGCAGGTGGCGGGCCGCCAGCGTGGTTTCCAGTTCGGCCACCGTGTTCAGAAACCAGTCCTGGTTGGCATAGCCCCACGGCGCGGTCCGGTACACGCCGGCCACCCGGAGGACCCGAACGGCTGGCGCCGCGGCCAGCAACGCCAGCGCCACATACAGGTTTTCCATTTTGTCGCCCAGATTGGTGCCCAGGCCCACATAGGCCCTAACCATCCGACCCGTCCTCCCGGCGCCGCCGGATCTCCACGCCCGCATAACCCACGATGCCGGGCAGTGGCACCCGAGGTTTACGCACCCGGACCACCACCTCCGCTACGGCAAAGCGGTCCAGGATCTCGCGCGCGATGGCTTCGGCCAGCGTTTCCAGCAGGCGGTAAGAGCGACCGGTAACGATCTCCTCGACCAGGGAAAAGACACGCGCGTAGTCCACCGTGCGTTCGAGGTTGTCGGTCAGCCCGGCCGGCTCCAGGTCGAGGAACAGGTCCACGTCCACCAAGAAGGGCTGTCCCGTGGTCTGCTCCGCGCGCAGTACGCCGTGGTAACCGTAGAACTGCATGCCGTGCAACAGGATACGGTCCATCAGAACCAGCCCGTCCCCCGCCGGACCACGGCATCGGCCATGCGCGCCACGCGCACCATCTGCCTGACGTCGTGTACCCGCACGATGTCCGCTCCCGCGGCAATGCCCAGCGCCACCGTGGCCGCGGTCCCTTCTACCCGCTCGTCCACGGGCAGATCTAACGTTTTGCCGATCACCGACTTGCGGGAGGTGCCGAGCAGGATGGGCTGCCCCAGGGAGCGCAGCTCCGACAGGCGGTGGAGAACCTCCAGGTTCTGCTCCACGGTCTTACCGAAGCCGATCCCCGGGTCGACGATGATCTTTTCCCGCGGAATGCCTGCCTCCAGCGCCATGGTGACACTCTCGTTCAGATAGGTTATGACGTCGTGCATCAGGTCCCGGTACTCCGTGTCCCGCCGGTTGTGCATGAGGACCACCGGGGCCCCGTAGCGGGCCACCGTGGCGGCCATCTCGGGGTCGGCCCGCAGGGCCCACTGATCGTTGACCATGTGCACGCCTATTTCCAGGGCCTGCCGGGCCACCTCGGCCTTGTAGGTGTCGATGGAAACGGGAACGTTCACGGCCTCCACCAGGCGCTCCAGCACCGGTACCACGCGCCGCAATTCTTCGTCGAGGGGCACCGGGGTGTGGCCCGGCCTGGTGGACTCTCCGCCGACGTCAATGATGTCGGCCCCCTCCTCCACCATGCGGCAGGCGTGCTCCACCGCCGCGGCCGGCTCCAGAAAGCGGCCGCCGTCGCTGAAGGAGTCCGGGGTAACGTTGAGGATACCCATGATGAGAGTGCGCTCTCCCAGCCGCAAGTGCTTACCCCGACAGTCCAGGTCGTAGGCCTGGCGTCCTTCCAGAACCTCTAGTACTTTCTCTATTTCCCCCGCCAGGGCCTTCAACCCGAAGGGCTGCATTCTGAGCTTGGCAATTAACCCGGAAAACTGCCTTAGCGTGCCCATCAGGAGTACGTCGGTGCGGTCCACCGAGCCGTCGGCCACGCCCCGCGCCACGGCCGCCTCGCCGCCCCGCGCCAGCATTTCCTGCTTCAGGATGTTGGCCTGCCGGGGGGTGAGACCATAGACCTTCAGCACGCGGTGTACCGCCTTGGGGCCCATGATGGCGCAGCCCGTGGCGTCGGCGCCCACTTCCCTTATGGCCTCCAGGGCCGACCTTTTGTCGTTTATCTTCAGGTGACGCACGCGCACCCGGTACCGCCCTCCCCCTCCATTATAAGGGGCCCCCGCCCGGGGGACAAGTGTACTAGCGCTGTAGACATGTCGCGATTTCTAAACGCAGGGCCGGCGCGTATCCGGCAAATGGCGGGCCGGCACGACCCGACAGGGCCCCTTTGCGGACACGAACGGCGACGCCGCTCCCACCGGGGACCCCGGCGCGGTCCGGTCCCCGACCGGATGGTTACCACCGAAGTGCCTTTTTCGGCCGTTTGCGTTTGACTTTCGTCAGTTGGCACGCCACGTGTATGTACGTCTACGGTATGCCGCCCTGCAAGCATCGTGCTAGCGTAACCGGCACGGGAGCGCCGTTTGGTCCCGGGCCACACCCTGGCAGCAAGGCCCGGCGACGCGGACCCAACCGCGCCGGGCCACTGCCCCGCCGGCCTCCGAAGAAAATCCGAAAAAATAAGAAGGAGTGGTACGGGTGAAGAAACCCCTCTGGGAGCCCTCGCCGGAACGCAAAGCAAAGGCCAACATAACACGGTTCATTGAGACCGTCAACAAGAAGTACGGCCTCAACATCGGCTCCTATTTCGAACTCCACAGGTGGTCCGTGGAGAATATTCCCGACTTCTGGGCCACCATGTGGGACTTCGCCGGCATCGTAGCCTCCCAAGGCTACACGGAAGTGGTCGACGACCTGACCAGATTCCCGGGCGCGAAATGGTTTCCCGGGGCCAGGCTCAACTTCGCCGAAAACCTGCTGCGGTACAGGGACGACCACCCGGCCTTTATCTTCAAAGGAGAAACCCGCAAGTCGGCCCGCATGTCCTACGCGGAACTCCACGATACCGTGGCGCGTCTGGCAAGCGCCTTGCGCGAGGCGGGGGTCCGGCCCGGGGACCGTGTGGTGGCCTACATGCCCAACCTCATCGAGACCGCCGTGGCCATGCTGGCCGCCACCAGCGCCGGCGCGGTCTGGTCCTCCTGCGCCACGGACATCGGGCCGCAGGCCGCGCTGGACCGCCTGGGCCAGGTGGAGCCCAAGATCCTCTTCACAACCGACGGCTACTTCTACAAGGGCAAGCACTTCAACTCCCTGCCCAACGCCGCGGAGGTGGCCCGGGGCATCCCCTCCCTGGAGAGGGTGGTGGTCGTGCCCTACGCCACCGAAAACCCCGACGTAACACAGGTCCCGAAGGCCGTACTCTGGGAGGACTTCCTGGCGCCCGCGCCGGCGCCGCCCCTGGTATTCGAACAGCTGCCCTTCGACCACCCCGTGTACATCATGTTCTCCTCGGGCACCACGGGCAAGCCCAAGTGCATGGTGCAGGGGGCCGGCGGGGTGCTCATCAACCACCTCAAGGAACTGATCCTGCACACGGACCTGAAGCGCGAGGACCGCATCATGTACATCACCACCTGCAGCTGGATGATGTGGAACTGGCTGCTGAGTTCGCTGGCGGTCGGGGCCACCGTGGTGCTCTACGACGGCAACCCGAATTATCCGGACCCGGGCGCCATGTGGCGGCTGGTCCAGGACGAAAAAATCACCATCTTCGGCTGCAGCGCCACCTACATCAACTACCTGCGCAGCCAGGGCGCGCGGCCGGGCAAGGAGTACGACCTGTCGAGCTTGCGCGAGATCTCCCAGACCGGCTCGCCCCTCTCGGCCGAGGGCTTCGAGTACGTGTACCGGGAAATCAAGCAGGACCTGCACTTCAACTCCATCTCCGGCGGCACGGACATCAACGGCTGCTTCGCGGCCGGGGCCCCCATCCTGCCCGTGTACGCCGGCGAGCTGCAGGGCCCGGCCCTGGCCATGAAGGTCAAGGCCTACGACGAGGAGGGCCGGCCCGTCTACGACCGCCAGGGAGAGCTGGTCTGCGAGGCCCCATCCCCCTCCATGCCGCTCTACTTCTGGGACGACCCGGACGGAGAGAAGTACCGCAACGCCTACTTCGCCTTCTACCCGGGCGTCTGGCGCCACGGGGACTACATCGTGATGCACAGCGACACCGGGGGCATCACCTTCTACGGCCGGTCCGACTCGGTGCTCAAGCCCTCCGGCGTGCGCATCGGCACGGCCGAGATCTACAACGTGGTGGAAAGGCTGCCCGAGGTGGCCGACAGCCTGGCCGTGGGCCAGAACTGGGAGGGGGACCAGCGCATCGTCCTTTTCGTGAAGCTGGCCGAGGGCTTCGAACTTACGGAAGAGCTGCAGAACAAGATCAAGAAGGCCCTGCGCGAGGAGGCCTCGCCGCGGCACGTCCCGGCCCGCATCCTGGCCGTGCCCGACATCCCCTACACCCTGAACATGAAAAAGGTCGAGAGCGCCGTCACCAACATCGTCAACGGCCGGCCCGTGACCAACCGGGACGCCCTGGTCAACCCCGAGTGCCTGGATTACTACGAAAAGATCCTGCCCGAGCTGCAACGGGCCTGAAAGACCCGGACCTCGGGCGGCCCCGGTTCATAGGGGCCGCCCGAGGTCCGGACGACCTCACCGACACCGGCCCCGCACGGCCGCGCATCTCGCGCCCGAGGGCCCGGCGTCCCCCTATGTCCCCCCGGTCCGACTCCCCATCCTGCCCCAAGAAAACGCAAGCGCCACGGCCCCTTTCCTTCGCGTTCCACGGCGTGGTAAAATACCCCCGCGGGCAATACTCCGCGAGGAAATGGCAATGTTCCAGGAAGCCAGCATCGCCGAGCGCTTCGGCCGCATCAAGAGGGACATGGGCAAGAAAGCTGGCCGCCATTGACGACCCGGCCGTGCTGCGCTCGTTGCTGAGGAAAAGCATCGAGGTGGAAAGCGTCGAGGAGTTCGCGCGGTTGCTGGAAGAAATCTAAAGCGTTACCGGTTCTTGCAAAAGGCTGTCTTGTGCCACGTTTGCCCCGCTGCCGGGGAAAAGTGAGTGGCAACCGGAAAGGTGATTTCAAATGCTTGAGAGGGTGGTTACCCGCGAAGCCTCCGCCGGGAGGAGAATCACCTACGCCGATTACCTGAAAATAGACGACGGGCACCGGTAAGAGTTGCTGGAGGGGGAACTGGCCTTGACGCCCTCGCCCCCAGGGCGTTCAGCAGCCGCAGGGTCATGGCTGCGGTCTCGGCCCGGGTGGCGGGGTTGGCGGGCCGGAAGGTGTTGTCTTCGTAGCCCTTGATGATGCCCCTGGCCACGGCCTGGGCGTACCTTCCGCGGCCTAGGATGGGATGCCCGCCATCTGGAAATTCTTGGTACCGCATTCGATGTTGGAGTAGGCCGCCCGGGTGAGGCCGACGCGGCGGGCGAGCTCTGCCTGGGTTAGCCCGAGACTTTTTCTGGCTTCCCAGCACCCGACGCACGCCCCGTCACCTCTGGTCGTTTGTTTCCTTGGAGGAACATATAGGTAACCGAACGAAACTTGCCAAGGACCAAAAAAGTGATTATAGTTTCCTTGAGAAACGGCATCGCGAGGCGTAAGGTACAGGACCCCTGCTCCGGCGCGAGCCGCCGGCCCACCGGAAGCGGGGTCAATCCTTTGGAGAAAGAGAGCGGATCGTACGTGCAAGATTTCGGTGCCAACCTGAAACGGTTGCGCAAGAGGCGAGGGCTGAAGCAACAGGACCTGGCGGAGAGACTGGGAGTGGAGCGGCCCACGGTGGCCAACTGGGAGCGGGGGGCCAAGTACCCGGGGCTTCCGCTGCTGGTGCGGCTGAGCGAGGTGCTGGGGGTCTCGGTGGACGCACTGCTGGGCCGCCAGCCGCCGGAGGTGTGGGAGGCGCCCGCGGCCGTGGCGGCCCTGGAGGCTGACCCCCTGGTAAGGCGCCTTAGCCGCCGCACCGGGGTGCCGACACGGGCCATCGCGGCCTTTCTGTTCGCCATGATGGCGGGCGCCGGCGGAAACCAGGCCTGCGCCGTGCGCGGCCTGTCCGAGGTGTGGGCCGCAACACGCTACTGAACGCAAGGGGGCGGCACCCCTTATGCCGCCCCGCTGGTGTCAGGTTTCAGTCCGCCTTGGGCCGCGGGTAGAGGCCGGCCTTTTGCACGATGGTGGGCACGATTTCCTCCCAGGCGATGGCCATGATGTGCACCCCGGCCACGCCCTTGATCTTGCGCACCTTGTTGATGAACTCCACGCAGATGTCCACGCCCTCGTCGGCCACGTTCTTGCCGTCGTCCTTGGCTTTGCGCAGCCGCTGCACCAGTTCCTCGGGCACGATCATGCCGGGTACGTTCTTCTGCATGTACCTGGCAGCGCCGATGGACTTTATAGGCGTGAGCCCGGCCAGGATGTAGGCCCGCTCGTGGAGCCCCCGCTCCACCACCATCTCCATGAAGCGGCTGAAGCGCTCCAGGTCGAAGATGCACTGGGTCTGGATGAACTGGGCCCCGGCGTTGATCTTCTTCTCCAGCCGCACCACCCGGAACTCGAAGGGGTCCGCGAAGGGGTTGGCCGCCGCGCCGATGAAGAAGCGCGGCTCGTGCTCTTTGATGGGCTCCCCGCAGGCGAAGACCCTGTCGTCCCGCATGCGCTTGACCATGTTGATTAACTGGATGGAGTCCAGGTCGTGCACGTTCTTGGCCGTGGGGTGGTTGCCGAAGGACTGGTGGTCCCCGGTGAGGCAGAGCAGGTTGCGGATGCCCAGGCTGTAGGCGCCCAGGAGGTCCGACTGCATGGCGATGCGGTTGCGGTCGCGGCAGGTCATCTGCATGATGGGCTCCAGGCCCTCGCGCAGGATGTGCACCGCGGCCGCGAAGCTGGAAAGGCGCACCACCGCCGTCTGGCAGTCGGTGATGTTGGTGGCGTCCACGTAGCCCTTGAGCAGCCGGGCGTGGTGGACGATCTCGTGGGCCGAGGCGTGCTGCGGCGGGCCGATCTCGGCCGTGACCACGAACTCGCCCCGCTTCAAAAGCTTTTCCAGTCTGCTCTCGGTGGTCAGGTTCATATGGTCGCATCCTCCCTCACGGCTTTGCGCGGCCCGCCGTCCCGGGATTTGGACCAGTCCTTGGGCGGCTGGTACTCCAAAAGCCACTCCAGCCGGCCCAGGGCCTTCATGCGGTCGTAGATGAGCTGCCAGGCACAGGGCACATCCTTGCTGATCTCGCACTTGCCGTACTGGGAGCCGCCGCAGGGGCCGTTCAGCAGGCTCTTGGAGCAACGGATGATGGGGCAGATGCCGCCCGTCTTGTGGAGGATGCACTCCCCGCAGAGGCCGCAGCGCTCCTCCCACACGCCCTGGGCTACGGAGCCCCCGGCGAACCTGGTGTTCAGGGCGGGCACCACCCACTTGTCGGGATAGCGCTCGGCGATGTACTGCACCCCCACGCCGCAGGCCAGGGAGACCACGGCGTCCACGTCCTTCACCAGGTCCGCCATGGCGTCCACGTACTCGGGGTCGCACTGGCGGGTGGCGGTGTAGGTCACGGTCTCGAGGGGCTTGCCCTGGAGCCGGCGGTGCATCCTCAGGGCCGCGGCCAGGATCTCGGTCTCCTTTTCCCCGCCGGCCAGGCAGACGGCCACGCAGCCCAGGCACCCGGCCACCAGGATCTTGTTGCAGTCCGCCACGAACCCGGCGATCTCGGCAAAGGGCTTCTGTTCGGCCACGATCATGCGCCCGCCACCTCCTTGGCCTTCAGGGGGCTGGGGCCGAGGTTTTTGATGCGCTCGGTCATCTCGTTGGCGATCTCGGCGAAGCGCGTACCCATGGCCGCCGAGAGGTTGTAGAATTCCAGGCGCTCCCCGCCCAGGCCGATGTCGTCCAGCAGCTTCTTCACGTAATGGACCCTCTTTTTGGCCCGGAAGTTGCCCTTCAGGAAGTGGCAGTCCCCCTCAAGGCAACCGGCCACGTAGACCCCGTCGGCCCCGTCCTCGAAGGCCGCGAGGATCACCCGGGCGTCGATGGTGCCCGAGCAGGGCATCTCGACCACCCTTATGTTGGGCGCGTACTGCAGCCGCATGGACCCGGCCAGGTCCGCGGCCGAGTACGCGCAGTAGTGACAGCAAAAGGCCACGATCCTCGGTTCGAACACCGCTCACACCTCCGCGAAGAGACCTGCGACCATGCCCGCGAGCTGGCGGTCCCTGTAGCCCTGAAGTGCGATGGCCTTGTTGGGGCACTCCCCGGCGCAGGTGCCGCAGCCCTGGCACAGTACGGGCTCGATCTGGGCCACGTTCTCCACGATGCGCGGCGCGTTGAAGGGGCAAAGCCGTACGCAGGTCAGGCAGGCCGCGCACTTCTCGGGCTGCACCACGGCGAACACGCCCCGGGACTCCAGGGTGGGCTGGC
>DYER01000048.1 GCA_020725605.1 Ammonifex sp. | reverse complement strand
TCCCGAGGTCTGGGTGTCCGGTCCCGAGCAGCGCGAGCTGCGGTTGCTGCTCGAGTACCACACCCGCCCGGTGCAACTGAGAACCCGCCTGAAGAACACCGTCCATGCGGTGCTGGTGCGCTAACTTCTACCAGAGCCCCGTGAGCGACCTCTTCGGCCGGCGCGGCCGGGGGTTCCTCAAGACCTTGACCCTGCCCCAAGCAAAAACGATCATTCTCCAGTCGGCTCTCGGGCTCATCGACGCCCTGGACAAGGAGCTCAAGGCCCTGGAGGGCGAACTCTGCGCCAGAGCGAAGACCATGCCGCAGGTCCGGCTCTTGCTCGGCGTGCCGGGGTTGAACGTGGTGGGCATCATGACCATCCTGGCCGAAATAGGCGAGGTGCAACGCTTTCCCTCCGCCAAGAAGCTGGCCAGCTACGTCGGCCTGGTACCGCAGGTATATGCCTCCGGGAAGCGGCGCTATACCGGCCACATCACCAGGGCCGGCCGCAGTACCTTGCGCTGCATTCTAATACAGGCCGCCCACCAGGCCGTGCGGGTGCCCGGTCCCCCGCAGGCGTTTTTCACCCGTCTCCGGGCCCGTAAAGGCTACAAGGTGGCCATCGTGGCGGCGGCCAGGAAACTGCTGACCCTCATCTGGACCCTCCTGACCCGGGGCGAGCCTTACCGTGTGGCCGACCCCCTGCGGACCCAGGTCAAGGAGCAGCGGATGGAGCGTCGCGCGGTGCCTTATCCGGTGGCGCAAGCGTCCGATTTGGGGCGCGGGGTGAGGCGCTTGGTCGTAGAGGAGCTACCGTTGCCTCTCGCGGCGGAAGAACGCGCTTGCGCTTTTTCATAGGTGGTGCAGTGCCTTCGTCGCATGCGGTCTTTGAGGGAAAGGTTTACGGGTATCCGACCCCGCGGGGCCGGGGGCAGTTTCTCACCGTGCTTTAGTCGAAGGCGAGGTACCCTTCAATCTCATGGCGGTAAAGAAACTTAACCCGCAGGCCAACTTTTTCGACCAGGAAATCTTCGCGCGCATGATGCCGGAAGACCACCCGCTCGTGTCAGGGGTCTCTCTATCCTCGAACGTACCCTTCGCCGCAGCGGGCATTCTGGGGGCCGGGCGGGACCGTGCGGGTCTCTTGCGGTGTCGAGTGCCCCATTCGCACACTCGGCCGAGATGACACGGGCTTCTCCCGACCCTCGCGACAAACTGCATATCCGGGCCGGAAACGGGCCATATTGATTGGTGGCAGCTAAAGCAGAGCGGCGGGCGGTGAACGCATTGGAACATCCCATCGAGGGCCTGATGAAGACGGCCATGGAGAGCATCAAGGCCATGGTGGATGTCAATACGGTCGTGGGCGACCCCGTAGAGACGCCGGACGGGTCGGTTATCATTCCCGTTTCCCGCGTATCCTGCGGCTTCGCGGCCGGGGGCGGGGAATTCGAGACGGAGCGGCCCCGGGGGGCGGACCAGACGCCGCTGCCCTTCGGGGGCGGCAGCGGGGCCGGGGTGGCGGTCCACCCGGTGGGCTTTCTCGTGGTCGGGCAGGGCCAGGTGCGGATGCTGCCGGTGGACGGCAACATCGTGGACCGGCTCATCGACCTGGCGCCGCAGATCGTGGCCCAGATCCAGAACATGCTGGAGCGGCGCCGTACCTGAGGGGGCGCCAAAAATTTCAGGGGGCGGTTCCTTCACGCCCCCTATATTGCTTTGCGGCCGGCTTCCTGCTGCCGCAGGGACTGCAGGAAGGCCCGCGTGTCGTGGTGGGAGGGCGGCAGTTTCATCAGGGTGGCCTCACGCACGTAAGCGGTATAGCCGTCGGCGAAGCGGATGGTATACTTGTTGGTGCCGGGCACCGGCAGGGCCTTGACCCCCATGGCCCGAAATAGTTCTAATGTTTGGACAAAACTCATCATTCGTCACCTCTTATTGGCGATGGTACTTTCAATAGTATACGGTTTTTGGGAAAATGAAATACACTCATCCTCAAATGCCGGATTTGCCGGATGAACGGTAACGGAAAACCGTCTAATTTTTCACAATGCACCGCAATTCAATTCCGCAGCAGGGCTTCGAGGCTCTGGCCTTCGGTGAGCACCGGGGCGAAAAGGTCGCCCCTGACCGCCAGGCGTTCCGGCACCGTGGCCATGTTAAACCCGGCCGGTGAAAGGTCGGGGTCCGCCAGTTCTTCCCAGGTGAGGGGTGTGGAAACGGGGGCCCCGGGCAGGGGACGAACGCTGTACGGAGAGACGATGGTCTTGCCGCGCCCGTTCTGGCTCACGTCTATGTAGACGCGTCCCCGGCGGCGATTTACCGGGCGCTCCAGCGTGCAGAGTTCGGGCCAGGAGGCGCGGGCCACCGTGGCCAGCGTTCCCAGGGCCCGGCGCACCTCGGCGAAGGTGTAGCGGCCGGCCACCGGAATGTAGAGGTGCAGGCCGCCGGCGCCCGAGGTCTTGGGGTAGGCCCTGAGGCCCAGGTCCGCCAGCAGGGGCCGCAAGAGGAGGGCCAGGCGCCGGGCTTCGGCGAATCCCGCGGGGGGCTCGGGGTCCAGATCCAGTGCGGCCGCGGTGGGGTGATCCGGCCGCGACCACGTCGAGAGCCACGGATTCATCTCGATGGCGCCCTGGTTTACGACCCAGAGCAGGCCGGCCAGGTCCTCCACCAGGCAGTAGTTGATGGACTTCCGCTTACCTTCGGAGGGCATGACCACCGTGGGCAGCCATTCCGGGAAGTGGGAGGGACATTCCTTCTGATAAAAGGATCCTCCGGTGATGCCGTCGGGATAGCGGTTGAGCACCATGGGCCGCCCGATCAGGTGGGGCAGCAGGTAGGGGCTCACGGCGGCGTAATAGCGCAGGAGGTGCGCTTTGGTATACCCTTCGGCCGGCCAGAAGACCTTGTCCAGGTTGCCCAGTTCCACGTCCCTGTCTCCCGCCCTGACCCTGAGTTTCATCGTCGGGTCCCTCCCCTTGCGTTTAAAGTATTCGTCATGGGACGGGGGCCTCATTCTCCCGGACGTTTTGCCGGTTGAGGGCGGCCAGGATGGCGCGGGCCACTTCCTTGTCCAGGGGTTGGTTGTTGTTGCCGCACTTGGGAGACATGACGCACGAAGGGCAGCCGTCGCGGCAGCCGCAGGACGAAATGAGGTCGAGGGCCCCGCGTATCAGGTCCGGGAAACACTCGAAGAGCCGCTCGGCAATGCCCGTGCCGCCCGGAAAGGCGTCGTAGACGAAAATGGTGGGGCGGCCCGTCGCGGGGTGCAAGGGGGTGGAGAGTCCCCCCACGTCCCAGCGGTCGCACATGGCCAGCAGCGGTGCCGCGGCAATCAGGGCGTGCTCCGTCGCGTGCAACCCGCCTTCCCAGTCTCCCAGGCGGGCCGCGCCGGACCTGAGGGTCTCGGGCAAATGGACCCAGACCGCCGTGGTGTCGAACTCCACCGGCGGCAGGGTCAGGTCGTGGGCGCCCACGACGCGGTCGTACTTCTTGACCGCGTAACCCGTCACGACCTCCTTCACGGCCACGCGCCCGAGGGCCAGCCCGTAAGAGGGTCCGGCACGGGACGCGAGCACCTGGCTCACCCGCAGCTCGGTGCGGGTCAGGGCCGTGGTGTGGTAATCGGCGTCCGGAAGGTACTCCAGGTCGGCGCGGCCCCGCTCCAGGTCCAGGGACTTCACCACGTAGGCCTCCCCCTGGTGCAGGTAGACGGCGCCCGGGTGGGCCTCCAGGCAGGCGCGGCGGCGATCCAGGTATTCCACCACCTGGCCCCGGTGCACCAGTTGCACCAGGCCCTCGCCGAAGGCGTCCAGGCTCACCGCGAGGGCCGGGGCCTCCGGCCCGCGGTACGCCCAGCGGGTCCGGCCGCCGGGTCCGGCCAGCGGGCTCAAACCACCGGCCGCGGCCAGCTCGCGGGCCGTTTCCAACAGCCGGGGGCCGAACCAGGCCACGTCCCCTTCCGTGAGGGGCAGCTCCGCCGCCGCGCACAAGATGTGTTGCCGCAGGACGTAATCGTTCTCCAGGTTGACGACGGCCTGCTCGGTCACCCGGCCCAGCAGCCGGTCCGGGTGTCGGGCGAAGTACTGGTTGAGGGGGTCGTCGAGGGCCACGAAGGCCACCAGGGCGTCCTGCCGCGTCCTGCCGGCCCGCCCGGCCTGCTGCCGGAAGGAGGCCACGGTTCCGGGATAGCCGGCTATGATCACCGCGTCCAGGCCGCCGATGTCCACGCCCAGCTCCAGGGCGTTGGTGGCCGCCACTCCCCGCAGCTCGCCTTCCTTCAGGCGGCGTTCGATGCTGCGCCGGTCCTCGGGGAGGTATCCGGCCCGGTAGGCCGCCACTTCCACCCCGCCCGCGGCCGCGGCGGCCCAGCGGGCGTAGAATTCGGCGGTCCGCCGGGAAGGTGCGAAGCAAAGGGTCTGCAGTCCGGCGCGCACGAAAAAGGCCAGGAGTTCCGCCGCCTGCCGGTGGGGGGAGATCTCCGGGTACAGGGCCGTGTTCCAGAACAGGAAAAACCTCCGGCCCCGGGCCGAGCCGTCGGCGTCCACCAGGGTGAAGTTCCGGCCCGTCAGGCGCCGGGCGTGTTCTGTGGGGTCGGCCATGGTGGCCGAGGACACCACGAAGCGCGGTCGGGCCCGGTAGTGGTCCAGCACGCGTAAGAGCCGGCGCAGGACGCAGGCCACGTGGGAACCGAACACGCCCCGGTACCAGTGGGCCTCGTCCAGCACCACGAAGGCGAGGCTGGCGAAAAACCGCGCCCACAGGTGGTGCCACTGGAGGTAGCGGTGCAGGGCGTAGGGGTTGGTGAGGACGAGCCGCGACCTGCGCCTGATGCGCGGGCGCTCTTCCCGCGGCGTGTCACCGTCGTAGACCGCCGCCTCGGTCCGAATACCGGTTTCTTCGGACAGTTCCCGCAGGGCGGCGAGCTGGTCGTGGGCCAGGGCCTTCATGGGGTAGAGGTAAAGGGCCGTGGCCGCCCTGTTGTAGTGGAAGTGTTCGAAGACGGGAAGGTTGAAGGCCAGGGTTTTGCCCGAAGCCGTGGGCGTGGTCAGGACCACGTCCCGGCCCTCGCGTAAATTGCGGAGCACTTCGACCTGGTGCCTGTAGAGCCGGATGTGGCGGCGCTCCAGGTAGCCTTCCAGGGGCGGCGGCAGGGGCGGGTCGGGCCGGGCGTACTCCGGCTCCCGGGCCGGTATCTCCTTCACCGCGACCGCCTGCCGGTAAGAGCGCAGGCCCGCCAGCAAGCTTTCCACAGACACGCGGTCCCCTCCCGGTTTATGCTATTCTGTGTGCACCGCACAAACCCCTTCGAGAGAGGCGTAACGTTCCGGGAGTTCTTCCGTCTCTAGTTAGTGGCTTACGCGGTAGAGCCTCGGGGCAACCCATATGGACCGTCTCCCAAGTTCTTCCGTTATAGCGGGCGGCAAACCGGTTACGGAAGCTGCACCGGGCGGCCGAGCCGGTGCGTAACGCTTGCCGGGATCTAATTCCGGACCGGTCAAGGGGGCACGGAACCGTGAGAGCGACAGGGGTGCTTTACCTGGCGGTGGCCTGCCTGGTGGCGGCGGCCACTCTGACGGGGATTTCCGTTTACGCCGCGGAAACGAATTCCCGGACCGCCACCGTCATTTCCGGCAACCCCGGCGTAGAAGGGATGCCACGCGCAATTTCGGAACCCCGGACCTTTTCCTCTTATGAAGAACTGGAAAGGTACGTGCGGGAGAACACGGCCCTGGCAGGGGAGTTCTACCGGTACTATTTCTTCCTGCCCGGGGTAGGCGGCATACTTTCGGACGGCCGCGTGCGCGCCGCAAAGGAGCCCGCGCCCGGGGTGGCGGCCCAGGCGGCGGAAGTGCCTTCCGATTACTCCGGCACCAACGTCCAGGTGCAGGGTGTGGACGAGGCCGATGTCGTCAAAACCGACGGCCGGTTCCTCTACGTTCTCACCGGCGGCAAGGTGGCCCTCGTGCGGGCCCATCCTCCCGAGCAGGCCCGTGTGGTTTCCGAACTGGCGTGCGAAGGCCGGCCCCTGGAGGCCTTCGTCAACGGGGACCGGCTGGTGGTCTTCGTGGCCGGGCCGCAAGGAGGCAAGACCGCCATCCGGGTTTACGACGTCGGGGACCGGAGCGCCCCGGTGTTGAAACGGGACCTCGGGGTGCGGGGATACTACGTGACGTCGCGTATGATCGACGATTACGTCTACGTGATCCTGAGCCTGCCCCTGGAGGCGGGGCCGGGCGAAGAAAAAATCGCGCTGCCCGAATTGAGCGTCGACGGGCAGGTGCACGTCGTTTCCCCCACCCGCATCCACTATTTCGGTTTTCCGGACCATTCCTACCGGTACACCATGGTCCTGGCCCTCAACGTCCGGGACGACGCCGCGGCCCCGGCCGAAAAGACCTTTCTCACCGGCGTCTCCCAGCACCTCTACGCCTCCCGGCAGCACGTGTACCTGACGGGCCCCAAGGCGCCGGACCTCACACCCCTGTTGCGGGGGTTGCTTGACCGGCTTGCGGAACTGGTACCGGAGGAACTGCGGAAGGAAGTGAAACGCATACGGGATGCAGAGGTAGGCGGTGGGCGGAAGCTGCTGGAAGTGGGCGCCCTGCTGGAGGATTACCTCGCCTCCCTGGACACGCAGGCCGCGGCGGACCTGGCCGGGCGCATCGAGGCCCTGCGGGCGGAATGGCACCGGGAGCTGGCGCGGCAGGGCGACCGCACCGTGATCCACAAGCTCGGGGTGGCGGGCGCGGACGTCGAGTACCTCGGCCGGGGCGAGGTGCCCGGCCGCCTGCTAAACCAGTTCTCCATGGACGAATACCACGGCCACTTCAGGATCGCCACCACCACGGAGGGCTTCCTGTTCCCGGAGCGGCCGGCCACGAGGAACAACATCTTCGTCCTGGACGAAAACCTCCATGTGGTGGGCAAACTGACCGGTCTGGCCCTTTCGGAAAGGATCTACGCGGCCAGGTTCATGGGCGAACGCGCCTACCTGGTCACCTTCCGGCGCGTGGACCCCCTCTTCGTCATCGACCTGCACGACCCGCGGCAGCCGCGGGTGCTGGGTGAACTCAAGATTCCGGGCTATTCCGATTACCTCCACCCCTACGATGACAACCACCTCATCGGTATCGGCAGGGAGGTCACGGAGGCGCCCGGGCCCGAGCAGCAGGGGCCGTTTACCGTCCCGCCGCCGGTGCGGGATCTGGGGATCAAAATCGCCCTTTTCGACGTGTCGGACCCGGCGGCACCGAGGGAGATGGCCAGGTACGTAATCGAAAACCCCCTTTCGTATTCCCCGGCCCTGCAGGACCACAGGGCGGTGCTGTTCAGCCGGGAGAAGAACCTGCTGGTCATACCCGTCTCCCTCCACCCGCCCTTCCGCATCATGACCGGGCCCGGGAAGGCGCCCCATGAGGGTCGCTGGGAGGGAGCCTGCGTTTTCGACATTTCCCTCGCGGAAGGCATCGGGTTAAAGGGCAGGATTGCCCACTACGGCGAATCCGCCGGGGGCCCAGCGAACGTGCCCGCCAGAGATTCCTTTTACCCGGTCAGGAGAACCCTTTACATCGAAGACACGCTTTACACCGTATCGGAATCCCTGGTCAAAATGCACCGGCTTTCGGATCTTCGGGAAATTGGGTACGTGTCCCTGACCTCCGTCCCCGTGCCTCCGGCGCCGGAAGAGTAGCGGCCCCGCCCTCGAATACGAAGGAACGGGCACCGCGGGCCGGGGCAACCGGGCCGCCCGCGGCGCGGCCACCGGTGGGAAAATTACGCGCGGCGGCGCCTCAGAACCGGAACCCCGCAAGGGCGAAGGCATTGGGGGTTGCATCGGCGCCCCGAACGTGTTAAAATCATAGCGCACGGGCGCGTAGCTCAGCGGGAGAGCGCTTGACTCGCATTCAAGAGGTCGGGGGTTCGATTCCCCTCGCGTCCACCAGGAAAATTGAGGGCTCCGGAGATTGGAGCCCTTTTGCATTCCCCCACCGGCGCGACTCAAGGTCTCTCAACAGGCCACCTTGACTGGCCTGCCGCCGGGGTCTATAATGGCACTGCGAAGGTAGCCGGGCCAATACCAATTCCGAACATCCAGGGGTGTGGTGTCGGGGGTGGCAGAGCGTCTGCATGGCACCGCCGGGAGGGTGGCCGGGGCCGCGCTGCTGATAACCGGCCTGACCCTGGCCTCCAGGGTGCTGGGGCTGGGGCGCGAGGTCGTCATTGCCCGCGCCTTCGGCGCCTCGGCCCCCGTGGACGCCTACCTGGTGGCCTTCTTCCTTCCCAATGCCCTGCAGACCATCTTCGGGATGGCCCTGACCACGGTGGCCATCCCTCTGTTTGCCGGCTACCGGGCGCGCAACGCGGTGGACGAGGCCTGGCGGTTTTTTACCACGGTTCAGACTCTTGTGGTCATTTTTACGGGTTTGGTGACCTTGGTGGGCCTGCTGGAGGCGCCGCGGCTGGTGCGGCTGATCGCGCCCGGTATGGCGCCCGCCACCCAGGCCCTGGCCGTGCAGATGAGCTACATCCTCTTGCCCTCGTCGGTCTTCCTGGCCCTGGCCTGTCTCTACACGGGCCTCCTCAACGCCAACCACATCTTCGGCGTGCCGGCCGCCAACGGGGTGATCCAGAACACCACCATCATCCTCACGGTTCTGGCCCTGGCCGGACCGTGGGAGATCCACGCGCTGGCGGCGGGCATGGCCCTGAGCGCGGTGGTGATCGCCGGCGTGGAGGGGGCGGTGGTGCGGAGGGTGGGCCTGAGCTTGCGCCCGCGCCTGGACGTGGGCCACCCGGGCGTGCGGGAGATGGCGCGCCTGGTCTGGCCGGTCATGCTGGGGGCCTCGGTGGGTCAGATTTACCTGCTCATCGACCGTTTCCTGGCCTCGGGTCTGGCGGCGGGCAGCATAGCGGCCCTGAACTACGCCCAGAAGGTGGCCTTCCTGGGCCAGGGCCTGTTCGCCTACGCCCTTTCCACGGCGGTCTTCCCCACCTTGAGCGATCGGGCGGCTGGCGCGGGGGCCGCGGCCCTGGCCCGCCCCCTGGGACGGGTCGTGCGCTTTGGGGTCCTGTTCGGCGTCCCCTCGGCCCTGGGCCTGGCCGTGCTGAGCCGGCCCGTGGTGGAGTTGCTTTTTCTGCGCGGGGCCTTCGATTTGCAGGCCGCCGCGGTCACGGCCGGCGCACTGACCTGCTTCGCCCCGGCCCTCATCGGTTACAGCGTCAACCCCCTGCTGACCCAGAGCTTCTACGCCCTCAGGGACACGCGGACCCCGGTATTGCTGGCCACCGCCAGTATCGGGGTGAAGCTGGCGGCCAGCCTCCTTTTGCTGCCCCGGATGGAGGCCGCGGGCCTGGCCCTGGCGGACACCGTGGCCTCCGGCTTCCTGGGCCTGGGCCTGGTGCTGGTGCTGCTGCGCCGCATCCCGGGTCTGGCCGGGGAACTGCCCTCTGCCTTTTTCGTGCGCGTGGGCCTCGGGGCCGCCGCGGTGTGCCTGGCCGTGCTGGCGGCCGAGCAGTTCGCCGCCGGTTTTCCGCGGGGCTTCTGGTGGCTTGCAGGGCGCGTGGGGGGAGAGGTGGCCCTCGGGGCCCTGGTGTACCTGGCCGCGTGCCTCCTGTTGCGCCTGGAGGACCTGGGGTATTACTGGCGCGTGGGCGTGGACCTGGTGCGCCGCCGGACGTCCTGATCGGGCTGCCCGGAAAATTCTCCCCGCCGGTGGCGCACTTTCGTGCCCTGGTGGCCGGCGCGCGGCGCCATGTGTAACTGCCTCGGAAAAATTTTTCCGCCCCGCGCCGGGTTTTCGTGCCCCGGTCGCGCGGGCGCCCGTAACTTTCTGGAGGGGAGCTGCATGCTGACCACCCGTCCCCGGGGGACCGCGGACCTCCTCCCGGGGGAAGTAGAGAAGTGGCAATACGTGGAGGAAAGGGCCCGGGACCTGTGCCGCCGGTACGGGTACCGGGAAATCCGCACCCCGCTATTCGAGCACACGGAATTGTTCGTGCGCAGCGTGGGCGCGGGCACCGACATCGTCGAGAAGGAAATGTACACCTTCCGGGACCGCGGCGGCCGCGAACTCTCTTTGCGGCCCGAGGGGACCGCGGGCGTGGTGCGGGCCTTTCTGGAAAACGGGCTGCACGCCGGGCCGCAGCCGGTGAAGCTTTTCTACCTGGGCCCCATGTTCCGGTACGACCGACCCCAGGCCGGGCGCCTGCGGCAGTTCCACCAGTTCGGCGTGGAGGTCTTCGGCAGCGCGGACCCGGCCGTGGACGCCGAGGTCATCGCGCTGACCGTGGACTTTTTCGCCGAGCTCGGGACTCCGGACGTGCAAATCGAACTGAACAGCGTGGGTTGCCCGGAGTGCCGCCCCGTGCTGGCGGAGCGCCTCCGGCGGTACCTCGCGCCGCACCTGGCGGACCTGTGCGGGGACTGCCGGCGGCGGCTGGAGCGCAGTGCCTTGCGCGTCCTGGACTGCAAGAACCGGGCCTGCCGGGCCCTGCTGGCCGGGGCCCCCACGGCGCCCGACTACCTGTGCGCCCCTTGCGCGGACCACTTCGCCGGCCTGAGGCGGCATCTGGAGCGGGACGGTATCGGCTACCGCCTCAACCCCCGTCTGGTGCGCGGCCTGGATTACTACACCCGCACCGCCTTCGAAATCACGGTGCCGGGCCTCGGGGCCCAGAACGCCCTCGGGGGCGGGGGACGGTACGACGGTCTCGTGGAGGAGTGCGGCGGGCCGCACGTGCCGGCGGTGGGCTGCGCCATCGGCATGGAGCGGACCCTCCTCTATCTGGCCGAAAGGGGCGTGGAGCTGCCGGCGCGCGGGGGGCCGGAAGTATACCTGGTGGAGGCCGGGGCCCCCGAGGGCGCGGCGGCGGACCTGCTGCGTCGTTTGAGGCGGGCCGGGTTTGCCGCGGACCGGGACTATCTCGGACGCAGCCTCAAGGCCCAGATGAAGCACGCGGCCCGGCTCGGGGTGGCCTTTACCCTGATCCTGGGCGCCGACGAGTGGGCCCGGGGTTGCGTGGCGGTGCGCCACATGGAGACGGGGCAACAGGAAGAAATACCCCTGGGGGACGTGCCGGCCTATTTGCGCGGGCGCCTGAACCGGTGACGGCGCGCAAAATCCAATCAGAGCCCTCCCGGCGGCCTATGCTTCGGAAGGGCACGATAGGAAAATATAGTTACTCCCCACGGTTGAAGGTGGACTTTAGCCACCATAAACCGAAGACTACCGGCCCTTGACACCCCATTGCCGGTGTGCTAAGATTCGAGCTACCGGTGGAACCCAGATGTACCCCGAGGGTGATTGGTCAGTCCCTCGGTGGCACGGCTCTCGCGATCGGGGAGGCCCGCAACGGTGCGCGTACGGTTTGCGGGTCTTCGCCTTTGCCGGGGGTTCGGACGCGGAGTCCGGGCCGCATCCGGCGTCGTGTAAGGTATAAGACGTACGCGCTCCGGGTACGAGAAGTACCGGTGGGGCCCGGGAGCCTGCAGGTGACACGGGCCTTAACCGAGCGGGGGCCTGAGCGGGCCCACCGGGTATATTCCGATCGGCTGCACTCGGTAAGGAGGTGATACCATGGTCGGGAAGCGCGAAGCCTTCGCCGTGTACTTCGCAGACCTCTTTACCTTGCTCCGAAAAATTAAAGAAATCAATGCGGCTTCCTGCGATATTCGGACCAATTGCACGGTAAGAGGGCGCCTGCCCACCGCTTCGCAACCGCAGGGCGCCGCGCGGTAATCAATCGTGATGGTATAACCTGACAGGCAAGTGCGCCGGGGACGGGATCCGAAGCGTGAATGCGGCACCCATCGGATCTCGCCCCGGCAAATTATTTGACTCAACCAGGCGGGGTAGCCGGGGATTTCCGGCGTGCCCTCCGGCGGTCCGGCCGGGGGCGGGGTCAGCGCCCGCGGCGGGTCAGCAAGTGCAGCACTTCTTCCACGGTCGTATCCGGCCGCAGGGCCACGGTCGTTCTTGCGTCCACGGCGGCCTTGAGGCGGGGACCGGCCTGCACGTCGCCTATGAGGACCGCCCCCACCAGGCGGCCGTCCTCGAAGACGAGCCTGGTATAGCCCCGGGGGCCCCGGTCCCGCACCAGCACCCGGGGCCCGTCGGTTTGCCCCACGCTGAAAATGCCGGTCTCCAGCACCTGCACCACGCTGGAGGGCGCCACCGGCCGGTAGCGGGCCCGGCCGCCCGCCGCGCTGGCGCCGGCCACGCGCCCCTGCTCCACGGCCACGGACCAGAGGCCGAAGACCCGACCCTGAAATTCCGCCGCGTCGCCGGCCGCGAACACGTCCGGATCGGAGGTCCGCATGGCCTCGTCCACGACGATGCCGCGGCCCACCTCCAGCCCGGCTTCCCGCGCCAGCCCTGTTTCGGGCACCACACCCGCGGCGAAGATCACGAACTCGGCCTCCAGGGTACCGGCGTCGCGTACCCTCACGCCCGTCACGCGCTCCGCACCCTCGAGGCCCTCCACGGTCACCCCGGTCAGGGCGCGGATGCCTTTGGCCGCCGCGATCTCTTTGAGGATCTCCGCCCCGCGGGCGTCCAGCTGCCGGCCCAGCAGGCGCTCCCCCATTTCCAGCACCGTTACTTCCCGGTCCCACCGGCGCAGGGCCCAGGCGATTTCCAGGCCCAGGGGCCCGCCGCCCACCACCGCTCCCCTCCGGGCCGCGCCGGCCCACCGCGCAATGGCCTGCAGGTCCGCCCACTGCCGCAGGGTGAACACACCGGGTAGGTCGTGCCCCGGCACCGGGGGTAAAAAGGCCCGGCCACCCTGGGCCAGCACCAGCGCGGTGAAGGGTAACTCCGTGCCGTCGTCCAGGAGGACCCTGCGGTTCGCGGTGTCGATGCCGGTGGCGGCGCGGCCCAGGCGCACGTCAATGCGGCGTTCGGCGTACCACGACGGCGGGTGTATGTGAATGGTCTCGATTTTAAGGGTCTTGCCGATGGCGTGGGAAAGACGGGGGCGGTAGTACGGCAGGTGGGGCTCGGCGGCCACCAGGTGCACCGCGGCGTCCGGGTCCGCGGCGCGCGCCGCCTCGGCCGCGGCCACGCCGGCCGGGCCGCCGCCCACCACCACGATGCGCCTTCCGGGCCGGTTGGGGTTTGCTTTGACCATCTCCTTCGCGCGGACGGACCACATGACTCCACACCTTCGGTGGAATTTTTCCACAAAAAGAGGTGGATTCCTGCCGGGGACGAATTAACCATTACCGATTCCACCCGGGCCTGGAGGAGGGGTTATGTCGGAAGCAGACGTGACGGTGATCGGAGCGGGAGTGGTGGGCCTGGCCGTGGCCGCGGCCCTGGCGGCGAGGGGCCGGAAGGTCTACATCCTGGAGAAAAACGAGGGCATTGGCCGGGAGACGAGCAGCCGCAACAGCCAGGTGATCCACGCGGGACTGTACTATCCTCCCGGCTCCCTCAAGGCGCGCACCTGCGTGGAGGGCAACCGTCTCCTCTACCAGCTGTGCGCCCGCTACGGCGTGCCCCACCGGCGGCTGGGCAAGCTGGTGGCGGCCACCGAGGCCGGGGAAGAGCCCCGCCTGGAGGCCCTGGCAAGTAACGCCTCGGCCAGCGGCGTTGCCGGACTGAGGTTTCTGACGTCCCGGGAGGTCGCGGTCCTGGAGCCCCGGGTGCGGGCCCGGCTGGGGCTGCTGGTGCCCGACACGGGTATCGTGGACGTGCACCGCCTCATGGAGCTCTACCTCTGGCTGGCCCGGGAGCGGGGCGCCGAGCTGGTGTGCCGCACCGAGGCGGTGGGCCTGGAATTCACCGGTGCCGGCTACCTGGTTTGGGTGCGCGACCGCGAGGGCACCTACGCTTTCCGCAGCCGCGTGGTGGTCAACAGCGCCGGCCTGCGGGCCGACCGCGTGGCCGCCATGGCGGGCCTGGACGTGGACCGGCTGGGCTACCGCCTCCACTACTGCAAGGGCCATTACTTCAGCGTGTGCCCGGCCAAAAGCCGCCTGGTGTCGCGCCTGGTCTACCCGGTCCCCCACCCGCAGGGCACGGGGCTGGGCATTCACGTCACCCTGGACCTGGGCGGGCGCATGCGCCTGGGCCCCGATACGCTCTACGTTTCGGAACCGGAATACGGCGTGGGCGAGGAGCGGCGCCACCTCTTCTGGGAGGGCGCGCGGCGCTTCCTGCCGGACCTGGAGCCGGAGGACCTGAGCCCGGAAATGGCGGGCATCCGTCCCAAGCTCCAGGGGCCGGGCCAGCCACCGCGCGACTTCGTAATCCGGCACGAGGCGGACCGCGGCCTCCCGGGATTCGTCAACCTCATCGGCATCGAGTCCCCCGGCCTCACGGCCTCGCCCGCCATCGCCCGCCTGGTGGCCGGGATGCTCGGCTGAGGGAAGGCGGACCGCCTTCCCGGCGTCACGTTGGGTGCATCAAAGTACGGTTCCGTTGAGGACAAATCCTGACAAGGCAAAGCGGGGAGGGGGCGTGTTGTCGGGGAATCATCCGGAAGGAGCGAAATACGCGGTTTGCCTTAAAAAGGAGCTGCGTAGAATGGTGCGCAGGTTGAGGCAACTGGGGGCGTTAAAGGTCATCCTCTTCGGGTCCTACGCCAGAGGGCGTACGGACCAATTTACCGACCTGGACCTCATCGTGATCCTTGAGACCGACCTTCCCTACGTAGAACGCACGGCGAGCGTTTACAGGTGGGTGGCGCCGCGCGTGGCGGCCGACATCCTGGTTTACACGCCCGAGGAGTGGCAGAATATGCAGGGGCGGCCTTTCGTGCAAAAGGCCCTTGCGGAAGGGAGGGTAATCTATGAGGCCCGCGCCGACTGAAGAGGCAAGGCGGTGGTTGGAACAGGCCAGAGAGGACCTGAAGTGGGCCGGGAGACTGGCGGAGGAAGGGGGCTACCACATCGCCTGCTTTCTGGCCCAGCAGGTGGCAGAAAAGGCACTGAAGGCCTTTCTGTACGCGAAGGGAGAAGCGGTGGTTTTGGGACATTCCGTAAGCGCCCTGGGAGAAAGGGCAGCCCGCTACGACGAGAGAGTGCGGGAAAAAAGCGTGAACTGGTCCATTCTGGACGGCTACTACATCCCCACCAGGTACCCCAACGGTTTGCCCGACGGCATCCCGGCTAAGGTCTACAACAAGAAGGCCGCCTGCGAGGCGGTAGGACTGGCCACGGAGGTGGTGGACACCGTGGCCGCGCTGACGGGCTTGTAAGGGTGCCACCCGGCCGCGCCGCCCGGATCGACCCGGCAAGGTCGCCGGGTGGGCCGACGCGGGTAACACGCGCTCGGGACCGGGGCCTTCCCGTGGACCGGCGGAGCGATTTGCCCCGCCCCCTCCGCATGGTCAATGGCCCTGTCGGAAGGTGCGGTCCTGCCGGGCCAACGCCAGATTCAACAGCGCCAGAACCGCGCCTGAGTCCACCAGAGCGATCATTCCGCGGGCTCCTTGTCGGCGCCGCCTGCTTCATTCGGGGTCGCCACTTAATCAACCCGAACCCGGAACAAACCCGCCGGACCATCGTCTAATAAAGTGGTTCGCCTGCCAGGGACCCCCCACAAGCGGGGTGTCACCGGCAGTGCAACCAGTCAACCAACCGGCGAGGGAGGGGATACCCGGAAGGCAGACATTTCGAGCCCGCGGCGGCACCGCAACGGCGCGCCGCGGGAGAGGGCGCGACGGACGCCCGCAGGGTACCGCGAGGTGCCGAACCCAAACCAAGACCAGCGCAAAGGAGGATTAAGCGAGAAGCATGAAACGCGCGAAATACCTGCTATTCCTGCTCGTGCTCACGGCTGCGGTCTTCGGCCTGGCGGCGGTGGCCAGCGCGGCGGTCTTCTCCGACATCCAAGGTAAGCCCTCCGCGAGTGCCATCATGCGGCTGGCCGCCCAGGGCGTGATAGACGGGTATCCGGACGGCACCTTCCGACCGGACAACACCATCACGCGCGCCGAGTTTTGTAAGTTTGCCGTGATTGCAGCCGGGCTGAAGGACGTGGCGTCCGGGTACGAGAACGTACCTTCCCCGTTCGCCGATGTACCCACCGGCGCGTGGTATACGGGGTGGGTTAACATCGCCGCGGCCCAAGGTTACGTGAAGGGCTATCCGGACGGAACCTTTAAGCCCGACGCCCAGATCACGCAGCAGGAAGTCATCACTGTACTGATGCGCCTGCTGGGTTATAACGACAACCTACCCGGCGATTGGCCGTTCGACTATCTCGCCAAGGCGGCAAAGCTTGGTGTGACCGAGGACATAACCGTGCGCGCCGCCATGCCGGCTACCCGCGGCGAAGTTGCGATCTTGACCGACGCAACCCTCGACGAGAACATTGTGGATTATGACGCCGAAAAGAATGTGTTCACGGAGAAGCTGCGCAACGGCCAGCCGATCACGTTGCGGGCGGACAGCTTTAAGGATTCTGTACTGGTAAAGGATCAGGTTGTAACTAACTTCGATCTTCATGATAACAAGCTACGTCTAGTACTCACCAACGGAGATACCGTCGAGCTGGCGAAGGACTATACGCTCTACGGGGTAGCGAATTTTCCGGCGTTGCTCGATAGGGTCGTAGACTACATCATATACTACGATAAGACGGACGACAAGTGGTACGCCAACTACGTTGAGGCAAAGTACGATGTTCAGACGGCGGACGAGGTCAAAGTTACCACGAACAGCAGCGGTAAGCTAACACGCATCGAAATTAACGGGAAGAGTTATGAGGTGGCGGCCAACGCCACGTTCGTCGGCACCGGCCGTCAAGTCGGAGCTAGCTGGGATGGCAACAGCATAACAACTGCTGGCGTGGTATATAGGAGCGACGGCACAACCGTGTGGGCGAACGCTAGCAGTGAAAAGCTTGACGCCGACCAGCTTTACAAGGTGACCATCGACAAGGACGGCAAGGCGGTCCGCATCAAGTTCCTGAACTGGCGGCAGGCTGCGGTCGTCGACTCGGTGGACGCCGACAGGAAGGTCGTGCGGCTCAAGCAGGACGGCAAGCGGTACGGTTATAGCGCTACGCGCCTGGATCTCTCCGACAAGGACGGACAGTATTATGTGTTTAAGAACGGCAAGCTTGCGGGTCTTAGCGACCTGAAGGAGAACGACCTAGTATTCAACTACGGGCGCGGCGTGCAGTACCTCTTCGATGCCACCGACAAGAAGGCCCAGGGCAGGCTGACCGCCTACCAGGTTAGCGATTCGAACGCCGACGTAGCCACCAAGATCCAGGTCGGCGACAAGTGGTACGAACTAGCCGAAAACGCCACTTATTCTACCGACGGCGGCACCGACTTCGATGGAGATCTGACTGTTGCGCGCAACATTGACAAGGACCTGATCGACCAGGACGTCGAGGTGCGGCTCAATCCTGCGGGCCAGGTCCAGCTGCTTATCACCAGCACGAAGGCGGCGGGCAATAAGATCTACGGAGTGGTTACGGAGGTCATCCGGCAGGCAGCCTCCGCCAGCGGCGTGACAGATTACATCAAGGTACTTAAGGCGGACGGTACCGAGGCCAGCTACGAGATTAATAAGGATTCCAGCGACGAGGCAAAGGCCTTCAGGAATGCTTATGCCGCTTCCGAGCAGGATGTCGACGTATTCGTCGAGTTCACGGTGACCTCTGCCGGTGTGGTCGACAGCTTTGACGACCTGACGGATGGGGTTGTGCCTGGAGGCAGCGTCTGGACGCGGGCGACCATGACCGATGTTGACACCGGCCGCATGCAGGTCAACGGGAGTACATGGCTGCAGGTCGCGGACGACGTGGTGGTCTTCAGCCTCAGGACCGAGGGCGACACCTACGCCTCAGTCGTTAAGTATAGGGATCTTTACGATGCGGTGGACGGAGGGCAGGATGTGCAGATTGCGTACTACTCTTCCGGAGCCGACGGGCTGGTGGATTACATTGTCGTGATGGCCACCGAGGATATCGCGACCAAAGATTTCTACATGGTAATGGACAAGGGCAGGGACGCCGACGGCTGGTGGCTCAAGGTCGACCGCGCCGGACAGGCGACCACGTACAAGGTATCCGGCACGCCCACCGGGTGGAGCAGGGTCACCAAGGGTGACGTGATTAAGCTCACCTTCTCGGCGGGCAAGATCAGTGCCGTGGATTACACTAATGGCTTTGACTTCACCGGCGTAGAGAACGTGAACAGTACGGTCTCCAGCGCTGTGTATGTTAAGGAAGTCAAGAGCGGTGAGAACCGCGTGCGGATCGTGGACACGAAGGGCACCGCGGACCCGGCGGACGACACGGATAACTGGTACTTGGTGGACAGCGACACCATCATCTACGACATCGACGAGACCGACCCGATGCCGATGACGTTGCGCGATGTCGGCAAGGACGACGCGGTACGGTTCTACGCCGACAAGGGCGTCATCAAGTGGATGGTGGTCAACAACTAGCCAGTCGCTGCTAACCGAAGGCGATCGGGGGCTCCCCTGCGGAGCCCCCGATTTGCTAGTGAGTCGCGGTGATATCCGGGGGGTGGTGCGTGGTTGAACGGCTGTCATGGGTGTCCGCGGCTGGGCGGGTTGAATTTTGGCCGCTGGAAAACGGCGGGCGCGGTTTGGAGGGTGGTGGTACTGGCCCTGGTCGGCAGTACGCTCCTGGTGGGCGGACATATCGCGCAGGGTGCGGAGATGGTGCTGTACCTTGGTTCCGGGGTCAGGCAGGCGTGGGTCGTCGGGAATGGCGTGGCGTGGCTGGCCCAGCGGGGGGGAGGAGGAGAAGCGTACTGGTCGCTGGAGGCGGGCAAGCCGTTACGGCTTGCGGAGAGGGTTGATCTGGCAGGTAGGCTGGCCGGCGGTGGCCGGTGGCTGGCTTGGGTTCAACCGGGAGCGGCCGGAAGTGACCTTTATATTATGGACCTAGTAGTGGGAAGGGCCCGCAGGTTAGTAGCACCGGGTTCCTATAAGTACGGTTGCAACACGGACGGTAGCACTCTGGTCTGGGTGGACCGCCGCAACGGCAATGACGACATCTACGCCTACGACCTCGTGGGCGGCATGGAGACCCGGGTTACCGACAACCCGGCCCACCAGCGCAGCCCGACCGTTTCCGGTAGCATCGTGGCCTGGGTCGATTACCGCACCGGGCGGCCGCGGGTGTGGTACCGGGACCTCACCGGCGGAACGGAAAGGCCGGTAACCACGGTAGACAGCGTGCAGACCGAGCCGGCGGTATGGGGTACGCGTATTGTGTGGACCGATAACCGGCACGGGAACCGGGACATCTACCTGTATGACGTGGGCACGGGTGAGGAGCGGCGCCTGACGAACAACAGCGCGGACCAGTATCAGCCTGCCATCTGGCGGGATGTGGTCGTCTGGACGGATCGGCGCTATGGCAATGATGACATCTTTATAATGGATCTCAAGACTGGTGTCGAGCAAGGCCTGGCCGGGACTTCCTATAATGAGTACAAGCCCGCCATCGGGGACGGGCGGGTCGCTTTCCTCAGGCAGAAGGGCGACGAGGTTGAGGTGGTATTAGCCGACCTGGCGGAGACCGGCGCCGGGGGACAACTTCCGGAGGCCCCCGAATGGTGGGTTGAACTACGGATTGGATCAGCTATTACGAATACCCCGGCGGGCGAGGTTATCATGGAAGTGCCCCCTCGCCTGGTGGATAACAGGACCGTTGCTCCCCTCCGGTTTGTGGTCGAGGCACTCGGGGGAAGCGTGCAATGGGACCCCGATGCGCGGGCGGTGACGGCTCGCTGCGGCGGGCGGGAAGCGTGTGTGGTGGTTGGCAACGCCCAAGCAGTGGTAGACGGTCTGTCCATAACAATGGAGGTTAGTCCGTTCCTTGAACGAGGTAGGGTTATGGTACCGGTACGCCGTGTCGCAGAGGCATTGGGCGCCACCGTTGAGTGGGATGGCGCGACCCAAACGGTGCGTCTAGCACGCGGCGGTTCATAGCGTAAGCAAGGTACCTCTGCCTCTCGGACGTACGGAGCGTCCGGGCATTTTCGGACATTCAGGAAACAGGAAAAATGCACTGGGGTGGAAGGATGACCCGTCGCCTATTTGTGGTAGCTGTTTGTCTGGTTGTAGGCGTTACGGTTTTGGGCGCGGAGCCTGTAGCAGGGCTAAACGCGGAACCCCCGGTCTATTTGACAGGCGAACAGTTGGGCCACAAAACTCAGTATGCGCAGGCCTCGAGCGGGGTCGCGGATGTGCGAGGCCTGAGGGTAGAGACAGCAAGCGAGGCTCACGGGGACGCATTATCCCTCCAAAAAGCCAATGGCCAGCTTAGGCCAACGGCACTTATCGCTACATTGGCTGGCGGAGCATCATCTACGGACCTCAAAAGGGGAACCTCCACGGGCTTGCCTGCGGCAGCGACTGATGGTAACTCGTCGGGCATCACACTCACCCTGACAGAGGCTATCGATATGGCCCTCGAAAACAACAGCCTCATCAAGCAGGCAGAACTGGCCCGGACGCGTGCCGGTATCGAGGCGGAGCAGGCGTACGAAGCGGCCCGCCGGTTGGAGAAAGTGAGCAGTTTGTCGCAGGCACAGGTTAAGTACCTGGCGGACATGCAGAAAAAACTGGCTCTGGAGATAGCCGACAGGTCTTTCGAGGTTACCAGGGAGCAAGTCCGGCTGTTGATCAGCAAAGACTATTATGCTCTCGTTAAGGCGCGCGCTTTGGTTGACGCCAACAAGCGGGCGGTGGAGCGAGCCACCCAGCAGCTCGCTCAGGCCAGGGCGGCCTCTACCGCCGGAACCGTATCGCGGACGGACGTCTTGGCCGCGGAAGCGGGGTTGGCGCGCGCTCGCGCGGACCTTGCCGCGGCGGAGAACCAGGTGCGGACCGCCGAGGTCGAGCTTGCCCGTCAGGTCGGATTGCCGCTGAACGTTGCCATCAAGCCCGAAGGAGTGGTAGAGCGCCTGCAGTTAGACGCCACGGTTGATCTGGATACGGCCATAGCAGAAGCCCAGGAGAAGCGCCTGGACGTACGGCAGGCTGTGGCTTCCGTCGAGGTTGCGCGGGAAGCCCACCGACTGGCCGTAGCCTACACCGCGCCCAACACCTTTACCTCCCGACTGGCCGAGGTAGACCTGCGGCAGGCGGAGCTGGCGCTGGAAGATAAAAAGAAGCAGGCGGCCAGCGAAATAACGACCGCGTACCTGAGCGTGAGGGCTGCGCAGGAAGCACTTGACTACTTAAAGGCCGGCCTGGAGCAGGCCCGGGAGAACCACCGCCTGGCGTCCTTGCGCTACGAGGTGGGCGTGGGCACCATCCTGGAGGTCCTCCAGGCCTCGGAGCAGTTGCTGCGCATCGAGTCCCAGTACGTCGAAGCCCTGTTCAACTACAACCTGGCCGTCCTGACCTTCGAGACCGCCAGAGTGGCCCCCGTCTCCGGCCTCTCGGCCGGGACCTCCACGGGCGGCAGCTCCTCGACCTCAACCCGGTAGGGGCACGGACTTCTGCGGGTGGGAGAGTACTCTCAGAGGGAAAGGGTCCGGCACCGCATCTCGCGCGGCCGGGCCTTTTGCTTTTGGGAGCCGAGTTCCCCGGCGCGGGCGGGACTCCCTCCTCCTTGCCGAAAAGCACTGATGTGGTGTAAACTGAGGATGAAGGACCTTTGACGTTTGGGCGGAGGTGCCCGGTGGCACAAGAGATCGACCTGGTGTTCAAGGCCCTGGCGGCCAGGTACGCGGCGGACTTTGTCTTATTCGTACGCGGCAAACCGGTGAGCGAGGTACGGCGGGCGGAAAAGGAAGCCGTAGCCACGCGGCGGGAGACGGACCTGCTGTTCCAGGTCCGGGAAAACGGTTACGAATACCTCATGCTCATGGAGGTCCAGACGCGGCCGGACCCGGAGATGGCGCGGAGGTTGCTGGAATACACGGCCCTGCACCACCGCGCCTACGGCCTGCCGGTGTACCCGGTGGTCCTCAACCTCACGGGCTGCCCGGCCCAGGGGCTGTACGGCTTCGAGTGTCTGGGAGTGCGGGTGGTGAGCTTCTGGTACCGGCAGATCAACCTGACCGAGGTACCGGGGGCGGGAGTACTGGCGGGAGGACCGGTGGGCCTGATACCGCTGGTGCCATTGATGCGGCACGAGGAACCGGAAGAGGAAGTGCTGCGGGCGTGCGCGGAGCGGGTGCG
The DNA here is from genome assembly GCA_020725605.1 of Ammonifex sp. Classification (GTDB taxonomy): domain Bacteria; phylum Bacillota; class Desulfotomaculia; order Desulfotomaculales; family DYER01; genus DYER01. The sequence continues at coordinate 12,191 of DYER01000048.1, read as the reverse complement.
GGAGGCTCCGCCTGAGGCGCGGCCGGACCTGTACCTGGGATTGGGGATATTCGCCTCGCTGCGCGTGGCGCGGGAAGTGATTCTCAAGGTGATCGAGGTGAGCCAGATGGAGCAATCGCCCTTGTTCGACGGCATCCGGGAAAAGTGGATCGACCAGGGAGTACGGCACGGATTACAGCAGGGATTACAGCAGGGATTGCAACAGGGACTGCAGCAGGGCTTACACCAGGGCCGCCGCCGCGGCCTGGTGGAGGCGGTACTGGAGGCCCTGGCGGAGACGGTGGGAGCCTACCCGCAGGACCTGCCCGGGAGGCTGGAGCAGGTGGAGGACCCGGCGGTGCTCAAAGCGCTGCTGAGAAAGGCGGCGCGGGCGCGCAGCCTTGAGGAATTCACGGCCTTCCTGGCCGAGGTGGTTGGCTCGCACAACTGAAGCGCCTTACTTCTGGTCCATCAGGTCGGCCGGGAGGGTTGCGCCCGGTGTCATCGCCGGTCCGTCGTACCCGATTGTGTTCGCCGGAAGGCCCGTCTGGAGCGGGTCCGGGAGAACCACCGCCTGGCGAGCGTACGCTACGGGGTGGCGTGGGCACCGGTCTGGAGGGCTCCAGGCCTCGGAGCAGTTGCTGCGCATCGAGTCCCAGTACGTCGAGGCCCTGTTTAACTGCAGCCTGACCCTCCTAACCTTCGAGACCGCCATGGTGGGCCCCCGTGTCCGGCCTCTCGGCCGGGACCTCCACGGGCGCCGGCTCCTCGACCTCTACCCGGTAGGGGCACGGCCGGGCGCGGGTGGCGTAAAAGTGCGGGCTCAAGGGCCCGGCCTGCGGCAGCGATAATGCTGCTTCGTGCCGGTGGTACGTGGGAGTAAAAGCACAGGTTCGGGGGTCCGGCGCGCTCTGACGGCGCGGCCGGGCCCCTGGCTTTTGGGCGCCGGGTTCACCCTACGGGGGGAGTGCCGCGTTCTCCCTGCGGGAAGTTGGCGGAGTGGTGTAAACTGGAGGCGGGCGCCGGACCCCGACCGGGGGAAAGCGCTGGTGAGGGATTTCGGCAGGATGTTGCTGAAGACGGGGTTCCTCTGTGCTCTCCGAAAAGTATCCGGCCGTCAGGGTCCGGGTGGCGGGGTCTACACGTCGCGGGATACGTCCACCGTTTCGAGACCCAGTTCCTCCGCCAGGCGCAGGAGTTTCTGGTCCGCGCAGACAAATACCGGTGGTTCGGGCAGTGCGAGGGCGGAGGCCAACTGCACCGCATCGAGGGGGGTTACGTACAGCCGGGAGGCGATATCCAGACTCGTCGCGAGTACGGCGTGGGAGAGTCTCACCACCTGCAGGAGTTCGCGCGCCAGGTCGTCGAAAAAGGTGGCCAGCAGAACGTCGAATTCTTCGTCGGTAATGAGCCGGTCCACGTCGAGCAGCCGCCGCAGGTTACTCACCACTTCCAGGAGGGTCACCTCGGCAATGAGCCGGCCGGCCTGGCGCGCGAAGAGACCCTCAACGGTGGCAGAGCCTTCTTCCCAACGGTAGCGCTTAAAGAGCGCGCTGGTGTCCAGGAAAAAGGTGTCCATGTGGGCTAGCGTTCCTCCCGCAGTTGCCGTACCCTTTCGGGCATGGGGAGATTGAGGCGCTTCAGGATGTCCCTGGTCCGGGCAAGGTCGGCGCCGTGCGCCCTGGCCCGGCAGAATTGCAGGAACTGCTCGGTGTCGGCTTCCCGGGGCACCGGTTTGAGCACCACCTCGTTGCCGCGCAGGCGCACCTCCAGGCGCGTGCCGGCCTGAAGGCCCAGCTTCTGGCGCACCTCCTTTGGCAGGGTTACCTGGCCTTTAGCGGTAACTTTGGTGGTCCTCATACCCTGTTTCTTTCCTCCTTCCTTACTTTCTTACAGGATACCCGTTGTGTGGGGGAGAGTCAAGTGACCGAATTCCGCGCCATCGTGGCCGCGAGCTGGGCCCAAGGGGATATCGGGCGGGGGGTGGTGGCGATACCAAGGGGATGGCGGAAAAAGCCCTCGAGGTCGTCAAGGAGCAGGTCAAGCTCGTCGTAGAGGCGCGACTGAGCGGGCGTGGGCACCGGCCTGGAGGTCCTTCAGGCCTCGGAGCAGCTCCTGCCATCGAATCTCAGTACGTCGAGGTCCTGTGCAACCACAACCTGGCGGTGCTGACCTTCGAGACCGCCAAAGTGGCTCCCCTTTCGGGGCCAAGCGGCGGCACGACTGCGAGTGCCACCTCCGCAGCCTCCGGCCGGTAGGGCACCTGGGGCTGCGGACGGGAAGACATCTGCAAGGACCAAGTGACCAGGGGTCCGGCGCGGCGCATCCTGCGCGGCCGGGCCTTTCGCTTTTTGGAGGCAGCCCCCGGCGCGGGCGGGACGGGCCGCCCCTGGTACGGCGCCTTACCCGGCGGGTCGGCGTGCCGCCGGAGGCCATCGCGGCTTTCCTGGCGGATGCCAGCACGTTTTCCACCTTGATACGGAGATTGCGTACGGTGGGCTTGCCCCCGAAGATTTCGGGGTTGACGGTAATCCTGCGCAGCAGTTCGGCACCGTCCACTTGTTGTTCTTGCGAACACGGCCTGCTTGCCCTCGGGCGTCTCGCACCAGAACTGGAATGTCCCTTCCTTGCTTCCCGGGCCTGACCTCCAGAACCCCGGCCTCCAGCTCCTCGGCGTCGCTCCTGGCCTCGGCCTTCGGCGCCGGGGCGCCGTTGGCCACCTGGTTCACGGCCTGGGCGAAGTTCTGCAGGTGCTGCTCCCTGCCGTTGCCGGCCGGGGCCTGGGGTGCGGCCTGGGTGCCGCCCAGTACGTCCTGCTCAATCTCGGGCCGGTTGGCCTGCACCGCCGAGGCCAGCAGGGTGAGCAGGGTGTTGGCGGCCCCGGAACTCGTGGCGGGCCCGCTCCAGGTTAGTCTCCAGCTCTACCAGCTCCAGGCGTACCCTGGCAAGCTCCTTCTCGATGGCCTGGTACCGGGTGTCGGCCTTGAGCCGGCGGGCCACTTCGCCTTTCCGCGCTTCCTCGTTCGGGTACTTCTTCTTCCCGTTGCCGCCCCCCCTCCGCCGCCACTTCTCCCGCCACCTGGGCCTCAATTTCCTTCTGCCCGGCCGGCAGGTCACGAAGGGCCTGCCGCTTGGCGGCCAGCTGGGCCGTAAGCTCGGCCACCTGCTCCGCAGGGTACGGGCCTTTTCGACCAGTTCTTTCAGGGTGTCGGTCATGCTATCGGTCTTCCTGAGTATTGCTTTTGATACCAGTATAACCGGTGACGATACCATTGTCAATACCCTTTTTGCCGTTTACGGAGAAAAAGTTTTCGTGGGTGTTGCTAAAAAAATCGTTACCGGTTACAATAAAGGTGGGTGATACCATGCGCATAGAGAGCCGGCTGTCCTACATTTTGGGTGCCAAACGGTTGAAGATGACGGAAATAGCCCGCAGGACGGGAATTGGTAAGACCACTTTGCTACGTCTCTACCACGACCGGGCCGAAGGCATCCGCTTTGACGTGCTGGCCCGTCTTTGCAAGGCCCTGGACTGCCAACCCGGGGACCTGCTGGTGTACGTGCCGGACGATAATCAGAAAGGAGAGGGCCGATGAGGTTCACGGTAGTCCTGGAATGGGACGCGGAAAGCGGTGCCTACGTGGCGATGGTACCCGCCCTGCCGGGTTGCGCCACCTACGGAAAGACAAAGGAGCAGGCCCTGGAGCGGGTGCGGGAGGCCATCACGGCCACCGTGCAAGGCTTGAAGGCCACCGGCCAGCCCGTGCCTGCGGGTGACGTAGACGTCTCTGTGGTGGAAGTGGTGGTACCGGCGTGAGCAGACTGCCCAGGGTTACCGGCAGGCAAATGCTCCGCGCCCTGAGGCGGGCCGGTTTCGTGGTGGTGCGGGTGGCGGGTAGCCATCACTTTCTAAGTCACCCGGAAGACCCGACGCGGTGGGCTACGGTGCCCGTCCACGCCGGTGAAACCCTGCCGCTCAAAGTGGTACAGGCCATTTTGAAGAGCTCCCGGCTGTCGGCGGAAGAACTCAAGAAGCTGCTGTAGAAACTAGGGAAGCGGGCGGTCCGCCGTTGCGTAGAGGCCCATCTCGCGCGTGGGTGCATAGGGAAAAAAGATTGCGCGAAGTTAGACCGGCCTTCTCGGGCCTCTACACGAAAGGGAGGGAAAACATGGGCAAGAAGCGCGGCAACAACGAAGGGAGCATCACCAGGCGCAGGGATGGGCGCTGGCAGGGCGCGGTAATCGTGGGCCGCGACCCGGAGACCGGCGAGTACGTGCGGAAGTTCTTCTACGGCCGCACCCGCCAGGAGGTGGCCGAGAGGGTGAACCGGGCCCTGGCCGAGGTCCAGGCCGGCCTGGTGTCACCCAGGGGCAACAGGGTCACCCTGGGCGAATGGCTGAAAACGTGGCTGGAGGTCTTCAAGAAGCCCCACGTGCGGTAGACCACCTGGGAGAACTACGAGGTCATCGTCCGCCGGCACGTGACGGACAAGCTGGCGGCCACGCCGCTGGAGAAGCTGCGGGCCGAGGAGCGTCCTGGAGGCGGCGCGCGGGTACCGGCTTTCCCCGGCCTTTCACCTGCTGGTGGGCTCCGGCCTCCGGCGCGGGGAACTGCTGGCCTTGAGGTGGCAGGACGTGAACCTGGAGACCGGGACCGTCACCGTGGAGCGTTCCCTGGTGGGCACCCGCACCGGGCCGGTGTTCCAGGAGCCCAAGACCAGGAGCGGCCGGCGCACCGTCCCGCTGCCCGGGCCGGTGGTGAGGAGCCTCAAGGCCTGGCGGATCCGGTGGAAAGAGGAGCGGTTGAAAAGGGCCCGGCCTCAAGGAGCGGGCCGCGGCCAGGCTGGAAGGCGTCCTGCAGGTAAAAGAAAACCCTTCCGCAAGGGAAGGGTAAGCCGGTTAGGTATTCGGTTTGCAGGGTCGGTTGATGTCAAATTGATGTCAGCCGACCCTTTAACTCTTGCGGCCGAGGCCGCGAAGCCTTGATTTTCCTGGTGGGCGCGACAGGGATCGAACCTGTGACCTCTTGAATGTGAGTCAAGCGCTCTCCCTCTGAGCTACGCGCCCGTGTATAATAAGTATAGCACGGGCGCAGGCGTTTGACAAGGGTCATGTGCCCGGCCGGCCGTCCGGCCGGCAGCGGCCCCGGAGGGGGGTGTGGAGCAGGTGGAGCTGGGTTTCCGGCGGCGCTACCGCCATTTGAAGCGCTACCGGGAAATCGCCAACGTGATGGTGCGGCACGGGTTCGGATACGCGGTGCACGAGCTGGGGCTGGGGGACCTGGTGAGCCTGCCCCGCCGCCTCCTGACGGGCAGGGAGGAGCCGGTCCACACCCGGGGGGCCCGCCTGCGCCGGGCGCTGGAGGAGCTGGGGCCGACCTTCATCAAGCTGGGGCAGGTGCTGGCCACCCGCTCGGACCTGCTGGCCCCGGACCTGGTCGAGGAACTGTCCCGCCTGCTGGACCACGCGCCTCCCTTTCCCCTCTCCGAAGTGCTGATGCAGGTCGAGGGCGAGCTGGGCCGGCCGGTGCACGAGGTTTTTGCCCGCTTCGAACCCGAACCCCTGGCCGCGGCCTCCATAGGCCAGGTGCACCGCGCCACCCTGCCCTCCGGGGAGGAAGTGGTGGTCAAGGTTCAGCGGCCGGGGGTCACGGGCGTTATCACCACGGACCTGGAAATCCTCTACGACCTGGCGCGCTGGGCCGACCGCCACACCGCCTGGGGCAGGACTTACGGTTTTACGGGCCTGGTCGAGGAATTCGAGCGCACCATGCAGGAGGAGACCGACTACACCGCGGAGGCCCGCCACATCGACACCTTCCGCCGCCACTTCCGGGATGATCCCCACATCTACGTCCCTGAAGTCTACTGGGAGTACACCACCCGGCGGCTGCTGACCATGGAATACCTGGACGGGGTACGGATCACGGATGTGGGCGGCCTCGCGGCCCTGAACGTAGAACCGAGGGTGCTGGCGCGGCGTGTTGTGCACGCGGTCCTGAAGCAGATCCTCATCGACGGCTTCTTTCACGCGGACCCCCATCCCGGCAATCTCCTGGTGCTGAAAAGCAGGCAGATCGCCTTTCTGGATTTCGGCATGGTGGGGCGCCTGGGCGAGCAGACCCGGCTGCACATCGCGCGGCTGGTGCTGGGGCTGGTGAACAAGAATACGCCCGAAGTGGTGCGGGCCGTCCTGAGCCTGAACGTCGTACCGCGCCAGGCGGACCTGGCCTCTTTAAGGCAGGACATCGACCGGCTGCGGGCCAAATACTACGACGTGCCCCTGCAGGATTTGCGCCTGGCCGACTCGCTGGCCGAGCTGATGAAGCTGGCCTACAAATACAAAGTCCGGGTGCCCAAGGAGTTCACCATGATGGTGAAGGCCCTGGTAACCACCGAGGGTGTGGTGGCCAGGCTGGACCCGGAACTGAGCCTGGCACGCATTGCCGGGCCCTTCGGCCGCCGGTTGCTCGCGGAACGCTACAGGCCGCGCCACCTGAAGCGGGTGCTGGGCCGCGGCCTCGCGGAGTACGCGCAAACGTTCCTGGAAATGCCCCGCAGGTTACACGAGGTGCTGGAGCTGCTGGCGCGGGGAGAACTCAAGGTGCAGCAGGAGAATCCGTCCCTGGAGCGGGTGCTTTTCCGGGCCAGCGGGATGGTCAACCGTATCATCTTCGGCATAGTGGTGGCGGCCCTGTTCATCGGCTCCTCTACCCTGGCCGCCACCGGGTACCGCTTTTTCGGGGGCCTGCCCCTGGCCGAAGTGGGCTTCGTGCTGGCCGGATTCATGGGTTTCTGGCTTTTGATCGCCATTTTGCGTTCCGGCCGGTTTTAGCGGCAGGAGCCGCATGGCCGGTGGAGAACTATAAACCCGTGGGCGGGGTGCGCCGAATTAAGTGTTGACAGGTGGGGATGGCTGTGGACATAACCACCATCGGAGGCATCGTCATCGGGTTTGCGGCCCTCATTACGGGCTTCGTTATGGAGGGCGGGCACGTCACGGGGTTGCTGGGCCCGAGCGCCGCCATCATCGTGCTGGGCGGCACCATCGGGGCCACCGTGTGCAGCTTCTCCATGCCGGAGCTGCGCACCGTACCCGCGGCCCTTAAGACCGCCCTGAGTAAGAAGCTGCCGGACGAGCTGGAAATGATCGAACTGATCGTGCAGCTCGCGGAGCGGGCGCGCCGGGAAGGCCTGCTGTACCTGGAAAACCACCTGGACCAGGTGCCGCACCTTTTCTTGCGCAAGGGCCTCCAGCTGGTCATCGACGGCACGGAACCGGAGCTGGTGCGCAACATCATGGAAACCGAGATTTACTCGGTTCACGAGCGGCACCAGACCAGCATCAGCATTTTCGAAGCCGCCGGCGGCTACGCCCCCACCATGGGCATCATCGGAACGGTTATGGGCCTGGTGCACGTTTTGAGTAACCTCACCGAGCCCGAGCGTCTGGGGCCCTCCATAGCCCTGGCCTTCATCGCCACCCTGTACGGGGTTTCCACGGCCAACCTTTTGTGGCTGCCCATCGCCACCAAGCTCAAGAACCTCAGCAAGAAGGAAACCCGCCTTATGGAACTGATGCTGGAGGGCGTCCTGTCCCTGCAGGCGGGGAACAATCCCATCCTGATCCGCGAGCGCCTCACGGCCTTCCTCAAGCCCGGGAGACGCCCTGTCGGGGAGGCCGAGTCGGAGGCGGAGGAGGGCTATGAGAAAGCGGCAAGCTAAAGGAGAGGGCGGGCACGGCGGGGGTGGTCACGGCGCCACCGGGATGGAACGGTGGCTGCTCACCTACGCCGACATGATTACCCTGCTCTTGATTTTTTTTGTCGTTATGTACGCCCTGAGCAGCGTGGACGCCAGGAAGTTTGCCGCCATTGCCGAGGCCCTGAGCCGGGCCCTGGGTGGCGGGGGCGGTATGGTGCTGAACTACCCCGGCCCGTCCATCGTGCAGGGTAGCGCCGGCCAGCAACAGGCGGACCGGTTAAAGGAATTGCAGGACCTCCAGCGCGCCGTGCAGGCCGGGGAGGCGGCCCGCATGGAGCAGGTGGCGGCGCGCTTGCGGGCCAGGCTGGAACAGGAGGGCCTCGCGGGCCGCGTGACCGTCAGCGTGGAGGAGCGGGGCGTGGTCATGACCTTTCTCGACACCGTGCTCTTTCCCATCGGATCCGACGAGCTGACCCCCCAGGCGCGCGAGATCCTCAGGAGGGTGGGGCAGGAGTTGCGGGAACTGCCCAACTACGTGCGCGTGGAGGGTCACACCTGCGACTTGCCCATTAACAACCGCCGTTTTCCCTCCAACTGGGAGCTCTCGGTGGCCCGGGCTACCAGCGTGGTGCAGGCCCTCATCCAAAACGGGGGGATAGCGCCCGCGCGCCTTTCGGCCACCGGCTACGGAGAGTACCGCCCGCGGGTGCCCAACGATTCCGAGGCCAACCGCCAGCTCAACCGGCGCGTGGACCTCGTTATCTTACGCACCAAGTACGAGGCCACCGAGCCCCTGGCGGGCCGGCCGCAGAGTTGAGGGGGCGGGCGAGGGCGGCGGTACCCGGGATTGCGCCGCGGGTCAAAGGGACTTTTTCTTTTGTGCCGGCAGGAACACGGGGCTGCTTTAGGGAATATATACACGATTCCGATAACGACCACCTAAGGAAGGGGCGCAAGAGGTGTTCTGGGATCGGGCCAGCGAGACCATGCCGCGGGAGGAACTCGAGAAGCTTCAGCTCGCGCGGCTGCGAGATATGGTGGCGCGCATCTACGAAAGGGTGCCTTTTTACCGGGAACTGCTGCGGCAGGCCGGTTGTGAACCGGGGGACATCAAATCCCTGGAGGATTTGCGGCGTCTGCCCTTCACCACCAAGGAGGACCTGCGGGAGAACTACCCCTTCGGCCTTTTCGCCGTGCCCCTGGAGGACGTGATCCGCGTGCACGCTTCCTCGGGTACCACCGGCAAGCCCTGCGTGGTGGGCTACACCCGGCGGGATATCGAGACCTGGGCGGACCTGATGGCCCGGGCCCTCACCATGGGGGGCGCCACCAGGGGCGACGTGATTCAGAACGCTTACGGCTACGGCCTCTTCACCGGGGGCCTCGGCATTCACTACGGGGCGGAAAGAATAGGGGCCACGGTGGTGCCGGTTTCCGGGGGACACACCAAACGGCAGCTGATGCTGATGCAGGATTTCGGTAGCACGGTCCTGACCTGCACGCCCTCTTACACGCTGTACATGGCCGAAGAGGCGCAGGCTGCGGGTGTAGACCTGAAGGGCTTGAAGCTCAAGTCCGGCATTTTCGGGGCCGAACCCTGGTCCGAGAACATGCGGCGGGAGATCGAGGCCCGCTGGCCCCTGAAGGCCTACGACATCTACGGTTTGAGCGAGGTCATGGGGCCCGGGGTGGCCATGGAGTGCGAGGTCCGGCAGGGACTGCACGTCTTCGAGGACCACTTCATACCGGAAATCATAGACCCCGCCACGGGCCAGACCTTGCCCTACGGGCAGACCGGCGAGCTGGTCTTCACCACCCTCACCAAGGAGGCCTTCCCGCTGCTGCGCTACCGCACCCGGGACATCTCGGCCCTCTACCCCGAGCCCTGTGCCTGTGGACGCACCCACGTGCGTATGGCCAGAATTACAGGCCGCACGGACGACATGCTCATCATCCGGGGCGTTAACGTATTTCCTTCCCAGATCGAAAGCGTGCTGCTGGGGCTCGGTTACACCGAACCCCATTATTTGCTGGTGGTGGACCGTCAGGCGCGCCGGCTGGACGAACTGGAGGTCTGGGTGGAGCTTTCGGAGGGCATGTTCACGGACGCGGTGCGGGGGCTGGAGGAACTGGAGCAGCGCATCGCCCGCGAACTCGACAGCGTGCTGGGCATCAGGGCCCGGGTGAAGCTGGTGGAGCCGCGCACCATCCCGCGGAGCGAGGGCAAGGCCAGGCGCGTGGTGGACCGCCGGGAACTTTAGGAGGTGCAACCGATGCGGGTGAAGCAGATCTCCGTTTTTCTCGAAAATAAGTCGGGCCGGCTGGCCCAGGTGAGCGACGTTTTGGGGGCCGGAGGGGTTAACATCAGGGCCCTGTCCATTGCGGATACGACCGACTTCGGGATCTTACGCCTCATCGTCAGCGACCCCGATCGGGCCTACCGCCTGTTGAAGGAAGCCGGCTTCACCGTAAATCTCACCGACGTGCTGGCCGTGGAATTGGAAGACCGGCCCGGGGGGCTGGCACAGGCGCTTAAGCCCCTGGCCGAGGCCGGCATGAACATAGAATACCTCTACGCCTTCGTGCAGAAGGCGCGGGACGCGGCCCTGGTGGTTTTCCGGGTGGAGCAGATGGACGAGGCGGCAAACGTCCTTCAGGCCCGCGGGATCCGGCTGGTGCCCGGGGAGGAAGTGTACCGGCTGTAGGGGCAGGAACGTGGGGTTCAAGGGCGAAATAAGAAAACGGATTCTGGCGGCCCGTCGGGCGCTGACACCCGAGGAGGTAACCGAGAAGAGCACCCACATTGTGGCCCGGTTGCTGGATTTGCCCGAATACCGGGCCGCCCGCACGGTGATGGCCTACCTGGATTTCCGCCGCGAGGTGCAGACCGGGCCGCTGGTGGTGGCCGCCCTCGCCCAGGGCAAGCGGGTGGCGGTGCCGGTAACGCAGGCTGCCGCACGCCGTCTGATTCCCTCATTGCTGATACGCTATCCCGAAGAGGTGGCTCCCGGAACCTGGGGCATCCCGGAACCCAGGCCGGAGTACGTACGGCCAATCCCCGTAAAGGAGATCGACCTCGTGGTGGTGCCCGGGGTGGCCTTCGACCCGGCCGGGAACCGGCTGGGTTACGGAGGCGGATTCTACGACCGTTTCCTGCCTCTAACCAGAGAGGATTGTTTCTGGGTCGCTCCGGCCTTCGAGTTGCAGATCGTCGACCGGATCGAGGCGGAACCCTGTGACTGCCCGGTGCACTGCATCGTGACCGAAGAAAGGATTTTGCGTCCCGGCAGGCCCCGCGCGGGACGGGGCTGCCGGCCGTGTAAATCACATTCGGGGAGGGGATAGTTTTGGCGTGTCAGTGCTGTGCCGCCCCAGCGTCGGAGTTCACGCCGGAACAGGAAAGGGCCTTCGAGAAACTGCTGGCCAGGTACCGCGGCGAGAAGGGAGCACTCATACCGGTACTGCAGGAAGCGCAGGACATTTTCGGCTACCTACCGAAGGAAGTCATGGAACGCATCTCTAAAGAACTCCGCATTCCCTTCAGCAAGACCTTCGGGGTGGCCACCTTTTATGCCCAGTTCCACCTGAAGCCGCGCGGGCGCAACATCGTGCGGGTGTGCCTGGGTACGGCCTGCCATGTGCGGGGCGGGGCCAAGATTTACGAGGCGACCGAGGACGCCCTCGGCATACCCAGCGGCGAGACCACGCCGGACCGGCGCTTTACCTTTGAGTACGTGGCCTGCCTCGGCTGTTGCGGTCTGGCGCCGGTGATGATGGTGAACGAGGATACCCACGGCCGCATGACGCCCAGCAAGGTGCCCGAAGTGCTGAAGCAGTACAAGTAGGGGGGTAAAGAGGGGATATGAAGAGTCTTGCGGAGTTGCGCCAGCGCCTCCAGGAGGAGTTCCGCCGCGCTTTCACCAAACCGCTGATCCGGGTGGGCCTGGGGTCCTGCGGCATCGCGGCCGGCGGTGAGAAGATCATGGCCGCCATCAGGGAAGAGGCGGCGGCCCGCGGGCTGGCGGTGGACGTGATCACCACCAGCTGTATCGGCATGTGCTACAAGGAACCCGTCGTAGAGGTGGTCCTGCCGGGCCGGGCTGGTGTGGTCTACGGCGACGTGACGGTGAAGGCCGTGCCCCAGATCGTCGAAAGCCACGTGGTTAACGGTCAGCCTTTGACCGAACTGGCGGTCATGCAGATCCCGGACGGTGCCGAGCCCTACCCCGACATTCCCTTCATGGAAGAGACGCCCTACTACGCCAAGCAGGTGCGCACCGTCACCTCCCGGCTGGGCCGCATCAATCCGGAAAGCATCGAGGAGTACATCATCACCGGCGGCTACGAGGCCCTGGAGAAGGTGTTGAGCTCGATGACTCCGGAGCAGGTCATCGAGGAGGTCAAGAAGTCGGGCCTGCGGGGCCGCGGCGGTGCCGGCTTCCCGACCGGCATGAAGTGGCAGTTCACCCGCAGCGCGCCGGGCGACCAGAAGTACGTGGTGTGCAACGC
>DYER01000047.1 GCA_020725605.1 Ammonifex sp. | reverse complement strand
TGGCCACCCGGTCGCAGATCTCCTCGATCTCGGAGAGCTGGTGGGAGCTGAGCAGGATGGTAACCCCCGATCGGCGCAGGCTTTCCAGGAGGTCTCTCACCTCTATCTTGCCCAGAGGATCGAGGCCGGTGGAGGGTTCATCCAGGATCAGGAGCTCTGGTTCCGCCAGGAGGGCCTGGGCCAGGCCCACGCGCTGCAGCATTCCCTTGGAAAATTTTTCCATAGGAAGGTCTCCCACCTCCCCCAGGCCCACCAGGTTCAGCAGGTGCGCGGTCCGCGCCCGGATGCTCTCCCGGGACATCCCCGAGAGCCTCCCGTAATAGCAGAGCAGCTTCCGTGGGGTCATGTAGAGCTCGAAGTAGGGCTGCTCGGGGAGAAAGCCCACCCGGGCTCGCGCCCCGGGGTCCGACCCCTCGCCGCCGAAAAGGTATATCCTTCCCCTCTCCGGCCTCACCAGCCCCATGATCGCCTTTAACGTGGTGGTTTTTCCCGCCCCGTTGGGCCCCAGGAGACCCACCACGCTCCCACGGGGCACCTCCAGCTCCAGGCCCCTCAGGGCCGGACGGGGAGGCAGACCAAGCCTTGAAGGATAACTCTTGTGCAAATCCTCTATGCGGAGGACCACGTCCATGGCCGCTTACCCTATCAGCCTCTCCATCTCGTCGCGGTTGTTGCAGCGGGACATGGCCACCTCGTAGGATATGACGCCCCTCTTGTACAGGGCGGCGATGGACTGGTCCATGGTCTGCATCTTGTACTGGCCCCCGGCCTGCATGGCCGAGTAGATCTGGTGCACCTTGGCCTCCCGGATGAGGTTGCGGATGGCCGAGGTGGCCACCATGACCTCCACCGCGGGGACCCTGGACTGGCCGTCCTTGGTGGGCAGCAGCTGCTGGGTGACGATGGCCTGGATGGTGGAGGCCAACTGCAACCGCACTTGCTGCTGCTGGTAGGTGGGGAAGACGTCGATGATACGGTCGATGGTCTGCGGCGCATCCTGGGTATGCAGGGTGGCGAAGACCAGGTGGCCGGTCTCCGCGGCGGTGAGGGCCGTGGAGATGGTCTCCAGGTCCCTCATCTCCCCCACCAGGATGACGTCCGGGTCTTCGCGCAGGGCCACCCGGAGGGCGCTGGCGAAGCTCCTGGAGTCGTGGCCGATCTCCCGCTGGTTGACCAGGCTCTTCCTGTGCCGGTGTACGTACTCGATGGGGTCCTCCAGGGTGATGATGTGGCAGCGCCGCTCGCTGTTGATCAGGTCGATCATGGCCGCCAGGGTGGTGGATTTGCCGCTACCCGTGGGCCCGGTGACCAGGATGAGCCCGTTGGGCCGCCGCGCCAGCTGCGGCAGCACCTCGGGCAGGCCCAGTTCCTCGAAGCTCGGGATGCGAGTGTTGATCAGGCGCAGCACCAGGGCGGCGGAGCCGCGCTGGCGGAAGGCGTTGACCCGGAAGCGTCCGACCCCCGGAATCTCGTAGCCGAAGTCCACCTCGCCCAGTTCGCAGAACTTCCCGTACTGCTCCTCGGTCATGATGGCCCGCGCCATGGCCTCGGTATCGGCGGGCGCCAACGACCGCACCTCCGGGAGCGTGCCCGCAGGGACGAGGCGCTGCCACTCCGGGGCGTCCAGGGGCAAAAGGCTCCCGTGGAGGCGAAAGGCGGGTGCGGCGCCCACCGTCAGGTGCACGTCCGAGGCCCCCACCTTGAAGGCCAGTGTGAGGAGTTCGTCGATCTGCACCCTGCATCCCTCCGTCTCGGCGCGCATCGGCACCTTGACCCAAAAACCCACACGCGAAGGTGGCCGGACGTGCCGGCCAACGACGCCCGCTTTGCCGGCCCGACCACACCCCGCGGCGCTTCCCGACCTTCGACCGGGCATTCCCTCACTCGGCGTAGGCCACGCGCATCACTTCTTGCACCGTGGTGAGGCCCTCCAGGGCCTTGGCTATGCCGTCCGAGCGCAGGGAGGTAGTACCCTCTTCCATGGCCGCCCGCATGATCTCTTCGGCCGTGGCCTGCCGTACGATGAGGGGACGCAGGGCCGGCGTGACGGCCAGCACCTCGTGGATGGCCATGCGGCCCCGGTAGCCCGTCTTGCGGCACCGCTCGCACCCCCGGCCGCGGTAGAGGGTAACCGGCCGGTCCGGCGGCAGGCCCAGGAACAGCCGCTCCGGGTCGTCGGCCGGCGGCGTGTACGCCTCGCGGCAGTGGGGGCAGATACGGCGGACCAGGCGCTGGGCTACCACGCCAAGCAGGGAAGAGGCCACCAGAAAGGGCTCGATGCCCATGTCGATGAGCCGCGTGACGGCGCTGGCCGCGTCGTTGGTGTGCAGGGTGGACAGAACCAGATGCCCGGTGATGGCCGCCCGTACGGCAATCTGGGCCGTTTCCGTATCGCGGATTTCGCCCACCATGATGATGTCGGGGTCCTGCCGCAGGATGGCCCGCAGGCCCGCCGCGAAGGTCATGCCGGCCTTGACGTGCACCTGGGTCTGATTGATGCCCTCGAGCATGTACTCGATGGGGTCTTCCACGGTGATGATGTTCACTTCCGGGGAATTGAGTTCGTTCAGGACCGTGTACAGGGTGGTGGTCTTGCCGCTACCCGTGGGTCCGGTGACCAGTATCATCCCGTAGGTGTGACGCAGCATTTCCCTGAAACGGGCCAGGTTCGCAGGCCGGAACCCCAGTTTGTCAATTTTATAATGCCGGATACTGCCCTTGTCCAGGATCCGGATCACAATTTTTTCGCCAAAATTCGTGGGCAGGGACGAGACGCGCAGGTCGATGTCCCGTTGCCCGAAGCGGATCTGAATGCGGCCGTCCTGGGGCACGCGCTTTTCGGCGATGTCCATGCCGGCCATGATCTTCAGACGGGAGGCCAGGGCCGCGCGGATTTTGCGGGGCAGGAGCATGACCTCCCGCAGGACCCCGTCCACCCGGAATCGGACCCGGACGTTGTTCTCCTGCGGCTCCACGTGGATGTCGCTGGCCTCCTCGTCGATGGCCTGCATGAGCAGGGAGTTGACCAGGCGCACCACCGGCGCCTCGTCCACTTCCTCCTCCAGTTGCACCACCTCGGGCTCGGCCGTGTCCGTGAGCACGTCGAACTCCTGGAAGGCCTTTTCGATGCTGGGGATCTCGAGGTACCTCTGGAAGACGAGCTCGATTTCCTTCTCGCTGGCCAGTACGGGCTCGATCTCCATGCCCATGACCAGGCGCAGGTCGTCGATGGCCACCACGTTCAGGGGATCAGCCATGGCCACCACCAGGCGGTTGCCCTGCTTCTGCAGGGGCACGACCCTGTGCCGGCGGAGCAGTTGCTCGGGGACCGTCTTCAAAAGGTCCGTATCCAGGTTAGTGCCCAGGGTCACGCGCCGGATGCCCAGTATTTCGGCCATTACTTCCTCGTCCACCAGGCCCATGCTGACCAGCACGCGGCCCAGGGGCTCGCCCGTACGGGCCTGCACCCGCAGGGCTTCCTTCAGCTGCTCGCGGGTGATGAGACCCCGTTCGACCAGTTGTTCCCCAACCAGTTTCCTTTGGGACGATACGGCCACCGGCCGACCCCACCGTAAATCGTTTGGGACTACCCACATTATACCATGGTTCGTCCCATTCTACCGTAAACTCTGTCGCTTTCGGTCGGGGGGCGTCCTTAGTCTCCCGCCCGGGCCTCTTCCAGCAGGCACCGCACCAGGCCTTCGGGCACGTCGCGTCTGACGCGCACCTCGCCGATGTTCACCGGCAGCACGAAGGTCAGACGTCCGCCCACCACCTTCTTGTCCCGGTAAAGGGCCTGCAACAGTTCCTCGGTATCCACGTCTGCGGGGATGGTCACCGGGAGCCCCACCCGCACCAGGAGGTCCCGAATGCGCTCCGCCTCCGGCGCGGCCAGCATGCCCAGCCTTTCGGCCAGTAGCGCCGCCACGGCCATGCCCACGGCCACCGCCTCCCCGTGGCTGAAGCGCCGGTAGCCGGTGGCGGCCTCCAGGGCGTGGCCCACGGTGTGTCCGTAGTTCAGGATGGCCCGCAGGCCCTGTTCCGTCTCGTCGCGCTCCACCACCCAGGCCTTGATGCGGGAGCAGTGGCGCACCACCCGTTCCAGGCTCGCGGTGTCCCGGGCCAGCACCCGTTCCCAGCAAGCTTCCAGCCAGGCGAAGAAGCTCGCGTCCGCGATAACACCGTACTTGACGACTTCGGCCAGCCCACTCAGCAATTCCCCTTGCGGAAGGGTGGTGAGGGTCGCCACGTCGGCCAGCACCAGCCGCGGCTGGTAAAAGGCCCCGATGATGTTTTTACCGCGGGGATGGTTGACGGCCACCTTACCCCCGATGCTGCTGTCCACCTGGGCCAGGAGCGTGGTAGGCACGTTGACCAGCGGCACCCCCCTCATGTAGGTGGCGGCCACGAAACCGGCCAGATCGCCAACCACCCCGCCCCCCAGGGCCACCACCGGGCAGGTGCGGTCCAGACCGCCGCCGTAGGCCAGGTCGTACAGTTCTTCGGCCCGGGCCAGGTCCTTCTGTTCTTCGCCGGGAGGGACTACCGCGGCCACCACCTTGAAGCCCGCGGCCTCCAGGACACCACCAACCCGCTCCCCGTAGAGTGCCCATACCTGCTCGTCGCTCACCAGCAGGACGGTGCGCCCCAGACCCAGTTCGTCCAGGCGCTTGCCCAGCGTGTCCAGCAAGCCCGTACCAATAATAATATCGTAGCTTCTGGCCCCCAGGTTAACCGTAACCTTACGTGTCACCGGCGGCCCCTCCCTTTATGAACTCGACGATTAAGGCCGCCACCTCACCGGGGTTGCGGTCGTCGGTATCCACGGTGAAGTCGGCGGCCTCGTATACTGCTTTACGCCGCGCCAGCAATTCCCGAATGCGGGCCACCAGTTCCGGCCCGCGGTGCCCGGCCAGCAGCGGGCGCTCCTCGGGGTTGGAAATGCGCGCCGCGATGGTCTCCGGCCGCGCCCTTAATACCACGATCAGCCCGCCGGTCCTGAGCAACCTCACATTCTGCGGGTCCACGAGCGTGCCGCCCCCGGTGGCGATAACCAGGCCGCGCTGTCCGGCCAGCTCGCGTACCAGGGCCGCCTCCTGCCCCCGGAAAAAGGGCTCTCCGTGCCGGGCAAAAATTTCGCGGACGCTCAGACCCGTCCGCCGCTCGATTTCCTCATCCGTATCCACGAAGGGCCGTCCCAGCCTGCGAGCCACGATACGGCCCACCGCCGTCTTGCCCGTGGCCATGAAACCGCTGATAATCAGATTAGGCGTCACCGCCCGATTCCCCCGCCGGGAAACGGCGGCAGTACTCCCGGTAAGCCCGCCAGCGCTCCCGAATTTCTGCCAGCGTGTCCCCGCCGAATTTCTCCACGACCGCATGGGCCACCTCCCAGGCCACCACCGCCTCGGCGATGACGCAGGCGGCCGGAACGGCGCAGACGTCGGCCCGCTCGTAGGCCGCCGTGGCGGGGCCCCGGGTGAGCAGGTCCACGCTGCGCAAGGCCTTTTTAAGGGTGGGAATGGGTTTCATGGCCGCCCGCACCACCAGGGCTTCGCCGTTGGTGACACCCCCTTCCAGACCGCCGGCCCTGTTGGTGGCGCGGAAAAAGCCGCGCCCGGGGTCGTAGAAGATTTCGTCGTGCACCTGCGACCCCGGCAGGGCAGCGGCGGCGAAACCCAACCCGATCTCCACCCCCTTGATGCCCGGAATGCTCATCACCGCGCCCGCCAGGCGGCCGTCCAGCCGGCGGTCCCAGTGGGCATAACTGCCCAAGCCCGGCGGCAGGCCCCACACCCGCACCTCGAAAACGCCCCCCAGGGTGTCGCCCTCGGCTGCGGCCCGGTCGATGGCCGCCACCATGACGTCAGAGGCCGCGGCATCGGCGCACCCCACCGGAGAGGACTCCACCAGGTCCAGGAGTTGGTCGGGCGGCAGTTCCGCGGCCGTGGCCCGCACGGGCCCGATGGCCGTGATCTGGCCGGCTATTCTGACGTCCAGCTCTTCCAGCAGGCGCCGGGCACAGGTACCCGCCGCCACGCGGGCCGCAGTTTCGCGGGCGCTGGCCCGCTCCAGAACGTTCCGCAGGTCCGTGTGGCGGTACTTCACGGCCCCGGCCAGGTCCGCGTGGCCGGGCCGCGGCCGCGTGATCACACGCGCGGCCACGTCGGCCTCCGGTCCGGCCGCCATGACCGCGCTCCAGTTGCTCCAGTCCCGGTTCTCGATCGCCAGGGCCACCGGGCTGCCCAGGGTCTTCCCGGCCCTGACCCCGGCCAGGATGCGGACCCGGTCCCGCTCAACGGCCATCCGACCCCCGCGGCCGTACCCCTTCTGTCGGCGGGCCAGGTGCCGGTCGAGGTATTCGGCCGTGAGGGGCAACCCCGCCGGCAGGCCCTCCACGATGGCCACCAGCGAGGGGCCGTGGGATTCGCCCGCCGTAAGGAAGCGCAGCATCTACAGGAGCGCCTCCCGCAGGGCCGCGCGCATGGTGTCCAGGGGCGGCGATTGGTCGGTCCACAGCTCGAAGGCCAGGGCCCCCTGGTGGATGAGCATCTCGAGGCCGCTCACCGCGCCGGCGCCGGCGGCCCGGGCCCGGGCCAGGAAGGCCGTCTCGGGAGGGTTGTAGACCAGGTCGAAAACCAGCTGACCAGGCCGCAGGCACTCGTAGGCCAGGTCAGGCCCGGTGGAGGTGTCCGGGTAGGTGCCGAGCGGCGTGGCGTGCACCACCAGGTCCGCCCGTTCCAGGGCCTCCCGACCCGCACGCGCGCCGTCCCGGCCCGGCCACGGTACGGCCCGGGCCGCCACCCCCAGCCTGTCCGCCAGCCAGGCGGCCAGCCTTTCCGCCCGTGCCGGTGTACGGTTGGCAACGGCAATGGAGGCCGCTCCGGCGCGGGCCAGGGCCACCGCCACGGCCCGGGCCGCGCCGCCCGCCCCCAGAAGCAGGGCCGACCGGCCCGCGGGAACGAAGCCGGCAGCGCGCAGCGCCTGCAAAAAGCCCTCGCCGTCCGTATTGTAGCCGATCAGGCGGTCGTCGCGGCGCACGACGGTATTTACCGCGCCCGTCAGGCGGGCCTCCTCGCTGACCTCATCCAGATGAGCCAGTACAGTCTCCTTGTGCGGTATCGTTACGTTTACCCCCACCAGATCGAGGTGCCGTATGGCCGCCACCGCGGCGCCCAGCCGGGACGCCGGAACCCGGAAGGCTACGTAAACGTAGTTGAGGCCCCGGGCATGGAAGGCCGCGTTGTGCATTTCGGGCGATAGAGAATGCTCCACCGGATCGCCTATGATCCCGCAGATTCTGGTGTGGGCGTTGACCTTAAGCATCATCCACCGTCCCTTCGGTTGTCAAGTTTACGTCCGGCCCCCGTCCCCTCCGGCGCAAGTGCCACAGAACCAGTTTTTCCGCCTGGCGGTTCAGGCGGGTGGTAAAAAACTCGCGCCTGCTCAAGGGGCTTACGAGCACCGTATAGGCACCCGCCAGGTTACCCCCCAGGATATCCGTAAAGATCTGGTCACCGACCACGGCGGTTTCCTGCGGGCGGGTACCCAGCAACCTCATGGCCCGGACAAAGGCCTGGCGCAGGGGCTTAACCGCGCCCGAGATTACCGGGAATCCCACGGCCTCGGCCAGAGACTCCGCCCTGCGCCTCCTGTTGTTGGACACCAGGCAAATGCGGAAACCCGCGGCGCGCATCCCCTCCAGCCAGGACCGCGTGGCGGGCGCCATTTCGGTCTCGCCCCAGGGTACCAGGGTGTTGTCCACGTCCAGTATCAGGCCCCGGATTCCCCGCCGCCGCAGGTCTGAAGCGTCTATCCGGCCGACGGACGAAACCCACAGGTGGGGGTGTAAAAGCTGCCACATCTATCGCGCTTTAGCCTCCGCCACCACGAGCCCGGCCAGTTCCTCGAGCTGCGCGTATCCGTAGTGGGGTACGGCGCAGGCCGGCAGGGGGTCTCCTACGACGGCCACCAGGGGCCCCAGCACTTCCTTCGGAGACCCGTCCCCGCGGTGCACCAGGATCTTCGGTATCCCGGCCTCGCGGCTGAAACCCTCCACCAGTACGAGGTCCGCATCGGCCACGAGGCCGGACAAGGCTTCGACCCCGTCCGCGCGGCCCCGCCGCCAGAAGGCCAGCCCTTCCGGCCCGGCCAGGACCACCGCCGCGGCCCCGGCGCGCGCCACGCGCCAGGTGTCCTTGCCCGCCGGGCCGAGGCCCTCCACCGGGTGGGAAGTGTGCTTGATGACGCTCACCCGGTATCCCCTGTCCGCCAGTATCCTGACGAGACCCTCTATAAGCGTGGTCTTACCCGCTCCCGCCGCACCCACCACGGCGATCATTTTGCCCACGGGGTTCACCTCGCCAGCTCGCGCGCCCGCTCCAGGTCCTCGGGCGTGTTTACGTTGAAAAAGGCCAGTAAAGGATCGGCCACCCTTCCCACCTCGGCCTGCCCAATATACTTTACCCGCACCAGCGGGAAAAAGTCAACGACGCGCCTTTTACCCTCGGCCAGGCATCGTTCGATGGGCCCGACGCAGGTGGTGCCGTAGACCGCGCAGAGCGGCTCGAGCAGCCCGTCGTCATGCACCGGTACGGCCGCGTCGAAACCCGCGGCCCGCTCCAGAAGCAGGCGGGCCAGGCTGCCGCTGACGAAGGGCATGTCGCAGGCCACCACGAGGTTGTAGCGGGCCCCGCTGTACGCCAGTCCGGCGTGGAGGCCCGCCAGGGGAACCCTGTGGGGTAGTATGTCCTGTACCACCCTGAGGCCGAGTCGGGCGTACTCCCCCGGCGTATTGGTCACCAGCAGAATTTCGCCGCATACGGGTGCCAGTGCCCCGAGGATGCGGTCTATGATGCGCCGGCCCCCGACCTCCAGGAAGGCCTTGGATCGGTTCATGCGCCTATTCTTTCCGCCGGCGAGAATGATGGCCCCGTACATGGAAAGCTCCCGCGCAAGCCTTATGACTTTAAGATACGTCCCCCCCTTCCCCAATTCCTTCTCCCGCCGGGCATGAGGTTTCTCCGGGTCCCGTCCTTCGACCCCAGCGCACCACCGGCCCCTCACCCTTCCTCCTCTCTTCCCGCCTGCCGGACCCGGAGGCCGGGCGGAAATTCAACACCGTGGCTCGAGCTTCCGGCCGGCCCGCCGCGGCCTGCGGCCAGGTCCGCCCCAGCAAACTCACGATTCCCAGCAGGCTACCCGCACTCAGCAAAAGCAGCAGCGTTTCCGGGTCTGCGTCGGGTTGGTCGAGGAGCCTTCCCACGAGTTCTTCCAGAGGTACTTCCGCCAATTTACGGCCACCCCCTGTCACCAACTCTTTTTCATTACGTAAAATGGTAATGCAATCCTACCGGAAAGGAGGGTACTGATGTCCTGGAACCCCTATAGTTTATTTCTCATCCTGGTGCTGCTGTCCCTGGCCAACAATCCCCGTCTGGTCGACAAGCTTAACTTCCTGGACCAGGCCCTGCAGGCCACCCGCACCTCGCTGACCCAGCTCAAGGAGGGTTTGGAAATCTTCCATGCCAAGGCCTTGCCCGTGCTGCCGGGCGCTCCCGAGCACCAACTCCCGGAGCTACCCCAAACCTTACCGATGCCGAGGCAACAGTAAAAGTCTACCAGCCAACCAGGAACCAAAAGATACCGAACCTCATAACTTATTAGCAGACGACGGCCGGCCCCGGGTAAGAACCCGGATTGGGTTACCAGACCGGCCGCACCACCAAAGAGAAAGGGGGTTCCTCGATGCCCGAAGCCACCGGTTCCAAGGGTCATATCGATCGCCGCGCGTTCATCGTATTCCTGATCCTGATCCTGTTGCTGCTCGGCGACTTCTGGTACTAACGGCAAGCGCCGCAACGATTCCACGCCGGGGAGGGTTGTGAATGAGCGACAAGGGTTACATCGATCGCCGCGCGTTCATCGTATTCCTGATCCTGATCCTGTTACTGCTCGGTGACTTCTGGTACTAAATTCGGCGGGGGCTGCATCCGACGATGCAGCCCTCGTGTTTTACAGACCTTTGTCCGGACCCCCATCGAGCTTTTGCCTCTCAGCGCCCTTACCCTCTCCTCCAAGAAGGGCGGCCAGCATGGCCCCCAGGGGGTCCCCCTTGCCCAAGGCCCCGAGCAGGGCCGCCGGTCCGGCCTGGCCGGTGGCCGTGGCCCCCAGAAGTCCCGTAAGCGTGGTCGCAAGTTCGTCCAGACCTGCCTTTCCCCGCCGTTCCGATCGCGCGGCCGTCACCCCGCGACGGTGGAGGATACTGACGATGCCCAGCAGGTTGACCAGACTGAGCAAAAGTAAAAGGCCCCCGTAATCCAGGCCTTCCCGTGCACGCAACTCCAGCAGTTGAAACAGGGTCTCTTCCAGGCGCGTTTTGTCCACCGGGGCACCTCCGCATGGTTTTGGTCAAATGGGCAAGGGTAATCCACCCGTGAGCTTACCCACCTGTTCTTTGATCATACGCCGGCTTTCCTGGAGGGCCAGGTTGAAGGCTTCGACCAGCAAACCCTGCACGTACTCGCGGTCACCGGTCTCCAACAGGGAGGGAGCCAGTTCCACCTGTAGCACTTCCTGCACGCCGTTGATGACCACCCGCACGGCTCCGTCACCCGCTTCGACGGTGGCCCTTTCCCTGGCCAGCTGTTCCTTAAGTTCCTGCAAGTGATTAACCAGCTTGTTGAGCACACCGCATCCTCCCTTGAACATCGCTAACAAAAGTATATTCTCCGCGGCACCAAAAGTTGCCGGTCTGGTGTCACCAACGTCCCGTGTGGCAAGTAGAATAGTGGCGGGAGGTGATATCGATGGATAACGACGTCCTGGAGCCGTATAACCCCTATACCCTGTTCCTCATTTTCGTGTTGTTGCTCCTCGCCAGCGGGCGTGATTGTGACCAGAAACTCGATTTTCTCGGTTCCCTCATTCAGGCCACCCAGACCTCGGTACAGTCCATGCGGCGTGGCCTGGAAACCCTCCAGGCCGGATTCAGACCGGCAAGACCAAATGCTTAGGGCTGCCTTTGCCGCAGCCCTATACTTTTTCTTGGATATTTGGTTGCCCGGCGGTGGCTACCGGGGATCGCCGCAGGGAATTCGAATCGTCTGCCCTACCTGAAGGTTCATGGGGTCGACCCCGGGATTGGCCCGCATGATGGCTTCCACGGTGGTACCGTAGCGGCGGGCCAAGTTGTAGAAGGTGTCGCCGGGTTGTACCACATGGGTAATTACCGCGCCGGGAGGACAGGGCGGTGCCGGCGGCGCTTCCATGCCTACCACCACGTCCCGCTGCACCAGCTCCACTACCTTGACGGTGAACTTCAGCACCACCTCCAGGGCCACCTTTTCGTCCACGGCGCGCCCGCTGGCGAATTCCAGCACGTGTCTCACGAGGGCCCGCATGTCGGGCTGCGCTCCGGGGATGTCGGCGGCCGCGGAGAAATTCAACCGCCGCTCAAAGACGTGCACCGGCTGGTCGGGCAGATCCGCGACATATACCACCTTGAGGTCCACGAAACCGCGCCAGAGGACCTTGTCCTTGAGGACCTCCACGTGCGTGACCCTGACATCCGTGGCCACGACATCGACCACCTTGGCCACGTCGGGCTTGCCCGCTGGTGCCTCTGCCAGTTCGCGGAGCACCACCTGTTGGGTGGCTTCGCCCACCACCCGGTCCACACGCAGCTTTACCTTGGTGACCCCGGCCACACCCTTGACGTCGGTGACCACGTTCATCTGTTTCGTCTGCGTAACCTGAACCTTCACCGACAGCACCACGTCGGCGCGGGCCCTGGGGTCCACGGGTTCCGGCAGCGGCTCGACGAGTGCTTTTTCTACCCCCACCGTGACATCGGTCTGCATGCCCGGCCGGGCTCCCGGTACCTCGACCGCCTGACTGAACATAAATTCCTGCTCCAGTTCGTGGACCGGCTGCCCCGGCACCGCGGCCACGTAGAGGACCTGGAGGGTAACCGTGCCGTCCACCAGTACCTTGTCTTCGATAATCTTGACCGACGTAGTTTCTGCGGTGGCTTCCACGCCGAGCACCATGTCGATGGGCGGTTTGGCGGGTGCCAGGGTAAATTCTTCGCCGATTACTACCTGGGCCGTGCCCGTCCCCACCACGTCGTCCACCCTGAGCATGGTCTTTTCGGCCCGCACACCGGCCGGTACGTCAATCACAACGTCTAAATCCCTTACTTCGGTAATCTTGGCGAACAAATCTAAAACAAGGACCACCACGAATTCAAAGGGATCGACGGGATCGACCTTTACCTGAACGTCCTCGACACGGATTTCCACCATCGCGTTCATGTCCGGTCTGGCCCCGGGTACCTCCACATAGCCCGTAAAGGGTACCGGCTGGTGAATGTGGTGTACGGGCTGACCGTGTTCCCTGGCCACGTAAGTGATGTGTACGGTGACGGTCCCTTCTACGATAACCTTGTCGGTTATAACCTCGACCCGATCCACCCTGGCCTGCTTGTCGATGTAAAGTACCTGATCGATGGGCGGTTTATCCCGGGGCACGTGGAATTTTTGCCGTACCACAACCTGCTTTGTATTATCACCTACGACCTGGTTAACCCTGAGGCGCTCCGTTTTAACCATTTTGGCCCTCCTTCCTCAAAATTCCACGTTCAGCCTTTGCAGCACATTTTGAATGGGGTTAAAAATCGTGTAGCGTTCCGAACCCGCGAACAGGAGGCCCACGGCCCGGTGATCCTCGTCCAGTACCAGAGAGCCGCTGTCGCCGGCCTGCGAAAGCATCTCACTTACCGCTTGATCCTCGAACCACAGGATTTCGTCGTTGCCCAGCGCTATCTGCAAAGTTGCGCCTACAGCGGTAACGCGCCCCCTGGTTATACCGCTGGTACGGCCGCTCTTCAGAACCGGGGTCCCCGGCTCCACCCCTCCCACACCGCGGACCGGCCCCACTTCGTATATCTCGGGCCGCACCAGCTCGGGACGGTCCGGTCGGGCCAGGGCCGCGTCCACCAGGTTCACGGCCTCGAGGGCCTGGAATACCCGGACCCGGTACCTTTTCAGCCCTACGGCGCGCAGGGCGAACGTACCCGCGGCCGCCGCACGCCGGGCCACGGGGCAACGGGCCTCCTCAACCGGCCTCCGCAAAGGAACAAAGCGTACCAGTTCCCCGATGCGGTCGGCCATGGTACCGCCGTCGTATGTGCCCGGCTGCAATACCGGATCGCCTATTCTGGCACGTCCATCCTGTCCCGAGGTGGCATTGGCCAGAACGTGATTGTTGGACAGGATGAGCGGTTCACCGGTATGCCGGTCCCGCACCACGGCCCCGAAGGTCCCGGCCGTCACCTGATAGTGCCCGATACTGATGCCCGGCTGGGCCGGCCGCAAACGCTCCACCCGCCCCAGCAGGCGCGGTATCCCGATCTCGATTACGTCTGTACGCACGCCCCGCACTTCCCGGGGTACTACGTCCCTGGCCGACAGGGCGGTGACGCTCAGTTTCCGCTGCACGAAAACAATCAAGGCCAGTTGGTGGCTGCTGTCGGATCCCTTTTGCTTGTGGCCGATGCCGACCCCGACCACGTTTTCCAGGCGCAAGAGGCTTTGGCGCGCATGGTGCAACGCTTCCCGAAACTTCTCCATAGTTCCCCTCCCAACGGCTTACCCCATCATATGCGACCGCTGGGAGGCGGGTTACTCCGGTGGTATTTCCTGCATCGTATTGACAGGTTTATCTTCCGGCGGTTACAATTACATTAAGTTATCATGTTGTTATAAAAAATAGAGGCGAAAACCCAGTGGCGGAAAACGAACGTCTTCTGGAGGCCAAGGCCAACCTGCTCAAGGGCCTCGCCCACCCCAAAAGATTAAGGATCCTGGAAACATTGCGAGATGGAGCACGCTGCGTTGGGGAGATCATGGCCGCACTGGCTACGGAACAATCGACCGTTTCACAACACCTGGCGGTGTTACGCAGGTTTGCCCTGGTATCCGCACGCAAGGAAGGCCTGCGGGTAATGTACCAGCTGAGGTTTCCCCAAGTGCTTACGGTACTGGAACTCGCGGACCTGATTCTCCTCAACCGGGCCCGCGATGCCCTCTCTATCCTGACGGCCGGAGACAATAACTACGAAGGGGAAGCGCTACTTGCGCCGCCGGCCGGCCTCGGGCCGCCACCGGCCGCAGCTGAGCCGGGCTGCGACCCCGAGCTATAAAAAAAGCCCGGTATAATTCCGGGGTAGAAAGTACCTGGCCTACAGGGACTAAGACCTGGGCCGCGTGGGAACCGGTATCGCCTCCACCTGCACCACCAGCCTTTCGGAAATAACGACAAGATTGGTCTGTAAGCGAAAGGTATATCCCTCGGCGGTTACCTCGCGGCCATCTATGATCCGTGGTATCATTTCCCATTCCAGGCCCGCCAGTTCCCGCCCCTTTAAGGGTTGCAACCATTCACTCACCCGTTTTTCCACGGCAAGGCGAATGGCGTTCAGCTCGTAGGAAGCAAAACCCTGCTCCCGCAGCCGCACCCGGATTTCAAGGCTTTCCACCAGGGGGTATTTCTGGCGTCGGCGGGCCTCCCGGAGTTCTTCCGTTTCTTTCTGCAGTTCGAATAGTCTGGTGCGCAGGAGCTGGGTCTGGATCATAAGTTCGTCTATCTGCCGGCCCACGACGGCATTAACCAACCCGGCCCCAAGTAAGGCACCCAAAATAAAAAGGGCGGCCGCCTGAGCACGCTTCACCCTTCACCCCCGAGAAGGCAATATATCAGCCACGTGCCGCACTGGGCCCCGGTAAAGGCACTGAGCACGTAAAACAGGTGCTTGACGACCGTGACAAACTGGCGCTGCGCCACCAGCGCGTCCAGCAGGTCCACGGTGGACAGGGTGCCCCCGATGGCCGCCAACACCGCCCAGATTCTAATCTCCCTGGCCACACGCAGCATGGTGGCCCCCGGTGGCTGCCCCAAGACGAGGGCCGCAAGTGAGCTGGCCAGTGACGCCCCCAGAATGACACCCAGCGCCGTACAGAAAACCAGTATTACCTTCTGCTCGAAGGTCTGCACGGCTCCGGCCCCCCCAATAAGAACTTATTGGGCAAGACCGGTCCGTTATGACCGCACACTTATTGGACCGAGTTAAATTTTCCCGGCGCCCCGACCCCGAGACCCTTCGGTGTGACGGCACTTCAGTAGGCCTGTTCCCGGCCCCCCGCCGCGGACCGGGACAAGGCGTGGTGCGCGGCTTCGCGCGCCTCCAGTTGAGCCAGGAAACTGGATACCCACCAGCGCAGGTCCCGCCGGCGCACACGCTGCTGCAGGAGGTGTAACCGCATGAGCTGCTCGGCGCCGGGCATTTCCAGGGCCAGTCGGATTTTGGCCACCATATCCTCGACGTCGTACGGGTTGACCAGCAGGGCCTCGTGCAGCTCCGCAGCCGCGCCCGCGAACTTGCTCAGGACCAGCACGCCGGGCTGGCGGCCCCGGGCGATCAGGTACTCCTTGGCCACCAGGTTAAGCCCGTCCCGCAGGGGTGTGACCAGGGCGACGTCCGCGGCCGCGTAGTAAAGCGCCAGCTCAGCCTGGGAAAACCCCCGGTACAGGTAGTACACGGGCAACCACTTGCCGTCGCTGAAACGGCCGTTTATCCGCCCCACGGCCTCCTCCACCTGCCGCTTCAGCAACCGGTAGGCCTCCACCTCCGTGCGGGTGGGCACGGCGATCTGAATGAAACTCAGCCGCCCGCGGTATTCCGGATGGCGCTCCCACAGCAGCTCCAGGGCCGCGAGCCGTTCCGGAATGCCCTTACTGTAGTCCAGCCGGTCAACGGACAGGGCCAGCTTTTCTACCCCCAGCATTTCCCGCAAGCGCCGGCTGATACCCGCCACCTCCACCCGGCGCCGGTCGGTTTCAAACTTTTCTACGTCAATACCGATGGGTAAGGCCCGCACCCGGGTCCGCCGGCCCTGGTACTCCACCCACCCCTGCACCGGGTCCACCCGCGCCCCGAGCAGGTCCCGGGCGCACTGGCAGAAATTTTCCACGTACTCCGGAGCGTGGAAGCCAATGAGGTGGCTCCCCAGAAGGCCGACGATGATTTCCCGGGCCCAGGGCAGGATGGCAAAAACGTCGCGCGGGGGAAAGGGTATGTGCCAGAAAAAGGCGATCTTCTGGTTCTTGAGCTGCCTCCGGATCACGGCCGGCACCAGGGGCAGGTGATAGTCGTGGACCCATACCAGGTCGGCCTCGACGCTCTCGGCCGCCGCAATGCGGGCGAACTTGCGGTTGACCTCCACGAAGACCCTCCACTGGGCCCCGCTGAAATCACACTTGTCGACCAGGCAATGGCACAGGGGCCAGAGTACCCGGTTGGCAAAGCCGTAGTAATAGCCGTGGATTTCCTCCCGGCTCAACGGCACTTCCCGCCAGCTGTACCCGGCGCCGTCCCCCGAGAACTCCCCGGTGCCGCCTTCCCGGCCGCCCCAGGCCACCCAGGTACCCCTGGTGGCCCGCACCACGGGCTCCATGGCCGTAACCAGGCCACCCACGGCCCGCTCCTTGTTGCGGCCGCGAATAACGTAGGGTCCGCGATTGGAAACTACCACCAGTTTACCCGACAATTCAGTCCACCTCCCCGGCGCATTACCTGCCACAGCCTCAAGAGAAAGCGGGTGGCTCGTCGGGATAGGCTATGATCCTGTTTTCCCAGGTCCTCAGGTAAACGTACCGCTCGTCCCGGCCCACCACGTAGTTGGGTCCCGCGGGGACCTTGCCGTACCCGCCCGGCGCATTGATAATGTAGGTCGGCACGGCCAGCCCCGAAGTGTAGCCGCGCAATTTTTCCATGATGGCCAATCCCCTGTCCACAGACGTGATGAAGTGTCCGGTACCCCGTACCGGCTTGGCGTGAAACAGGTAGTAAGGCCGCACCCTGATGCGTAGCAGTTCCTGGCACAGCTTCTTCATCACGTGCTCGTCGTCGTTCACCCCGCGTAACAGGACCGCCTGGTTGCCCAGCACCACGCCGGCCTTGACCAGGCGCGCGCAGGCTTCGGCCGCCTCCGCCGTGATCTCCAGCGGATGGTTGAATTGGGTGTTAATGTAAATAGGTGGGTACTTTTCCAGTACAGCACACAATTCGGGCGTAATCCGCTGGGGCATGGTCACGGGCACCCGGGTGCCCAGGCGCTTTATCTCCACGTGGGGTATGTGATGCAACTCCCTCAGGAGCCAGTCCAGGCGCCGATTGCTTAAAAGCAACGCGTCGCCACCCGTAATGAGCACGTCGCGAATCTCCGGGTTGGCCCGGACGTATTCGAGGGCCGCCTGCAGAACCGACACGGGTTGCTGGCGGTCGACCTCCCCGATGTTGCGCCGGCGCTGACAGTGGCGGCAGAACATGGCGCAACGGTTGGTAACATTGATGATCAACCGGTCCGGATAGCGCCGGGTGACCGCCGGGACGGGCGAGGTCAACTCTTCGCACATGGGGTCGTCGTAGCCGAAAGCGTCCTCCAGTTCGGCCGGCGAGGGTACCGCCTGGCGCCAGATGGGCCCGCCGGGCCGGTCCACCGCCACCAGGGCCGCATAATAGGGCGATATGGCCCAGCGAAAGCGCCTCCCGACCCGTTCCACGGCGGCCCTGGTCTCCTCGTCCAGGCAAAGAACCCGGGCTAGGGTTGTTGCGTCCCTAATGCGGTTGCGCAATTGCCAGTGCCAGTTGTGCCAATCGTTTTCCGTTGCCCCGAAGAAACGCAATAGGCGATACTTTTGCTCCTCCAATTGTTCACGCATACCCAGCCCGGAGGGGATCGTTTCAGCGGCCGCCAGGTAGTCGTCGATGCGCGAGCGCAACTCGCCGGCACGTATTTCCGCCATCCGTCGCGCTTGGTTCACAGGCACCCCCCCAAAAGAAAACCCCGGTACGCCGTCCGGGGTAAGGGAATAATCAACCATCCGGAGCCCGAGGCTCCTTTGATTGGCCCTTTCCACGCTTACGAGGTTAGCTGACGGGTTCGGGTCG
>DYER01000046.1 GCA_020725605.1 Ammonifex sp. | reverse complement strand
TCAGGCTGGAGGGGCCGGAGTTCGAGTCCATTTACGCCTTCGGCGGGCTGTGCGGCATCGAAACACTGGAGGACATCATTTACCTGAACGATCTGTGCGACCGTCTGGGGCTGGACACCATTTCTGCGGGTAACCTGGCGGGACTGATTATTGAGGCCGCCCGTCGGGGCCGCATCGACTACCCGCTCGGGTACAACGACCCGCACGGGGTGGCCCGCCTGCTGGACGACATTGCCCATCGCCGGGGACTGGGTGCGGTGCTCGCCGACGGTATAAGGTCGGCTGCGGCCGCACTGGGGCTTGAGGACCTCGCGGTACACGTCAAGGGTTTGGAACCGGCGGGTTACGATCCGCGGGTGCTCAAGGGCATGGCCCTGGCCTACGCCACCTCTCCCCGGGGGGCGTGCCACCTGCGGAGTACCTTCTACAAGGCCGAACTGTCCGGCATGGCCGACCCGGGGCGGGCCTCCGGCAAGGCGGAACTGTTTGCCGATTTCGAGGACCGGCTGACGATTCACGACTGCCTGATCGTGTGCCGCTTTTACCGCGACCTGCTGGGGTGGCCGGAACTCGCCCGGCTGGCCGGCCTCGCCACGGGATACCATTTTGCGCCGGAAAGCCTGCGCGAAGTGGCGCGCAATGTTTTGGAGCGGGTGCGGGAATTCAACCGGCGGTGCGGCTTCACCGCGCGGGACGACACCCTGCCGCCGCGCCTCGTGACGGAGCCCCTGGAGGATTCCGGGGCCCGCCTGACCCCCGAGGAGCTGGCCGTGATGCTCGGGGAGTACTACGCCTGCCGGCGGTGGCGGGCGGAATAGGAGGTCTTCAGGGGCGGGCAATCGCAGGTCGGGCGTGTTTTGGCCGCAAACTTGCACCGCTTGATTTCGGGGCCTCCACCCGTTATACTGGGGGCGAAGGCGGTGTTACCGTGGCCGAGGAGGCAAAGAAACAGGAGTTTCCGGGTGTCAGTCCCTGGGACCTTCTGATCTGGAAGCTGGATTCCCTCGAGAAGTACGTGCAGCGGGAGATAGGGGATCTGCGGCGGGAGATAGGGGATTTGCGGCAGGAAATGGGGGACCTGCGCCGTGAGGTCCGCGAAACCCGCCGCAGCTTTACGGTGCTGGAGCTGACCACCATCATCGGGTTCCTGGCCGTGCTGGCCAGCATCCTGGCCGTCAGGTTCCTGTGAGGGGGTGCCGTTGGCGGCAAAGGGCCGGAATGCGCGTCTGGTTGGAGTTGCGGGGTTACCTGGCGGGCGTGAGCGGCCCGGGAGGCCGCTGGGGCGACGGGGAATTTTGCCAACCGACTGCTACCGAAGGGCCGGATAGCCTTCGCAGGCAAAATTCCCTGTCGGTGGAGGTGGGCGCGGGCGCCACGGTCAGGGACTTGCTCGCATCCCTCGCCATCCGTCCCTCCGAGGTGGGACTGGTGGTGGTAAACGGGCGGGCCGCCGACCCGGACCGCCAGCTTCGCGAGGGAGACCGGATCCTGGTCTGGCCCCTGGTGGTGGGCGGGTAAGAGCCCGCCTTTTCGTTTCCCGGCAGGAATTCTCTGGCGGCCGCCGAATAGCTGAAAAAAGGGTCCGGTCATACTAAGCGACGGGCAGTTTTGCCCGCCAGGGCTTTTCGCGGACCGGAAGCTTGCGGCCGCAAAATTGCCCGTCGGAGCAGCCCTGAGCAACCGGAGGCCGGTTTGCGACCCGGCTCCGGCACCGGGAGTGAGACGCAGGTGGCCAAGAAGACCGTGCGCGACGTGGACGTTCGGGGCCGGCGCGTGCTGGTGCGGGTCGACTTCAACGTGCCCCTGGACCAGGGCCGGGTGGCGGACGACACCCGCATCCGCGCGGCGCTGCCCACCATCCGCTACCTTGTGGAGCGGGGTGCCAGGGTGATCCTGGTTTCGCACCTGGGCCGGCCCAAAGGAAAGGTTGAGGACCGCTACCGGCTCGACCCGGTGGCACGGCGCCTGGGCGAGTTATTGGGCCGCGAAGTTGTTAAAACCGACGACTGCGTGGGGCCGGAGGTGGAGGCCGCGGTGGCCCGGCTCCGAGACGGGGACGTGCTGTTGCTCGAGAACGTCCGCTTCCATCCCGAGGAGGAGAAAAACGACGAGGGCTTTGCCCGGAAGCTGGCCTCCCTGGCCGACATCTACGTCAACGACGCCTTCGGGGCCGCCCACCGGGCCCACGCTTCCACGGTGGGGGTGGCGGAATTCCTGCCCGCCGTGGCCGGCTTCCTCATGGAAAAGGAACTGGCCATGCTGGGCCGCTTGCTGGCCGACCCCGAACCCCCCTTCGTGGCCGTTCTGGGGGGAGCCAAGATTTCCGACAAGATCGGGGTTATCGAGAACCTCCTGGGGCGGGTACAGGCGCTGCTGGTGGGAGGTGGCATGGCGAACACTTTCCTGCGCGCCCGCGGTCTGGCGCTGGGCAAGTCGCTGGTGGAGGTCGACAAGGTAGATCTGGCGCGGGAATTGCTAGCGCGGGCCCAGGAAAGGGGCGTAGAACTGCTGTTGCCCGAGGACGCGGTGGCGGCGCCGGCCGAGGCACCGGCCACCGACCGGCGCGAGGTACCCGTGACCGAGGTGCCGGAAGAGTGGATGATCCTGGATATCGGGCCCGCAACCGCGGATCGCTTCGCGGTGGCCGTAAAGACGGCGCGGACCGTCTTCTGGAACGGCCCCATGGGCGTTTTCGAAATGGCCGGCTTCGAGCGGGGCACCGAGGCCGTGGCCCGGGCCGTGGCGGACTCGGGGGCCCTCTCGGTGGTGGGCGGCGGCGACACGGTGGCGGCCGTGGAGCGGGCCGGGGTGGCGGACCGGATCACCCACCTCTCCACCGGAGGCGGCGCCTCCCTGGAATTTCTCGAGGGCCGGGACTTGCCGGGCGTAGCGGTACTGCAGGAGGGATGATGGTGCGCCGGATGATCGTGGCGGCCAACTGGAAGATGCACAAGACCCTGGGCGAGGCCGTGGCCTTTGTCCGTGATTTCCTGGCCGGGCCTCCGGAGGACGGGACCGTGGAGGTGGTAATCTGCCCGCCCTTTACGGCCCTGGCCGACGTGGGCCGGGTCCTGGGGGACGGGGCCGTGGCCCTGGGGGCCCAGGACGTTTTCTGGGAGACCGAGGGTGCATATACCGGGGCCGTGTCGCCCCTGATGCTGCGGGACGCGGGCTGCCGGTACGTGATCGTCGGCCATTCGGAACGGCGGCAGTATTTCGGCGAGACAGATACTACGGTGAACAGAAAGGTCCAGGCCGCGCTGGGGCAGGGATTGACGCCGATCATCTGTGTCGGGGAGCAGCTGGCCCAGCGGGAGGCCGGCATCACCATGCAGGTCATCGGACGTCAGATGGAGGCGGCCCTGGCCGGGTTGACGCCGGCGCAAATCGCCGGACTGGTCGTGGCCTACGAGCCGGTGTGGGCCATCGGGACGGGCCGCACGGCCTCGGAGGCCGACGCCCAGGAGGCCGCCCGTTTCCTGCGGCAGGTTGTGGCGCGCCTGGCCGGCGAGGAGGCGGCCGGACGCATACGCATCCAGTACGGCGGCAGCGTGACCCCTGCCAACGCCGTGGGGCTCATGTCCCAGCCCGACATCGACGGCGCCCTGGTGGGGGGAGCCAGCCTGAAGGTGGAGAGCTTCAGGAGCATCGTGGCGGCGGCCCGGCAGGGTGCGGCCGCCAAACGGGGGAAAGGGGAAGGCTGATGTCCACGGTCATCACCGACGTCTGGGCCAGGGAAATCCTGGATTCGCGGGGCAACCCCACGCTGGAAGTGGAGGTGACCCTGGAGGACGGCACGGTAGGCCGGGCCGCGGTGCCGGCAGGCGCCTCCACGGGCACCCACGAGGCCGTGGAGCTGCGTGACAACGACCCGCGGCGCTACCACGGCAGGGGCGTGACCAAGGCGGTGGAGAACGTCAATTCCGTGCTGGCGCCGGAGGTCACGGGCTACGACGCCACGGATCAGGTCGCCATCGACCGCCTGCTGTGCGAGGTGGACGGCACGCCCAACAAGGCCAAACTGGGGGCCAACGCCATCCTGGCCGTTTCCCTGGCCGTGGCCCACGCGGCGGCCAAGAGTCTGGGCCTGCCCCTTTACCGCTACCTGGGAGGGGTGGGGGCGCGCGAGCTACCCGTACCCATGATGAACGTCGTCAACGGGGGCAAGCACGCCGACAACGGCCTTGACCTGCAGGAATTCATGCTGGTTCCGGTGGGGGCTTCCAGTTTCCGGGAGGCGCTCCGCATGGGCGTGGAGGTCTTCCACACCCTCAAGGGACTCCTCAAGAAAAAGGGACTCTCGACGGCCGTGGGGGATGAGGGCGGCTTCGCGCCGCGGGTGGGCTCCCACGAGGAGGTACTGAAACTGCTTGTGGAGGCCATTCACACGACGGGCTACCGCCCCGGCGAGGACGTGGCCCTTGCCATCGACGCCGCGGCCTCGGAATTTTACCGGGACGGGCAGTACGTGCTGACCGGAGAGGGCCGCACCCTCTCTTCCGAGGAAATGGTGTCTTACTACCGCGACTTCCTCGACAGGTACCCGGTGGTCAGCATCGAGGACCCGCTGGCCGAGGACGACTGGGAGGGGTGGGTGCGGCTGACGGCGGCCCTCGGTTCCAGGGTGCAGATCGTGGGGGACGACATTTTCGTCACCAACCCCGCGCGCCTGCAAGAAGGCATCCGGCGCGGCGTGGCCAACGCCATCCTGGTCAAGGTGAACCAGATCGGGACCCTGAGCGAGACCCTGGAAACCGTGGCCCTGGCGCGCCGGGCGGGCTACGCCAGCGTGATCTCCCACCGGTCCGGGGAAACCGAGGACGTCTCAATAGCGGATTTGTCCGTGGCCACCGGGGCCGGACAGATCAAGACCGGGGCTCCTTCCCGCACGGACCGGGTGGCCAAGTACAACCAACTCCTCCGCATCGAAGAGGACCTGGGGGAGGGGGCCGTTTTCCGGGGTCGGGCCGTTTTCCGCACTGGGGTTTAGAGGAGATTGGGCTCGGGACGGTGAATTGTTTTTGTTGGGGGCCCGGATTTCTCAGACAAGTGAAACGTAACATCCGGGTGGAGTGATGGGTTGTGTTGAAGGGTTTTCTGACGGGTCTTTACGTGCTGATCTGCATTCTGCTGATCGGGGTCGTACTCCTCCAATCGGGACGGAGCGCCGGTCTTTCGGGCTCCATCGCCGGCGGGGCCGAGGCCCTGTTCGGGGGCAAAAAGAAGGGGCTTGACGAGTTCTTCGACCGGCTGACCGTAGGCCTGGCGGTGGTATTCGGGTTGCTTTCGCTGGCACTGGTCGTCTGGGAGTAATTCGGGTCGGCTGGGGGTGTGCCGGGGGTAGTTGCCGTGGTGGCCATCAGGGACGACCGCATGTGCTTTGCCTGCAGCCCGCACAATCCCATCGGTCTGAAAATGAGCTTCTCCCAGGACGGGGACCTTTGTTTCGGGCACTTCACTCCTGGGGAGAACCACCAGGGATGGAGCGGTTACCTCCACGGCGGGCTGGTGGCGACGCTGCTGGACGAGGCCATGGCCCAGTGGCTGTGGAGCCGCGGTATCGTGGCCATGACGGCCGAGATGACCGTGCGCTACAGCCGGGCCATTCCCATAGGGGTGCCGGTTAAGGTGGCGGCCCGCCTGACCGGGGGGCGGAAACGACTTCTCCAACTCGAGGCCGAGGTCACCCTCCCGGATGGCTCGGTCGGGGCCCGTGCCACGGCCAAGTTCTTGCGTGTGCCAGGCACGACGGTCCAGGGCCCACCCATATTATGATAACGGGTAGAGAATGACGTTTGCTTTGGGCCCTGCCAGGGAAGTTCGGGGCGGGAAGATATCATGGAAAGGGCACGGCGCGTGCTTGCCAGGTATCGCGAGAAGCTACTGCGATGTCCCGGCGTTACGGGTGTGGGCCTGGGCCTCCGGGAGTACAAAGGACGGAGGCGCCCGGCCGTGCTCATCTTTGTCGCCGGGAGGCCGTCCGGTGGCCGCACACCCCCCACTTCCGTTGGGGGGGTGCCAACGGAAATACTGGAAGTGGGCAGGGTGACCATGCTCCCTGCGGACGAAAACGGGGAACAACGACCCCCCTGGCTCACAGGAGCCAGGGGGGTTTTCCGTCACGTTGCGGCCCGGGTTGAGGGCACCCGCCGCTTTTCTGGCATATATTAGAAAAGGGCTGGGGGGTGGGGGCCGGTATGGTGGACGGCGGTGGGGGAGAGGTGGCCTTGCTGGTGGTGGACGACATCCCGGTACTGGGTGTGAAATTCGGCGACCGGGCCCGTGCCCTGCAGGCGGCCAGGGAACTGGTCGGGCGGGTGAAGGTGATGGGGCCCGGCGGGCAGGACCCCCGGGTCGACATCAGGTTCGAGCAGCAGGCGGACGGTCGCTTCACCCTGGCAATCGATTGCGGGCCCGTCGCCCTGACCCGCCTGTGCGGCCTGGACGAACTGCTGCTGCGGCGCTTTCGCAAGGCCATGAAGAAGAACGTCTTTATCCTCACCTCGTTCGTGGAGCTGTCCGACGGACAGCTCGAATGTCTCGTGCTGACCGAGGGTCTGGGCGTCGTGGTTTGCAGCAGAGTGGTATAGCAAAAATTCTCTTGTTTTTTTTGCGCAGGTGTGATATTTTCAGTGGGAGCAGGACGGTCATGGAAACCGGCAACATCAGTAGGATGGCGGTATGGTAGAATGAAAGTTGCGGCGGTAAGGGGCACTGGGAAGACCGGAGATCAAGCGCGCAAGGGTTTTGCCCCGGCGCGTTCCCGGTCGTACGGGTGCCCTATCATTTTGCCATAAGGGGTGGAATCTTGCGGTACAAAGCGGCGGTTCTGGCGGCGGTTTTGTTACTGGTGGCGGGATTGCTCGCCGGTTGCGGGGCCGGTAAGGAGTACGCCATAGGGGCGGTGGTGGACGTCAGCGGGCCGGCCTCGTCCCTGGGGGTTCCGGAGCGCAATACCCTCCAGATGCTGGTCGACGATTTGAATGCCCGCGGGGGTATTAACGGCCATCCGGTGAAGCTGACCATCCTGGACAACGAGAGCGACGAGACCAAGGCGTTGCTGGCGGCCAAGAAACTGGTGGAGCAGCAAAAAGTGCTGGCCATTCTGGGGTGCAGCACCACCGGGACCTCGCTGGCCATGATCGATACGGTACAGAAGAACCAGGTGCCCATGATCTCCATGGCCGCGGCCGCCAAAATCGTTGAGCCGGTGCAGGACCGGAAGTGGGTCTTCAAAACGGCCCAGAACGACATTCTGGTGGCCAACAAGATAGCCCGTTATCTGGCAGACAAAGGATTGAAGAAGGTGGCCTTCCTTTACATGAACAACGCCTACGGTGACGGCGGCCGGGAGGCCTTCAGCAAGGCCGCGCCGGCCCACGGACTGGAAATCGTATTGACCGAAAAGTTCGAGGCCACCGACAAGGACATGACCATGCAACTGACCCGAGTGAAGGCGAGCCCGGCCCAGGCCACCGTGGTATGGGCCATTCCGCCCTCCGCGGCCATCGTCACCAAGAACTACCGCATGCTGCAGATAACCCAGCCCCTGATCCAGACCCACGGCATCGGCAACAAGGACTTTATCGAGCTGGCGGGCGAGGCGGCCAACGGCGTGGTGTTCCCCGTCGGGAAACTGCTGGTGGCGGAGCAGCTGCCCGACAGCGACCCGCAGAAGGCTGTGCTCCTGCAATACAAGCAGAGCTACCGGGCAAGGTTCAACGCCGAACCCAGCACCTTCGGCGGGCACGCCTGGGACGCCTTCAACCTGCTGGTAAAGGCCCTGGAGCAGGCGGGGCCGGACCGGGCCAGGATCCGCGACGCCCTGGAGAACATTAAAGAGTTCGCGGGCATCACCGGCATATTCAATATGTCGCCGCAGGACCACAACGGACTGGACGAGAGGGCCCTGGTGATGGTGGAAATCCGCGACGGCCAGTGGAGGCTCATATAGTTGAACCTTGGTAGTCAGCTTTTGCAGTATGCTTTTGCCGGGTTGACCCTGGGCAGCATCTATGCGCTGGTGGCCCTGGCCTTTGTCACCACGTTCAACATTACCGGGGTGTTGAACCTGGCCATGGGCGAATTCCTGACCTTCGGGGCCCTGCTGGCCGTGAGCCTGCTGGCCGCGGGGTTGCCCTTCCCCCTGGCCTGCGTGATGGCGGTCTGCCTCGTGGCCCTGCTGGGGGGTCTGATGGAGCGGGTGGCGGTGCGCCCGGTGCTGGGCGCCCCGCCCCTTGTTCCCGTGATGGTGACTATCGGGCTGGCAGTGAGCCTGCGCGGGGTGGCCCTGCTGCTCTGGGGTACGCAAACCTACACCCTGCCGGCCTTTTCGCCGGGCGAGAGCCTGCGGGTGGGCGGCGCGGCCCTGACCCTGCAGAGCCTGTGGGTGCTGGGATTCCTGCTGATCGTGCTGTTGGGCCTTTTCGTGTTCTTTGATTATACCGTTTCCGGTAAGGCCGTACGGGCCTGCATGATCAACCGCACCGCGGCCGAGTTGCTCGGCATCCGCCCGGAACGCATGGCCTTTTATTCCTTCGTGGCCAGCGGGGCCCTGGGGGCGGCCGCCGGCATTCTCATCACGCCCATCACCCTCGCCACCTACGACGTGGGCTTCATGCTGGGACTGAAGGGCTTCATCGGGGCCGTGGTGGGCGGTCTGACCAGCGTGCCCGGGGCCGTGGTCGGAGGGCTCCTGCTCGGTTTGCTGGAGGCGTTCGGCGCCGGCCTGGTGGCCTCGGGAATGAAGGACGTGGCGGCCATGCTGGTGCTTCTGGCCGTGTTGCTGGTGCGGCCCACGGGTATCTTCGGGCTGGGGAGGGGGCGTGAGGCATGAAGAAGGCCCTCGCGTGGCCCGCGGGCAGGTGGCGCTGGGTCCTGGCGGTGGCGGCGGTGCTGGCGGCGCCTTTTGTCATTAACAACGGCTACCTGCTCGGCGTCGCCGTCGTGATCGGCATCCACGCCCCCGTGGTGCTGGGCCTCATCCTGCTGATGAACTACGCCGGACAGGTCTCCCTGGGCCAGGCGGCCTTTTACGGATTGGGGGCCTATACGGCGGGCATCCTGACGGCCACGTACAAATGGCCGCCCCTGGCGGCCCTGGTGGCCGCGGTCCTGGTGCCCGGCGCGGTGGCGGCGGTGGTCGGGCGGCCCCTGCTGCGCCTTCGGGAACAGTATCTGGCCCTGGCCACGCTGGGCCTGGGCATCCTGGTGTTCATCGGATTCAACGAGGCCAAGGCCCTCACGGGCGGGCCTTCGGGATTGCTCGGCATTCCCTATTTCAGCCTGGGCCCCCTCGTTTTCGACAGGGACGCAAAGTTTTTTCACCTGGTGTGGCTGATCAACGTCGGGCTCTTCTGGCTGGCCGGAAATCTGGTGCGGTCGCCGGCGGGACGGGCGCTGCGGGCCATTCACGATAGCGAGGTGGCGGCGCAGGCCGTGGGCATCGATACCGGGTGGTGGAAGTGGCAGGTGCTGATTTTCAGTGCCCTGCTGGCCGGGCTGGCCGGCGGGCTCTACGCCTTTTACGTGTGCTTCGTGAGTCCTTCCCCGTTCGGGTTGGTGGCTTCCATCGAATTCGTACTTATGGCGGTTCTCGGCGGGGGCTCCATCTGGGGCGCCCTTTGGGGCGCGGCAGCGGTCACGGTGCTGGTGGAGGTCCTGCGGGCCGTCGTACCGCTCGTCCACCGGGGCGCCGGCGGAGAGTTCGAGATTATCGGGTTGGGGGTGCTGCTGGTTGGATTGCTGCTCTGGCGCCATACTGGAGGTCGAGAACCTCTCCAAGCGCTTCGGCGGTATTGTGGCCGCCCATGGCGTCTCCTTCCGGGTGCGGCGCGGGGAAATCCTGGCCTTGATCGGTCCCAACGGAGCCGGTAAGACCACCATATTCAACCTCCTCACCGGCCTGCTGGTTCCGGACGGCGGCTCTATCCGGCTGGAAGGCCGCCTCTTGAACGGCCTCCCCCCCTACAGGATTGCGGGCCTGGGGGTGGCCCGCACCTTTCAGAACCTGCAGCTTTTCCCCAGCATGACGGTGCTGGAGAACGTGCTCGTGGGCCTGCACCTGGAACTGAGTGTTGGGTTCTGGCGGGGACTGGTGGGCCGGAACGGGCGGGCCGTACCGGAGGCCGACGGGAGGGTCAGAGGCCTTCTGGACCGGCTGGGACTGGAAGGCCTGGCGGACCGCCCGGTGGGCGAGTTGCCCCTCGGTCAGCAGCGCCTGGTGGAGATGGCGAGGGCCATGGTTTCCAGGCCGCGCCTGCTGTTGCTCGACGAGCCTACCGCCGGCCTGGATGCCGAAGAGACACGGGGCTTGATTTCTTTCCTCAGGGAACTGCGGGGGTCGGGTGAGGTAGCCGTGGTCCTGGTGGAACACCACATGGAGACGGTAATGGAGGTGGCGGATCGGGTGGTGGCGCTCCACTTCGGGCGCGTCATTGCCGAAGGACCGCCGGAGGAAGTCCAGCGCGACCCCGCCGTCGTCGAGGCTTATCTGGGGGCCTGAGATATGTTGAGTGTGAGGGAACTCCACGTCTGGCGTGGTCCCGTACACGTGCTTCAGGGCCTGAGCCTGGACCTGCCCGAGGGCGAGATAACGGTGCTTCTGGGCCCCAACGGGGCGGGCAAGAGCACGCTGCTGGGCGCGCTGGCCGGGCTGTACCGGCCGCGGGCGGGCGGCATTTATTATCGGGGAGCCGACCTGGCCGGCCGACCCGCGGCGGAGCTGGTGCGCCTGGGCATTACCCTGGTACCGGAGGGCCGGCAAATCTTTCCGGTCCTGAGTGTGTACGACAACCTGGTTCTGGGGGCCTACCACCGCCTGCGCCGGGACGGTCGGCGCTGGCGGCAGGACCTGGAGCGGGTACTGGAGCTCTTCCCGGCCCTGGCCGGCCGCCTGCGGGACCCGGCAGGGAGCCTGAGCGGAGGCCTGCAGCAGATGCTGGCCATCGGACGGGGGCTGATGGCCGACCCGCGGGTCCTGCTGCTGGACGAACCGTCCGTGGGCCTGGCACCCCTGGTGGTGCGGGAAATCATGAACGTGATCGCGCGCCTGAAAACGGAAGGCCGCACGGTGCTGCTTGTCGAGCAGAACGCCCGTGCGGCCATGGCCGTGGCGGACCGGGTGTGGCTGATGCAGCGGGGCAGGGTCATCGGGACCCACGCAGGAGGGGAGCCCGAAGAGGAGAGCCTGCGGCAGGCCTACCTGGGCCATCAGGCGGGGGTGCCATCCTGAAGGTACGGCCCAACGTGCGGCCGCATAAATCTTTGCCGGCACGGGTTAGGATAAATGGCGAGTACTATGCGGAAAGGGTGCAGGGGATGCTGCTGGCGCTCGTGCTGGCCGCCCTCGCCGGGGCCACCATGGCCCTGCAGGGGGCGCTTAATTCTGCCCTGGGGAAGGTACTGGGCTGGTTGGAAACCACCCTTGTGGTACACGTGGTGGGGACCGCTGCCGCGGCGGTCGCGCTTTTTTTATGGGCCGAGGGGACCTGGGGGCCCTGGCGGCAGGCCCCGTGGTATACTTATCTGGGCGGCATTCTGGGCGTGCCGATCATCTACGGTGTGGTGCGCAGCATTCCCGCGGTCGGGGTGGCGGCGGCGACCACGGCCATCCTGCTGGCCCAGATATTCTGTGCCAGCCTCATCGACCACCTCGGGCTGTTCGGGCTGCAAAGGATTTCGTTTTCCTGGTACC
Source organism: Ammonifex sp. (assembly GCA_020725605.1). Taxonomy (GTDB): domain Bacteria; phylum Bacillota; class Desulfotomaculia; order Desulfotomaculales; family DYER01; genus DYER01. Next base: position 19,271 of record DYER01000046.1, on the reverse strand, counting down.
GCCTGGTGGGAAGCCTTTTGATGGCCGGCGGGGCCTGGCTCCTGCTTAAAAGGTGAGGACCGTTTGGTTCGCGAGTTGGCACAGGCCAAGATCAATCTGGTACTCAATGTGCTGTCCCGGCGGCCGGACGGCTACCACGAGATAGCCAGCGTGATGCAGACCCTGGCCCTGTACGACGAGCTGGAGCTGGCCGAGGCGGGTGCCGGGGTGGGGCTCACCTGTGAGGGCCTGCCCGTGCCGTGCGACGATAGCAATCTGGCCCGGCGGGCGGCCCTGCTCCTGGGTGCCCGGTGCGGGGTCCGGCTCAAGCTGCGCATCCACCTGAGGAAGCGCATTCCCGTGGCCGCGGGCCTGGGGGGCGGGTCGGCGGACGCGGCCGCGGTACTGCGCGGGCTCAACCGGCTGTGGGGGCTGGGTTTGTCCCTGGAGGAACTCGCCCGGCTGGGCGCCGAGCTGGGCTCCGACGTGCCCTTTTGCGTGTTCGGCGGCACGGCCCTGGTGGGGGGCCGGGGGGAACGGGTGGTACCCCTGCCGCCGGCCCCTCCCCTGCACGTGGTGCTGTTCAAGCCCCCCTTCGGCGTGGCCACCGCCGAGGCCTACAGAGGGCTCGACCGCATACCCGGGCCCTCCGGGGCCGTGGAGAATATGCTGGCCGCGCTGCGGGAAGGGAACCCGGAATCGCTGGGCCGCTGTCTGGTTAACGACCTGGAAAGCGTCACGTTGCGACGGCACCCGGAGCTGGCCCGGTTCAAGGAGCGCCTGCGGGTACCGGGCGTTTACGGCGCGCTGCTGGCCGGCAGCGGCCCCACGCTGTTCGCCCTGGCGACGGACCGGGCGGTGGCGGAGGAAATCGGCGCGCGGCTGCGCCGGCCGGGCTGGACCGTGATCCTCACCCGTCTGGCCGGACGCCTGGACCCGTCCGGTGCCGCGGAAGGCTCCGGGTTATTGCCATGAGCACCTCGGGCGGATAGAATATGAGTGTCAAGTGCGGCACAGGGGGAAGACGATGGAAGGAACGAGATTTGCGTCCCTCAAGCTCGATCAGTACAAGCCCTTGCGGGAACTCGTTTTTGAGGCCCTCCGGGAGGCCATCATCCAGGGACGCCTGCGTCCCGGAGAACGTCTGATGGAAATGCAGCTGGCCGAGGAAATGGGGGTGAGCCGCACCCCGGTGCGGGAAGCCATCCGCAAGCTGGAACTGGAGGGCTTCGTGGTCATGGTACCCCGCAAGGGGGCCTACGTGGCGGGGATCTCGTCCCGCGACATCACAGACGTTTTCGAGATCCGGGCCGCCCTGGAGGCCCTGGCCGCGGGTCTGGCCGCCGAAAGGATCACCGAGGCAGAGCTGGACCAGCTGGAACGCTGCCTGGTGGGGCTTTCGGAGGCCGCGGAGAAGGGGGACCTGGACGCCATCGCCGAAGCAGACGCCCGCTTCCACGACATCATCTACCGGGCCAGCCGCAACGCCCGCCTGGTGCAGATGGTAACGCACCTCCAGGAACAGATCCAGCGTTTCCGCATGGCGTCCCTGGCCCAGCCCGGGCGCACCAAGACGGCCATCGAGGAGCACAAGAAGATCGTGGAGGCCATTGCCGAGCGCAACGCGGAACTGGCGCAAGTGCTGGCCCGCGAGCACATCGAGAGCGCGGAGAACAGTATGCTCAGCGCCCTGCGGGAGGCTAGGAACAATGCCCACGGCGGTGGTGGTGGCGGGGAGCCCCAATAACGGGGCCCTGCGGGCCTGCAGCACGGTGGCCTTCGAGGCCCTCATACCCATCCGGGGACGCCCGATGGTGGGGTACGTGGTGGACGCCCTCCTGGGCACGCCGGGGATCGGCGAGGTCCTGGTGGTGGGGCCGCCCGAACTGGCCGGGGCGGTCTCCGGGGCCCGGGTGGTTCCGGCACGCGCGGGCATTATGGAGAACGTCCTCGCGGGAGTGGACGCCGCAGGCGCTTCGGACCCGGTACTGGTGGCCACGGGGGACATCCCCCTTTTGACTGCCGAGGCCGTGGCGGACTTCCTGGAGCGGTGCCGGGAAACGGAGGCCGACCTTTACTACCCCGTGATCAGGCGTTCGGTGGTGGAGGCCCGCTACCCGGGCGTCAGGCGTACCTACGTCCGCCTGCGGGAGGGCAGCTTCACCGGCGGCAACCTCTTTCTGGTGCGTCCCGGGGTGGCCCGGAAGGTGGCGGACGTTGCGGAACGCCTCCTCCTCTACCGCAAGCATCCCTGGCGCATGGGCGGTATGATCGGACTGGCGCTCCCGGTGAAGTACCTCCTGGGCCGCCTCACCCTGCGCGAGGCCGAGGAAAGGGTTTGTCGCATGCTGGGGGTCAGGGGGGCGGTGGTCATCTCGCCTTACCCCGAAATCGGGGTGGATGTGGACCGCCCCGCGGACCTGGCCCTGGTGAGCGAAATACTGAGCAGTCCTTGAGAAGTCCCCACCTGACGGGGGCTCTTTTTCTTTGGCAGGGAAACGGCGAGGATTGTGGAATCTCAAAAGATGTTGACGCCAGGGGGGTGTGTTGGGTGGCGCTGGCGGCCGTGATCCTGGCGGCGGGAAAGGGCAAACGTATGAAGTCCCGACTGCCCAAGGTGCTGCACAGGGTCTGCGGGCGGCCCATGGTCTGGCACGTTTTGAGCGCGGTGCGTGCCCTGGGTCCGGACCGGATCCTCGTGGTGGTCGGTCACGGCGGAGACGAGGTACGCAGGGTGGTTGGCGAGGACGTAGAGACGGTGCTTCAAGAAGAGCAGCTGGGTACGGCCCACGCCCTGCTCCAGGCCGAGGGACGGTTGAGGGATTTTCCGGGGGATATCATGGTCCTGTGCGGCGATACGCCTTTGATCCGCAGCACCACGCTGGCGGATCTGGTGGCCCGCCACCGCAGCACCGGGGCCGCGGCCACCCTGGTGACGGCCCGCCTGGACGACCCCACCGGGTACGGGCGGGTGTTGCGCGGGCCGGCCGGTGAGGTGCTGGGCATCAGGGAAGAGAAAGACGCGACCGGCATCGAGCGGGACATCCGGGAGGTCAATGCCGGTATTTACTGTTTCGGCACCGGCGAACTGTTCGAGTTGCTGGCCGGGCTGACGGCCGACAACGAGCAGGGGGAATTTTACCTTACGGACGTCGTGGGCCGGATGGTGGAACGGGGCCTTGTAGTCGTGGACTACCCCCTGCAGGACTACCGGGAAATCCTGGGCGTCAACGACCGCCGGCAGCTGGCCCTGGTGGAGGGTATCATGCGCCGGCGCATCCTGGACCGGCTCATGCTGGAGGGGGTGACGGTGATGGATCCCGGTACCACCTACGTCGATGCCGGGGTCAGGGTGGGTGGCGACACGGTGCTCTACCCCTTCACCTTCCTGGAGGGCGAGACGGAAATCGGGTGCGAGTGCCACATCGGCCCGGGGGCGCGCCTGGTCGACAGCAAGGTGGGGGACCGGGTCACGGTCCAGTACAGTGTGGTCCTGGAGAGCGTAATCGAAGAGGCGTCTCAGGTAGGGCCCTTCGCCCACCTGAGGCCCGGGACCCACGTGGGGCGGCGGGTTAGGGTGGGGAACTTCGTGGAGGTGAAGAAATCGAGGCTGGGCGAGGGTAGCAAGGTACCGCACCTGAGCTACATCGGCGACGCCACCGTAGGCGGGGAGGTCAACGTGGGTGCCGGTACCATCACCTGCAATTTCGACGGTCGGCACAAATGGCCGACGGTGATCGGCGAGGGAGCCTTCATCGGCAGTAACGTGAGTCTTGTGGCGCCGGTGGAGGTGGGTCCGGGGGCCACCGTGGCGGCGGGTTCGACGATTACCCGCGACGTCCCGCCCGGGGCCCTGGGCCTGGCCCGCAGCCGCCAGACGAATATTCTCGGGTGGAAGAAGAAACGCTGAGCGGAGGTCGTGTGAAGGTGTCCCGTCGGCGCAGGCGGTTGAAAATCTTCACGGGTAGTGCCAACGTGGAGCTGGCACGGGAGATCAGCGAGTATCTGGGCATCGGGTTGGGGGAGGCCACCGTTACCCGCTTCTGTGACGGGGAAACCCACGTCAAAATAGAAGAAAACGTACGTGGCGTGGACGTATTCGTTATTCAGCCCACGTGCCATCCGGTAAACGAAAATCTCATGGAACTCCTCATCATGATCGACGCCCTCAAGAGGGCCTCGGCGCGGCGCATTACGGCGGTCATACCGTACTACGGTTACGCGCGCCAGGACCGCAAGACCCGCGCCCGGGAGCCCATCACGGCCAAACTGGTGGCCGACATCCTTACCGCCAGCGGAGCTAACCGCGTGGTGACCATGGACCTGCACGCGGGCCAGATCCAGGGGTTCTTCAACATCCCGGTGGACCATCTGCCCGGAGTCCCGATTCTGGCCCAGTATTTTTTGCGTACGATGCAAGACAGGCCCGGCGACCTGGTGGTGGTATCGCCGGACCTTGGTGGGGTGACCAGGGCCCGCGACCTGGCGGAGCGGATTGCGGCGCCCATTGCCATTGTGGAAAAGAGGCGCCCCGAACCCAACGTGGCCGAGGTAACCAACATCATCGGACCCATTAAGGGACGCCGGGCCATCATGGTTGACGATATAATCGACACCGGGGGAACCGTGGCCCAGGGGGCCGAAGCCCTGAAAGCGTGGGGGGCCGAGGAGGTGTACGTCTGCTGCACCCACCCGGTGCTATCCGGGCCGGCCGTGGCGAGGTTGGAGGCGGCCCCCATCGAGGAAGTGGTGGTACTGAACACCATTCCCATTCCGCCCGAGAAGCGCATTGCCAAGCTGCGCGTCCTCTCGGTGGCCCCGCTGCTGGGAGAGGCCATTATCCGCATCCACGAGGACCTCTCGGTGAGCAAACTTTTCGACTAGCCGCCGGCGGAGCCGGGGACAACTCGGCGGCCGGCAACCTGCGGGACCGGCGGGACACAGCGTGTGGGGAGCGGAGGTGCCGGGGCGCCCTGTGGGTGAGGAGAGGATAAAAATCGTGGTGGGCCTGGGTAACCCCGGGCCCCGCTACGCGTTAACGCGTCATAATGCCGGGTTTATGGTGGCCGACGAGCTGGCAGGTCGCTGGGGGGTGGGTTTCCGGGAGGACGCGGGGCCCAGTCTCGTTGGCGAAGCCGTGGTGGCGGGAGAAAGGGTCCTGGTGGTCAAGCCCCTCACCTTCATGAATGCCAGCGGCCGCGCCGTGGGATTGCTGGTAGCACGGGAGAAAATCGTGCCGCAGTCGGTTCTGGTGGTCTATGATGACCTCCACCTTCCCCTGGGGTCTTTGCGCATACGCCGACGCGGCAGTGCGGGGGGGCATAAGGGTATGGCCTCGATCATAGAAATAATGGGTACCGCCGAGCTGCCGCGGGTGAGGGTGGGTATCGGTCCGCCGGTGGGCCCGGCGGCGGACTTCGTCCTTGCTCCTTTTTCGGCAGCAGAACTGGTTATAATAAAAACGGTGGTGGCGCGCGCGGCCACGGCGGTGGAAAAGGTCCTCCGGGAAGGATTGGAACCGGCCATGCAAGAGTTCAACGCAAAGGGGATATACTAGTTATGGAGTGTGCCGTCTGCGGCGGGCCCATCGGGGAAGACGAATCCTTGACGGACGAGAACGGCTACCTTATAATCGGCTTGGGTGGGCGCCACCTGTGCCGGGAATGTCGTGAATGGTTAACGGGGAACGACAGGTGGTTTTACGGACAACCGGTGCGGCATTGAGGGCTTTAGCTACGCTAAAGCTTTTTTTGTGGAGGAAGTATGCGGGAATTACTCGTACTGCTTGGTGAGAGCCAGGAATTCCGCAAGCTCTTGCAGGGCCTCGCGGCAGGGCAGGTGCAGCTCGCGTCCGGCCTCACCGGGAGCATGCGCGCTTACGTGCTGGCGGGCCTGGTGGCCGCGGGAACGGACGTGGCCCTGGTGGTTACCCCCGGGGAATACGAGGCGCGACTGCTGGTTCAAGACCTGAAGACCTTTCTGCCGGACCGCAAAGTGCTGTTGTTTCCTCCCTGGCCCTGGCTGCCCTTTGACCATGTGGTGGCTTCCAGCGGAGAGGCCGAACACCAGAGGTTGCAGGTGTTGCAAACGCTGGCCTCGGGGGAGCGGGCCGTGGTGGTGGCACCGGTCGAGGCCCTTTTGCGCCGGCTGGTGCCGCCGCCGGTTTTTGCGCGCCGGACCCTGCGCCTTGCCCCCGGGACGGGGCCTGCGCCCCAGGTTCTGATGGAGCACCTGGTCCGGCTGGGTTATGAAAGGGTTTCCCTGGTAGAGGCCCCCGGACAGTTCGGGCAACGGGGAGGCCTGGTGGACTTCTACCCTCCCTATCAGGAATTTCCGGTCCGCGTGGAATACGGGGGAGACGAAATCGAGAGTTTGCGCCTTTACGATCCGGCCAGCCAGCGCTCCAGGACCCACCTGGAAGAAATCTGGCTTTACCCGGCGCGCGAGGTCGTGGTTCCGGAGGAGGAGGACCTGCGCCGGGGGTGGGAAGCGGTGCTCGCGGATTTGGACAGGCAGTACCGGGCCCTGGGCCGGGGCAATCCCGAGGCGGTCGGGTACCTTCGGGAGTGGAAGGCGCGTGCGGAAGAGTACCTGGCCAGGGGCCTTTACTTCCGCGGCCTGGAGTATTACCTGCCTTATTTTTACGAGTCGGTAACCACGTTGTCGGATTATTTGCCCTCCGAGGCCCCGGTATATCTTGACGAAATCCTGCGCGTCCGGGAAGTAGCCGAAAAGGTGTACCGGGAGCGTATGGATACCGGTTCCGAGTTGTTGCTGCGGGGGAAAGGCCTCCCCGGAATGCTGCGGGGTTACGTGGAATGGAGTTACCTGGAAAAGAGGCTTCTGGCCCGACGGTGCGTGCTGCTGTCGGCCTTCGCACGCCGGCCGGCCGAGATCCGCGTGGACAACTCCGTTTCCTTTACCGGCCGGAGCGTGGTCGTGGCACGGGGCTCGTGGCAGGCCCTGGCCGACGAGGTGCGCTACTGGCGCCAGCAGCGGTACCGGGTACTGTTCCTGGTGGGGGACGCGGCACGGGGCGCGCGGCTGGTGGGCCAGCTTCGGGAGCACGGCATCGAAGCGGGCCTGGCGATAACGTCGCCGGGGTGTCCGGAACCCGGCACGTGTACCGTGGCCGTGGGCCGCCTCTCGTCGGGTTTTGTCCTCAACGGGCTACGGCTGGCCGTTTTCGCGGAGGGCGACATCCGCCCCGACCGATCGAGGCGGGTCCAGCCCAGGCCGGCCCAGAAGCTGGTGCTGACGGACCTGAGGGTGGGGGATTACGTAGTCCACGTGAACCACGGCATCGGCCGGTATCTGGGGCTTGTGACGCTGGAAATCGGCAACGTCCGGCGCGAATACCTGCTGATCCAGTACGCCGGAGAGGACAAACTCTACGTCCCGGCGGACCAGGTGGGGTTACTACAGCGTTACGTGGCACAGGAAGCGGGCCCGCCCCGCCTGTCACGTCTGGGCGGCGGCGAGTGGGCCCGGGTAAAGGGACGCGTCAGGGAAGCGGTGCGGGAAATGGCCCGCGAGCTGCTGGTCCTCTACCGGGAAAGGGAGTCCATACGCGGGCACGCCTTCGCTCCCGACACCGTGTGGCAGAAGGAGTTCGAGGAGGCCTTCCCGTACGAGGAAACCCCGGACCAGCTGCGGGCCATCGAAGAAGTCAAGGCCGACATGGAGTTGCCGCGGCCGATGGACCGGTTGCTCTGCGGGGACGTGGGGTACGGTAAGACCGAGGTCGCCCTGCGGGCGGCCTTCAAGGCCGTCATGGACGGCAAGCAGGTGGCCGTACTGGTGCCCACCACCATCCTGGCGCAGCAACATTATCAGACCTTCCGGGAAAGGTTCAACGGTTACCCCGTCCGGATCGAAGTGCTGAGCCGCTTCCGCACCCCGAGGGAACAGCGCCAGGTCATCGAAGGGCTGGCGCGGGGTACGGTGGATATAGTCATCGGGACCCACCGCCTGGTGCAGGACGACGTGCGCTTCAAGAATCTCGGCCTGCTGGTGGTGGACGAGGAGCACCGCTTCGGCGTGGCCCACAAGGAGCGCCTCAAGTTTCTGCGGCGCGAGGTCGACGTCCTGACCCTCACGGCCACACCCATACCGCGCACCCTCCAAATGTCTCTCCTGGGGGTGCGCGACACGAGCCTTCTGGAAACCCCCCCCGAGGGCCGTTTTCCGGTGCAGACCTACGTGACCGAAGAGGACCCGGTGCTGATCCGCGAGGCCATCCGGAGGGAACTGGCCCGCGGCGGTCAGGTTTACTTCGTCTACAACAGGGTGGCGGACCTGCACCGCGTGGCGGCCCAGGTGCAGGAGCTGGTGCCGGAGGCCCGGCTGGCCGTGGCCCACGGGCAGATGAAGGAAGAGGAACTGGAGCACGTCATGATGAACTTCGTGGCGGGCGCCTACGACGTGCTGGTCTGCACCACCATCATCGAGTCCGGGCTCGACATTCCCAATTGCAACACCCTGATCGTCAAGGAAGCGGACCAGCTGGGACTGGCCCAGCTTTACCAGTTGCGCGGGCGCGTGGGACGCAGCGACCGGCCGGCTTTTGCCTATTTTACCTTCCAGCGCGACAAGGTGCTCAACGAAGGGGCGGAAAAGCGTCTGGCAGCCATCAAGGAGTTTACGGAGTTCGGGTCCGGCTACCGCATCGCCCTGCGCGACCTGGAGATCCGCGGGGCCGGCAACCTCCTGGGGCCCGAACAGCACGGCCACATGGCCGCCGTCGGTTTCGAACTGTACTGCCGGCTGCTGGAGGAGGCCATCCGGGAGGCCAAAGGCGAGCCGGCTACGAGGCAGATCGAGACCATAGTGGAGGTGCCGGTGACGGCGTATCTGCCCGGGGATTACGTGCCCGACGTGGACCAGAAAATGGACCTCTACCGGCGCCTGGCCGCGGCCACCACTCTGGAAGAGGTGGACGAGATGGGCGAGGAAATGGCGGACCGTTTCGGGCCCCTCCCCGAGCCGGTACGCAATCTGCTGACCGTGGCCCGGCTACGGGTACGGGGAAGCCACCTGGGGATCAGGCAGATCACGGGCCAGCCCGGGCTCTACCGGCTGGTGTTTGCCCCCGAGCACGCCCTGAAGGGGGAAACCCTGGTGCGCCTGGGGCAGAAATTTGCCGGCCGGGTGAAGTTCAACAACGCATCCGAGTTCGAGATGCGCCTCAAGACCGTACCGCGGCTGGTACCTTCGCTGGCAGAGCTGGACCAATTTCTGGCCTGTATGGAAGCTTGACAAGCCCCGAAGGAAAAGGTATGATTCTAACGACAAAAAAGCAAAACTTTTTACAGCCGTTTGGAAAAAAATGAATAAGCAAGGGGCGGTCGTTATATACTATCACTGAAATCGCACAAAAGGAGGGGAGCACTGGCCCATGAAGGCAACCGGTATCGTTCGCCGCATCGACGACCTCGGCAGGGTGGTAATTCCCAAAGAAATACGCAGGACCTTAAGGATTCGCGAAGGGGATCCGCTGGAGATTTTCGTTGACCGGGACGGGGAAGTGATCCTCAAGAAATATTCACCAATTGGCGAATTAGGTGATTTTGCCAAAGAGTACGCGGACTCCCTCCACGAAGCGGTCGGGCACATCGCCTGCATCGCGGACCGGGACACCATCATCGCGGTGGCGGGAGCTCCCAAAAAGGAGTTTCTCAACAAGCCCGTGGGACCGGCCGTCGAAAAGGCCATGGAAGAGCGGCGCACCGTGCTGATCAACAACCCCGGGGAGGACCCCTTTTGCAAGCACTGCCTGACGGTGGAGGAGGGCGAGTGCAAGTATACCGCGGAGGTGATCGCACCCATCATCGCCGAGGGGGACCCCATCGGAGCCGTCATTCTGGCCTCGCGCGAGCCGGGCGTGCGGATGGGCGAGACGGAAGTGAAACTTGCCGAAACCGCGGCGGGATTCCTGGCGAAACAGATGGAGCAGTAGTACGGGAGGCCTGGCGGCCCCTTTTTTGTGGAGGGAGTATGCTCACCGTAGTGGGGCTGGGACCGGGGGCGCCCGGGGCGGTGCCCCTGGAAGTCCTGGAATTTTTACGCAGCGGACGGCGCATTATCTTGCGCACCACCGAGCATCCGGTGGTGCCCTGGTTATTGGAGCAGGGCGTAATTGCGGAAAGCCTGGACCATCTATACGAGAAGGCCTCGACCTTTGAAGAGGTCTACGCGCGCATGGCCGAATTCGTGTTGCGGGAGGCGGCCCGGGAAGACGTGATTTTTGCGGTACCTGGGCACCCCCTGGTGGCCGAAGAGGCGGTGCACCGGATCCTGGCGGCGGGAATCCCCGTGCGGCTGGTGCCGGCCATGAGCTTCGTGGAGGCCATTTGCGCTGCTCTGCGCCTGGACCCCCTGCGGGGCCTCTTCGTCCTCGATGCCCTGCAGCTGGACAAGCAGCAACCCCACCTTGCCGCGGGTAACATCGTAGCCCAGGTTTACAACCGCCTGGTAGCGGGGGAGACCAAGCTCACCCTCATGCAGCACTATCCCGACGACCATCCCGTGACCGTGGTGCGGGCCGCGGGCGTGCCCGGGGAGGAAAGGGTCGTGGAGGTACCCCTGTACGGCCTGGATCGGGTAGACTGGTTCGACCACCTGACGAGCCTCTACCTGCCACCCCTGGCCGAGGTGACGACCGGGCGCTACTGCCTGGACCCGCTGGTCAACGTGGTGACCGTCCTGCGCGGGGAGCGGGGCTGTCCCTGGGACCGGGAGCAGACCCACGCCACGCTGGCGCGGTACATACTGGAAGAGGCCTTTGAGACCGTGGAGGCCATCGAGCAGGGAAAAATGTATAATCTCTGTGAGGAACTGGGAGACTTATTACTGCAGATCGTGCTCCACGCCCAGCTGGCCTCCGAGAGGGGTTTTTTCGACATACGGGAAGTGATCAGGAAGATTACCGCCAAGATGATCCACCGCCATCCCCACGTCTTCGGGGAGGCCGAGGTCCGGAGCAGCCGCGAGGTCAGGCTGAACTGGGACCGCATCAAGCGGGCCGAGAAGCCGGAAGCCGGGTACCTGGCGGGCATTTCCAAGGCCCTGCCGGCTTTGTTGCGGGCGGAAAAGGTGCAGGCCAGGGCCGCGCGCGTGGGTTTCGACTGGCCCGATTACCGCGGCCCCCTGGCCAAGGTGGCCGAGGAACTCAAGGAGCTCGAGCGGGCCGTCGAGGGCGGCGGCCCGGAACGCGCGAGGGAGGAGATTGGGGACCTCCTCTTCGCCGTGGTCAACCTGGCCCGCCTGCTGGGGGTAAATGCCGAGCGGGCCTGTGCGGAAAGTACGGAACGGTTTGTCAGGCGCTTCGCGTACCTCGAGCAGAGGGCAGCGGCCGAGGGCCGCCCGCTGGAGGAACTGAGTCTGGAAGAGATGGACCGCCTGTGGGAGGAAGCCAAGCGGCGCGAAAATAGGGGATAAATGTTGTCGGAGCAGAAGGAACTCGGGAAGGGACAGCGAATAGTAGTGGACAAAAATGATGGGGGGATAGCACGGTGAACAAGGCAGACCTGGTTTCCTACATTGCCGAGAAGACGGACCTTACCAAGAAAGATGTAGAAAAAACGCTGACGGCCTTACTCGACGGTATCGGCGAGGCGCTGGCCCGGGGCGAGAAGGTTCAGCTGGTCGGCTTCGGTACCTTTGAAATTCGCGAGCGGGCCGCCCGCAAGGGGCGCAACCCGCAAACCGGAGAGGAAATCGATATCGCCGCGGCGCGGGTTCCGGTCTTCAAGGCGGGCAAGGCCCTGCGGGATGCGGTGGCCATGCGTTAAGGCCCTTGCGCCTGGACAAGTTTCTCCAGGTTTCCCGGCTCGTCAAAAGGCGTGCCCTGGCCAAAGAGATGTGCGTGCGGGGTCAGGTGACGGTCAACGGCGGGGTCGCCAAGGCCGCCCGCGACGTGGCGGTGGGCGACGTCATAGCCCTAGATTTCGGCTGGCGGGTACTTGAGGTAGAGGTGACGGCCCTGCCGGCCGGGGCGGGAACGAAGGGCCGGGATCTTTACCGTGTTGTGCGCGTCGAGCGCAGAGACCCCGGGGTATGAATCGCCGGTGGGCAATGGACTGAATGGCGGCTACAGGCCGCTTTTTTTGTTTGGACAGTTTCGGACGAAGGGTGCATAAATATGGAATAGGATGCGCCGGCGGGGGGATGGAGATGGAAAAGAACTCCGAGCACCAGCTCCGGTTAGTCGGTCGGCGGCACCTGGAGGTAGAGGGTGTAAGGCACGTCGACCGCTTCGACGAGCATTACATTATGCTGGAGACGGATCTGGGAGTGCTGGCGCTCAAAGGGGAGGGCCTGCACATCACCCGGCTGAACCTGGACCAGGGGAACCTGGCCGTGGAAGGATATTTTACGGCCCTTGAATACAGGGAGGAAAAGGCCGCACGGGGAAGCCTGAGCAAAATGGGCCGCGGTTTCCTGCAGCGCATGCTCCGATAGAGGGAGAGTAGGGCACCTTGTTCGTAACCGAGCAGATGCGCGCGGTGGCGGCCACCCTTCTCTTCGGCTTCGCGGGCGGCTTCCTTTACGATGTATACCGCGCCTGGCGCAGGACCACGCGCCCGGGACCGCGGTTGACGGCCCTTTGCGACCTGGTTTTCTGGCTCGTACTGGCCGGAGCCTTTTTCGCGGTGCTGATGCCCGTCAATCAGGGCGAGATGCGCCTTTATTTTTTGCTGGGACTGGGCGGCGGTGCCCTGTGTTACTTTCGTTTCTGCAGCCCCGCGGCCTCGAGGATGCTGGGCCGGGTGTGGAGCAAGGTCGGCGCCCTTCGGGCCCGCTGCACGGCCCGGCTACGCACCTGGCGGACCTTCCTCCGGCGGTCCGGAAATTCGCGCCGGTAAGGAAGGTATTTAGGTTGGAACGTAGAAGTAGTGTATAAGACTTGTACGATTTCTGTATGAGGAGCTCCTGCGGGTGCACCTGGAAATTCGAAAGATGCAACGTTTGAGTTTCCGCGAGCGGCAGGTGGTTATCTTGAAGGAAATGGGTTATACCACGGCGGAAATAGCCCGGCGGTTGGGATTGAGTCCCGGCACAGTGGCCACGCTTTATAACCGGGCCCGCGGCAAGGGATTTGAAGTTGTGGCCGTCATCCCCGGGGAGGTCCTGCTACCGTCCGAGCCCGAAGGGGAGGAAACGGAAGGATGAGAACCAGGCGGCGGTTGACGGGCACCGTTTCCTTTTTCCTGTTTTTATTCCTGCTGGGCTACCTGGCGGTTTCCTTCAGCACCCAGTTCGTACGCCTGCAGATACTCCGGCGGGACATTGCGGAAATGCGGGCCCAGGTGGCCGAACTCCAGCAGCGGAACGCGGCCATGCGGGAGGAACTGGAAAGGCTGCAATCCCGGGACTACATCGAACAGGTGGCCCGGGAAAAGCTGGGCCTGGTGAAGCCCGGTGAGACGACCATCGTGCCGCAGGGTTCCGACCGACCCATGGATTACAGCATCAGGGATTGACATCACCGGTCTGAAGCCATAAAATGACAGGGAAATGTAACTGCATTCCGCGGAGGAATGCTTTTTTTGTGGCCCCGCGGCCGGAGGGAGGTTGCAGCAGCATGATGCGTGTGGGGGTCATCGACGTCGGTACTAATTCCGTGCGCCTGTTGGTCGCCGATGTCGAAGGGGAACGCGTAGCTACTGTGCGACGGGCGCTCGCCATAACCCGTCTGGGCGAGGGGATCGGGGACCGGATACTACGACCTGCAGCCGTGAACCGGACCGTCGAGGCCCTGGCCCGGTTCAAAGAACTGGCCACGGCCGCAGGGGTTGGAAAACTGGTGGTAGTGGGCACCAGCGCCGTACGTGAGGCGGCCAACCGCCGGGAGTTTTTGCAGACGGTGAAGGAGAGGCTGGACCTTGAGGTGCGGGTCCTTTCCGGGTACGAGGAGGCCTGCATGAGTTTTGTGGGGGCCGTGACTGGTTTGCCGCTGGACCCCCTGGGAGTCACCGTGGTCGATGTGGGAGGGGGGAGCACCGAGTTCGCCTGGGTCGAGGAGGGAGTTCTGAAGAGCCGCAGCGTACCCCTGGGCGCGGTGCGCATGACCGAAGGACCCTGGGACGAAGACGCGGCCGGGGCCGTTCTGGCCCCGGTGTGGCACGAGATTCAGAAGACCCGCAAACGGCACCTGGTGGGGGTGGGCGGTACCGTCACCACGCTGGCCGCCGTCGCCCAGCGGCTGGAGCGTTACGATCCGGCCCGGGTGCACGGCTTCCCCCTGGAAATCGGCCAGGTAGAACGCCTTCTGGCGTGGCTGGCCGGCATGGATCTGGAAAGCAGGCGGCGGGTACCCGGGCTGCAGCCGGAACGGGCCGACATCATCGTGGCCGGTACGCGCATCGTGCTGCTCATCATGCGGGGATTGGGTCAGCGCGTGTTGAGGGTCAGCGAGAGCGACATCTTACACGGGGTGGCACTGACCACCGTACAAAGTGGCGAAAAAAAGTAGGAGCGTCCCGACCTGAGCCGACAGAAATTGCGGGACCTCCGCCTTATAATGAATACGGAAGCCGGGGACAAGGGGTGACACAGTGGAGGAGTCCCTGGAGGTATACCCTTACCGGCGCAAGTTCGATGCGCCGGCACGCGGGCGTATTCGGCCGGCGGCCGGGAGCCCGCCTAAAGAGTCCCGGCACGACGCCGGCGGAGACCGCAAACCGGCAAAGAAAAGGCCGGTCCCGGGCCCCGGAAGGCTACCTTCCCTGCGTCAGGCCGCGCTCGTGCTGGCCCTCGGATTTTTCCTCGGTCGGGCCGCGCTCATGGGCGAACTGTGGCCCTTCGGGGTTGCCTTTGTAGCCGCGACCCAGTGGGTTTTCCCTCGGGCCGGGGTGGTATCCTTGGTGGCGGCGGTGGCCGGCCAGTTTTCCCTGGCCCGCGATACGCAGTCGTTCCTCAACGTGGCGGTTCTGGCCCTGGCCTGGTTGGCGGCCGGAGGCGTGCCACGCGGTACACGTCACGGCCGGTGGGTGGTCGCGGGTCTGGCTGCGGGGATAGATCTGGCCGTAAAGGTGGGTTGGCTGGCCTTCGCCCATCCCTCCCTCTACGCCTACGTGACGGTGCTTTTCGAGGGCGCATTCACCTGTGCCCTGACCTTTCTCTTCTCCCACGCCCTGCTCTGGTTGCAGCGGCGGCCCGGGGCCGCCGGCCTGAGTCTGGAGGGGTTCATTCCCCTGCTGATCCTGTTCGCCGGGGTGGTGGCCGGCGCCGGAGGTCTCTCCGTCGGACCCGTGACCCTGAAGGGATTCCTGGGTCGCACGGCGGTGCTGTTTGCTGCGGGTGCCGGCGGGGGAGGACTGGGGGCCGCCGCGGGAGCCGTAGTGGGGGTACTGCCCGTGGTCGGCTACGTCCTGGTGCCGGGAGCCGTGGGGGCCTATGCGTTTACCGGTCTGGTGGCGGGCGCCTGCCGGGCCCTGGGTCGCCTCGGTGTGGTGCTGGGTTTCCTGGTCGCCAGCATCATCCTTGCGCTCTACGTGGTGGAACCCGGGCAGCTGCACGCCGTGCTTGCAGAAACCGGAGGGGCCTGCCTGGTCTATCTGTTGGTACCGGCCCGGTGGCTCGATTCCTTTCGCATCTGGCTGCCCCTTGCGCCGGCCGAACCGGCCTGTACGCTGCACGTAACCCCGGCCGGAGAGGGCGGTGGTGTGGCGCGGCGTCTGCAGAACTGGGCGCACGTTTTTCAGGAACTGGCACGGACCTTTCAGTATGCCTCCCAGGTCAAGCGGCGGTACGAGGAAGAGCGGCTCCAGGCCTTTATCGCCGCCATCGGGGCCAGGGTCTGCGAAACCTGCAGTTTTTACCGGAACTGCTGGGAGCGCGAGTTCTACAAAACATATAACCAGCTCCTGGATGTGCTGGGCCTGATCGAAGCCAAAGGGCACCTGGAGGTAGAGGATTTGCCCGAGGACCTGCAGGCGCGCTGCGCCAGGGCCAGGGAACTTATCCTTACGGCCAGCTGCCTTTTCGAGGCCTTTAAGGTCGATCGCTACTGGCAGCGCCGGTTTGACGAGGGGCGCGAGCTGGTGGCGGAGCAGCTCAAAGGTGTCTCCCAGATCATCGAGAAGATCGGGGCGGATACGGCCCGGGGCGAGGGGCTGGAGGGGCTGGAGGAGCGGTTACGCGAAGAATTCAGGCGGCGGCGCCTGCCCGTGAGCGCCACCGGCGTCGGGCTTTCCCGGAACGGCCAGGTGGAGGTGACGGTGACCGTGGTCTGTAGCGGGAATTCCCCGTGCCGGCAGGAAGTGGCGGCGCTTGTGTCCCGCCTCCTGGGCCGTCCTTTCAGCCCGCCCACCTGCGATTGTGTCACGCCCCAGGGGGAAACCGAATGTACCTTTCGCCTTTATCCGGCCCTGAACTTCACGGTCGCGACGGGAGTGGCCAAGATGGGGAAGGACGGAAGCAACGTTTCCGGCGACAGTCACGCCTTCGTACCGTTGCGCGACGGCAGGCTGGCCATTGTGATGAGCGACGGGATGGGTGCGGGACCCCAGGCGGCCCTGGAGAGCAGTACCACGGTGTCGCTACTGGAGCACCTTCTGGAGTCGGGATTTGCCGAGGACCTGGCCGTAAAGACCGTCAATGCCCTGCTGGCCCTGCGGGGAATGGAGAACGGGTTCACCACGGTGGACCTGGCGGTGTTCGACCTGTACTCCGGTCGCACGGAGCTGATCAAAGTGGGGGCCATGCCGAGCTTCCTCATGAGGGGCGGCCGCGTCGTCACCCTCCAGGGCAATTGTCCACCCGCAGGAATCCTCTCGCATTTGGAGGTGGCCTCCGTCACCAAGACCCTGGAGGCGGGGGACATGCTGGTCATGGTCACCGACGGGGTATTCGCGGGGTATCGCGGCCCCCTGGACCGCGAAGAGTGGTTCCGCAGCATACTGGCCGGCCTTCAGGATCTCGAGCCACAAACCCTGGCCGAGGTGGTGCTGACCCAGGTACTGGAATCGGGTACCAGCGGCGGCATACCGGACGACATAACCGTGGTGGCCGCCCAACTGCGGAAAACGAATCCGGCCTGAGGCCGTTTTTTATTTGGGAGGAAAACTATCGCGCGTGTTGAATTGTGTTGAGCAGGTGAGGGTCGTGGAGGTGCTGGCGCGGGTTAAGGCCACCATAAGCACGTACGGCATGCTGGTACGCGGGCAACTGGTACTGGTGGCGGTCTCGGGTGGCCCGGATTCTGTGGCCCTGCTGGACATTCTCTATACCCTGAAGGAAGACTTCGGTGTCGAGCTGGCGGTGGCGCATTTCGACCACGGTCTGCGGCCCGAGAGCGCGGCGGATGCCGAATTTGTAAGGGAGTTGGGAACGCGCTACGGACTGGCGGTGTATGTGGAGCGCGGCGACGTGGCGGCACGACGGGCGGCTACCGGGCTATCGCTGGAGGTGGCGGCGCGCGTGGCGCGCTACGAATTTTTGAGGCGACTGGCGCATCAGACCGGTGCCGGTCGCGTGGCCCTGGGCCACCACGGCGACGATCAGGCCGAGACCCTGGTGATGAACTTCCTGCGGGGAACGGGCGTGGCCGGATTGAAGGGCATACCGCCGGTCCGGGACGGGCTGTACGTGCGACCGTTACTGGGTTTAAGGCGCCGCGAAATCGAGGCCTACTGCGCCGCGAGGGGGTTGCCGGTGCGGCACGACCCTTCTAACAGGGACCCTGTTTTCCTGCGCAACCGCGTGCGCCTGGAGCTGATCCCCTGGCTGGAAGAGAGATATAACCCGGCCCTGGTACCGGCCCTAATGAGAATGGCGGAGGTTTGCCGCGCGGAGGACGAGTACCTGGGAGAAAGGGCGGCCGAGGCCTACCGGGCCGTGAGGCGCGGCCGGGAGGGTGGGGGCGTGGAGCTGGACCTGGCGACCCTAAACGGGTTGCCCCTGGCCCTGGCGCGCCGTGTGGTGCGGCTGGCCTGGCGCGAGGCGGCCGGACCGGGGCGTCCCCTGGAGTTCGAACACGTGGAACGGTTGCTGCTGATGGCCAGGGGCCAGGACCCCCCCACCGTGGTCCTGCCCGGAAATCTGGTTGTCGGGCGCGCCGGCGACGTCCTGGTTCTGGGCCGGGCCGCGCCCGCGGTCCCGTCCTACTTCGAGTACGATCTGCGGGTCCCCGGGGTCACGCGGGTGCCCGAATTGGGGCTGGCCGTGGAGAGCGAGGTACTGCCAACTCCCCAAGGCCTGAATTGCCGGCAAATTCCTCCCGACCAGGCGGTCCTGGACTGGGACGTGCTGGCGGGGCAGCCGCTGGTGGTACGGGGGCGGCGGCCGGGCGACTGCTTTACACCTCTGGGTTCTGCGGTCCCGGTCAAACTCAAGGACTTTCTCTTAAAGCAAAAGATTCCCCGCGAGCGGCGCTCACGGCTGCCCCTGGTGGCCACCCCGACGGAGATCGTATGGGTGGGCGGGGTACGCCCCGGAGAGAAGGTGAAGGTGCGGCCCACCACCCAGAGGGTCCTGTGGCTGCGACTGGTTCCCCTTTCGCCGCCCGACGCACGTTGAGATGTATAGTACAGTATGATACAATAATGTGAATGGTTAGGCTATGGAGGGGAGTTGGCCTTATTGCAAAAAGTCATCAAAAATCTGAGTATCTACCTCCTCATCGTTCTGGCCGTCATCGCGCTGATCAGGTACACCTCGCCGCGCGGACCCGAGATGGTGGGCCTGAGGTACGACGAGTTTTACCGGGCGGTGGAGCAGGGCCAGGTACAGAGCGTGGTCATCAGGCCCCAGGAGTCCACCATCGTTATCACCGGCCAGAAAAAGGACGGCACCCGGTTTCAGGTGCGGGGCCTGGAGGCGGACCAGGGGCTGCTGGAACTATTAAAGGAGAAGAAGGTCCAATGGGAGGTGGAGTCCCCGCCGCAGCCCGGCTGGTGGACAAATTTGCTTTCCAGCCTGTTACCCATGCTGCTCTTTGTGGCCCTCTTTTTCTTCATGATGCAGCAAACCCAGGGCGGCGGCAACCGGGTCATGTCCTTCGGCCGCAGCCGGGCACGCCTGCACACGGACGACAAGCGTCGCGTGACCTTCGACGACGTGGCCGGGATCGACGAAGTCAAGGAAGAACTCCAGGAAATCGTGGAGTACCTCAAGAACCCCAAGAAATTCAACGAGATCGGGGCCCGCATCCCCAAGGGGGTACTCCTGTTCGGTCCGCCCGGGACCGGTAAGACGCTCATCGCCCGGGCCGTGGCCGGGGAGGCGGGGGTACCCTTTTTCAGCATCAGCGGTTCGGATTTCGTGGAGATGTTCGTCGGGGTCGGCGC
>DYER01000005.1 GCA_020725605.1 Ammonifex sp. | reverse complement strand
GCGCCAGCGGCGCGACGCGGAGCGAGGGGCGCGCACCGCCGAGCTGCAGGGTGAGGGTCTGGGCCGGCGGTGCACGGCCTGAACGACAATCCCTGCCGGGCCACGGTCGCCCGGCTTTTTTTTCGCCGGTCCCGGGAAGGAGTGCGCGGCGCACCGGAACAGCTCCCGCAGGTCGCTTGCTTTGGACGCACGCCGGCCTTTCGGATGCCTTCTTCCCGGTGGTGGAGGAGGCCTCCGGCCGCCCAGCCGGTTCAATCTGGACGATGACGTTCGGACGTGTTATGATCGTGGGGGATGTTTAGCATGCGAACGATTTTCGGGGGGCGTGGACATGGGTGCGGTGCTGCGGGTCGAGGATAAGTACACGGGCGAGGTGGTGCAGGAACTGCCCCTTGACGACCGGGAGACTTTGCGCGCCAGGATCGAGGAGGCCTGGAAGTGGCGTAACCATGTGCGGCGGCTCTCCCTGGAGGAGCGGCGGGACCTGATCCGGCGCGTGGGCGAGGCCGTGGCCGGGCAAAAGACGGCCTTCGAGGAACTGCTCATCAGCCAGGCAGGCCAGCCGCGGAAGTTCGCGGCCTGGGAGGTGGAGCGCACGGTCATGCAGGGCCGGGCCTTCGGGGCGCTCTTGGAACTGGTGGCGCCCCGGGAGATTCCCGCGCGGGCCGGCCGGAACCTCCTGGTGCGGGAGCCTTACGGCGTGGTGGGGGTGATCACCCCCCGCAACACGCCCCTGGTGGTACCCTTCTACACCCTCTTTTCCTGCCTGGGGGCGGGCAACGCCTGCGTTCAGAAGCCCTCCAACCTGACCCCCGGCCCCACGGTCCTGCTGGTGGAGCTGGCCAGGAAGGCCGGGTGGCCCCCGGGAGCCATCCAGTATTCCACCTGCCCGGGTGAGGAGGCGGCCGCGGAGTTCGTCGAAAATCCGCGGGTGCAGGCCTTCATCGCCTACTCCAGCAGCCCGGTGGGCAAGCACAACCTCATCAAAATGGGACGCCATCTGGAGCGCACCAGCGCGCTCGCAGAGTACGGGCTCCCGGTGATAGGCGGCAGCATGACCAAGTACGTGCCGGAACTGGCCGGCAACGATCCCTTTGTAGTCCTGGAGGGAGCGGACCTGGACCTGGCCGTCACGGCCGCGGTGCAGGGGGGGTTCGCCAACGCCGGGCAGCTGTGCATCTCGGCCAAGCGCCTGCTGGTGCACAGGCCGGTGGCCGACGAGTTCAAGGAGGCATTGATCGCGGCCCTCGGCCGCCTCAAGGTGGGCGACCCCCGGGACCCCGAGACCGACATCGGGCCCCTGGGCCGCCGGACCACCCTGGAGATCGCCCTCCGGCACGTGGCCCGCGCCCGGGACCAGGGCGGCGTGGTCCTCTGCGGCGGGCGGGCCGAAGAGCCCTTCTTCTACCCGACCCTGATCGAGTTCCCCAAGGAGCGCATCCTGGGCAGGAGGGACGAGGATAAGCCCACCCTGTGGGTCGAGGAGAGCTTCGCCCCGGTCCGGTCCCTCGTGGTCTTCGATACGGTGGAGGAGGCGGTGTGGCTGGCCAACGACGGCCACTACGCCCTGGGCGCGGCCCTTTTCGGACCCGAGGAAGTGGCGCTGGCCATGGCCCGGGAAATAGACGCGGGCCGCATCATCATCAACGAAAGCCCCCTGTACGGAGACATTTACCTGCCCGTGGGCGGCGTGCGTGACAGCGGGCTGTACGGGGCCACCGACAAGATCACCGAGGTTACCTACGTGAAGCGCATCCACATAGGGTAACGTGAGGCTCGGGGGGGCTCCGGCCCCTTACCGATGGGACCCGGCTACTTCCTGCACCTCCCGCCTCGGACCAGGGGTGCGGAATTCGGGGTGCGATTGGCTCCGTCTCGAGGGGTCCGGCGGTGAGAGGCCGGGAGGGGTGAGCCTTGCGTCCGTGGCGGACCTTGCTATGTCGCGTCGGGTTATTATATTATAAGGGTAGGGAAAAACGACGGGCAACTTTATCTCGGAAGGCTACCCCGTACTCGGGTGCAGGGTGGTTCGCGAAGTTTCCCGTCGAAAGGAAGGGGGATGAATCCATCGGCCTGCGCCATGTGGGCGGTATCATAGTGCGTTCGTTGCTCATCCAGTTCGCGGTCGTGGTGGGCTTCATGGCGTGGCGGCCGGAGTCGGCGTTGCTGGTCCTTTCCCTGATGGCCATCAACGCCCTGGTGACCGCCCTGGTAATCGTTTACTGGCCCGTGCACCGCACCGTCACGCTGCAGATCGAGGACGGCTGCCTGGACCCCAGCCTGCAGATCGCCCGCGAGACCCTGCCCCATTTGCGGCGCGGCCTGAACGAAGAGACGGCGCGGAGCACGGCCGAGATCATCCAGAAGATCAGCGACGTGGACGCCGTGGCGGTGACGGACCGGGGGCGAGTGCTGGCCTACATCGGGGCGGGATCGGACCACCACCTGCCCGGCGGACCCATTATGACCAGGGCCACCAGGGAAGTGCTCGCCACCGGCGAGGTCAAGGTGGTCAGCGACCGCAAGGCCCTGGATTGCCCGGTGAAGGACTGCCCGTTGCAGAGCGCGGTGGTGGCACCCCTCAAGTGTCGCGGGGAAGTGGCGGGCACGGTCAAGCTCTACCGTACCGGCAGGGGCGAGATTCCGCCCGAGCTGGTGCGGCTGGCGGTGGGCATTGCCCAGCTCCTGAGCATGCAGATGGAACTGGCCGAACTCGACCGGCGGGCCCAGCTCGTCACCCAGGCCCAGCTGGACGCGCTGCACGCGCAGATCAACCCGCACTTTTTATTCAATACCCTGAACACCATCATCATGTTCAGCCGCACCAATCCCGAGATGGCCCGGCGGTTGCTGGTGCGCCTGGCGGCCTTCTTCCGTCAGGTTCTGAAGCGCCACCGCCACGGCCACTTCAACACGCTCCGGGAGGAAATGGAGTACATCGACACGTATCTCTACCTGGAAAAGGCGCGCTTCCAGGATAAGCTCCACGTGAAGTGCGATATAGATCCCGAGCTTCTGGATTACCACGTGCCCGTGCTCACCCTGCAGCCCCTGGTGGAGAACGCCGTCAAGCACGGCATAATGCCCAAGGTGGGCCCCGGTACCGTGAGCGTTTCGGCCCGCCTGGACGAGGGGGAGCTGCTGGTGGTGGTCAGCGACGACGGGGTGGGCATACCCCGCGAGCGCCTGCCCAAGGTGCTTCAGCCGGGCTACGGTTCGGGCACCGGAGTGGGTCTGAGCAACGTCCACGAACGTCTCAAGAATATTTTCGGCGAGAACTACGGCCTCCGCATCGTTTCCGAGCCCGAACGGGGCACTTCCGTGTACGTCCGGATACCCCTCGTGTGTCACATCGAGGACAGGAGGAAGGTCTCGTGAAACTGAAGGCGCTCATCGTGGACGACGAGTATCCCGCGCGCCAGGAACTGCGGTACATGCTCGGCAACATCGGCAACGTGGAAATAGTGGGCGAGGCCACCAACGCCACCGAGGCCCTGGCCCTCATCAGGGCCCTGGACTATTCCGTGCTCTTCCTGGACATCGCCATGCCCGGCATGAACGGCCTGGAGCTGGGCGCGGCCATCCAGGAACTTCCCAGGCCGCCCCACGTCATCTTCGTGACGGCCTACGACGAGTACGCCGTCCGGGCCTTCGAGGTCAACGCCGTGGACTACATCTTAAAGCCGGTGGAGGAGCGGCGGCTGCGCAGGGCCGTGGAGAAGGTGATGCGCCTCTGTCAGGAGGCCTCGGCCCAGGAGGTGGCCGGCGCGGCGGCGGGCCAGGCCGCCAGGTCCGACGGGGACGGCCAGGAGCGGGTGATCAAGATCGACCGCATCCCGGCCGAAAAGCAGGGCAAGACCATCCTGGTGAGCGAGTCGGACATCTTCTACGCCTTTACGGAACAGGATTACGTCTACATCAAGACCTTTTCCGAGAAACTCTTTACCCGGTTCACCCTGAAGGAACTAGAGGCGCGGCTCAATCCCTCGGTGTTCTTCCGCACCCACCGGTGCTACCTGGTCAACCTTCACAAGGTGAAGGAAGTCGTACCCTTTTTCAACGGCACTTATAATCTCATAGTGGAAGACAAGGAGCGCAGCGAAGTACCCGTCAGTCGGGCCCAGGCCAAAAAATTGCGCAGGATTCTGGGATTCTAGGCCCGCAAGGGGCCGTTTTTGTTTGCCGTGCTGTACGGAATCGGCATCGACCACGTGGAAATAGCGCGGGTGCGCCGGGCGGTCAGCCGGCGGCCGCGGCTCCTGGAACGCCTCTGGACCGAGGAGGAGCGGGCCACCTGCTGCGGCCGCCGGGATGTGTACTCCTGTCTCGCGGCCCGGTTTGCCGCCAAGGAGGCGGTGCTCAAGGCCCTCGGGACCGGACTTTCGGGCTGCCGGTGGCGGGACGTGGCGGTGGTGCTGCGGGGGGGACGGCCGCAAGCGCGCCTGTACGGCCGTCCGGCGGAGATTGCCCGTCAGAAGGGCCTTGAAGTCCTGGTAAGTCTGAGCCACGACCGGCGCTACGCCGTGGCCGTGGCCGTGGCCGTGCGCGGGGAGGGAAAGAATGTTTCTTGTTTCGGCGGAGGAGATGCGGGAGCTGGACCGGAGGACCATTGAAGAGATCGGTATCCCCGGACTGGTACTTATGGAAAACGCGGGCCGCCGGGTGGCGGAAGAAACCGCGGACATACTGAAGTCGCGCGGCGGACGCGTGGCGGTCGTACTGGCCGGTAAGGGGAACAACGGGGGAGACGGGCTGGTGGCGGCCCGCCACTTGTTTAACCGGGGCTACGAGACCCGGGTCTGCCTGCTGACCGACCCCGGCCAGATTACCGGCGACGCCGGGGTGAACCTGGAAATATGGCGCCGCATGGGCCAGGGGATTTACCGGGTCGACGGGCCGAACGGAGCCCAGCGGCTCAAGGTGGCCCTGCTGGGGGCCGACGTGGTGGTGGACGCGATTTACGGTACCGGCTTCCGGGGCCGGCCTCCGGCCGAGGTGGGCAGGATCATAGAGGTGGTGAACCGGAGCGGTAAACCGGTGGTGGCCGTGGACGTTCCCTCGGGGGTGGAGGCGACTTCGGGCCGCGTTGCGGGGCCGGCCGTGCGCGCCAGGTGTACCGTGACCTTCGGGCTGCCCAAGCTGGGCCTTTATCTCCTGCCCGGGGCGCGGTACGCGGGGGAGGTGCGCGTGGTCGACATCTCCATCCCCCGGGGCGTGGTGGAGGAGGCCGGCATCAGGCGCCGCCTGCTGACGGGGGAACTGGTGGCCTCGTGGTTCGCGCCCCGCGACGTGGAGGCCCACAAGGGCCAGTTCGGGCGCGTGCTGGTCGTCGGCGGCTCCCGCGGCATGATCGGCGCCGCCTGCCTGGCGGCCCACGCGGCCCTGAGGGCCGGGGCGGGACTGGTGTACCTGGCCGTTCCGGAAGGCATGCAGCCGGTGGCCGCGGCCAAACTGGACGAGGTCATCACCGTCCCCCTGCCCGAAACCGCCGGCGGTGCGCTGTCCCGGCGCGCCCTGACGGTCCTCGAAGGGCACCTCGGGCGGGCCGACGTAGTGGCCCTGGGGCCCGGGCTGGGCACCCAGGAGGAAACGGTGGCTCTGGTGCGGGATCTGGTACGCGAGGTGGCCTGCCCGCTGGTGGTGGACGCCGACGGACTCAATGCCCTGGCCGGGGCCGTGGAGGTGCTGGCGGCGAGGCAGGCCCCTGCGGTGGTGACACCCCACCCCGGCGAGATGGCCAGGTTGCTGGGGTGCGGCACGGCCGAGGTGCAGGCGGACCGGCTGGCCGCGGCGGAGAAGGCGGCAACCTCCTGGAACGCGGTGGTGCTCCTCAAGGGAGCGCGCACCGTGGTGGCCGGGCCCGACGGCCGCACCTACCTCAACCCCACCGGTAACCCCGGCATGGCCACCGCCGGGAGCGGCGACGTGCTGACGGGCATCATAGCGGCATTTATGGCCCAGGGCCTGCCGCCCCTGGAGGCCGCGGCGGCCGGGGCCTTTGTGCACGGGCGGGCCGGGGACCTGGCGGCCGAAAGATTAGGCCAGCCGTCCCTGGTGGCCGGTGACATCACGGCGGCCCTGCCGGGGGCGCTGCTGGAGGTCGTCCCCAACCCTGCGAAGTGAGGGATAAGGATTATGCCTGCGGGGCCCGTGTGGGCCGAAATCGACCTGGGCGCCGTGGCCCGGAACGTGCGGGCCCTGCGCGGCCTCCTGAAGCCGGGTACGCGGCTGATGGCCGTGGTGAAGGCCAACGCCTACGGCCACGGCGCCGTGGAGGTCAGCACGGTGGCCCTGGCCGCGGGCGCCGACATGCTGGGCGTGGCCCGGGTGGCCGAAGGGGTGATGCTCCGCCGGGCCGGCATCGGGGCGCCCATACTGGTGCTGGGTTTCGTACCTCCCGACCAGTGCGACGAACTCATTCGCCACGAGCTGCGGGCCACGGTGTACAACCGGGAACTGGCCGAGGAACTGGCCGCGGCCGGAAGGCGCCGCGGCACGCGGGTGCCGGTGCACGTTAAGGTGGACACCGGCATGGGCCGGCTGGGGTGGCTCACGGAGGAACGGGATCTGGATGAAGTGCTGCGGGTGGCCCGCCTGCGGGGGCTCGAAGTGGAAGGCGTTTTCACCCACTTCGCCGCGGCGGACGAGCGGGACAAGGCCTTCACCCGGCGGCAGTTCGCCCTCTTCATGGACTTCCTCGAACGCCTGAAAAAGAGGGGCCTGGAAGTGCCTTTCCGGCACGCCGCCAACAGCGCGGCCCTCATCGACCTCCCGGAGACCCACCTGGACCTGGTACGGCCCGGGATCTCCCTCTACGGCCTCTACCCCTCACCCGAGGTGGACCGCTCGCGCCTCACCCTGCACCCGGCCATGACCTTCAAGACCGTGGTGGCCGGGGTCAAGCGCGTGCCGGCCGGGTTCACCGTCAGCTACGGCTGCACCTACGTGACCCCCTGCCCGGCGGTCATCGCCACCATACCCGCCGGCTACGCCGACGGCTACACCAGGCTCCTTTCTTCCAGGGGCCAGGTACTGATTCACGGCCGGAGGGCGCGGGTGGTGGGCCGGGTGTGCATGGACATGTTCATGGTCGACGTGAGCCACATCCCCGAGGTGGCCGTGGGCGACGAGGTGGTGCTTTTCGGCCGTCAGGGCGGGGCCGAGCTGCCCGTGGAAGAGGTCGCCGGAGCAATAGGCACCATCAACTACGAGGTAGTGTGCATGGTCAGCGCCCGCGTGCCCCGGGTTTACCTGCAGGGCCGGGGCGCGTGAGGGTCCGGCTTTTTTCGTAGCAAACCGGGCAAAAATACCATGGCCCGGTTTTTTGCTTGACCACAGGGCGTCGGGGATGCCGCACCGGGGTACGCAGGGATGCGCCCGAGCCCACGGGTTAGTCGAGGTCCAGCTGTTTCCAGATGGCCGGGTCCAGCACCTCTTCCACTTTGATTTCGCCGTCGGCCAGGCCGCGCAGGACCGGAAGGGGCAGGCTGGCGATGGCGGCTACGAACCTTGCCAGTGCCTGGCGGCGGTGGGTCCTGGCGGGCCTGTGTTCCGCCCGGGGAGGGAGTAGGGGCCCGGTCTCCCCTCCCGTGAGCAACCACTCCATGTCCGTGCCGGTGAGTCGGGCCAGGGCCAGCAGCTGGTAGGGATCCGGCACGGTGCCGCCCAGCAGGGCCTGGAACTGGGAAGGATCCATCCCCAACTTGACCGCCGCGTCTGCGGGCTCCAGTCCGCTGCGCTGCAGGGCCTCGCGCAGGCGGCGGCCAAAGGCGGGGTCCACTCGCGCAGGGGGTGGGGAATTTCTTTCTTCTCCGGTGAGAAACCAGTCCAGGGAAACCTTGAAGTAGCGGCAGATGGCCAGCACGGTGTCGAGCGAGGGCAGGTACCGGTTGCGCTCCAGATCGCTGACGTTTCCCTGCGAGAGGTTACCCAGTGCCGCCGCCAGTTCGGCCTGGGTCATCCTGGCCCGTAGACGGAGGTAACGCAGGCGGCTGCCGATGGTCGCGAGCACGGGCTGCCAACCTCCTTACTTTGGCCAGCGCACCGGACGGTGCGGTGTAACGGCGCCCGGGCCACATGTCCCTTTACAAGTCCCGGTTTCCGGGGTATAATCTATAGGGCAGTTAAGGGACATCTAAAATACCCGTAGCTGTAACTGAACTGGAGATACAGTTTTTTCCAGTCACTTCCCGCACATTTCAGTTTAGCAGGAAACCACGGCCGCCGCAAGGACCGGGTGGACGCAGAGAGGGAGAGAGGGCTTGGGTGAGGGGCGCGGCTGGTAAACAGGTGGTGGTGCGGGCCCCCGCGCGGCTTGACGACTGGGCTGCGGCAGAGGACCTGCGGAGGAATCTCCGAAGCTGCTGGCTGGATGAGGAAGTCGTCGAGATTCGGGTCGACATGCGGGACGTGAAGGCCATCAGCGTGGTCGGGTTCGGCAAGCTGCTGCTGTACCACCACCGCATGCGGCAGCGGGGTGGCTCACTGGTTGTCGCGTCGTTGCCGGAGGAGATCCGCCCCACGTTTGCGGTTCTGCGGCTGGACGCGGTGCTGAAGGTGGAAGGCTAAAAATTTTTTTTGTGTGGCGCGCCCGAGCGGAAGGAAAAACCGGTTGGGAGAAGAATATATATCCGCCAAGCTTGAGGGTGCGCAAACTTTTTGCTCTGGGGAGGGATTTCTGGAACATGCTGGTTGT
>DYER01000004.1 GCA_020725605.1 Ammonifex sp. | reverse complement strand
GTTGCCTCCCTTCATGTGGCAGGCCGTGCCCATGCACACCTTGATCTGGTGCCTGCCGGGCGGATGTAGCCGGAACTGGTTGTAGAAGGTGGCCACCCCGTAAACGTCGACGGCCGGAATCCCCAGCCGGCCGGCCACCTCCAGCATGGCGCGGCCGGGGATGTAACCCAGGCTCTCCTGGATGCGCTGCAGGATGGGAATGAGTTTTGTACGATCGGAGTCGTATTCCGCCAGCACTTCGGCGGTACGCTCAACGATCTGCTCTTCGGTTTCCCAAGCCACCGGCAATCTCCCCAGCTGGTCGGATGATTACTTTGTAACATAGCATAGTCCAACACAAGCCGGAGATCAAGCTCAAAAATTCTTCGTACTGAGGGAATTCCATGGGTACTTCGGCAGAAGGAACGTTTGGTCCCCGCCCGGTTGAAAAAACCCCTGGCAAGGGTACGTATATTCTCAGCATTCGGGAACATATTAAGAGAGGGCGGAAAGGAGGGACAAAATGCCACTCACCCAGCGCGAGCTGTTGGACCTGGAAGAGCACCTGAAGTTGCAGCAGTTGATGATCAAGCAGCTGAGTTTTTGCGCCACGGCCTGCAACGACCCGCAGCTGCAGGCTATGTGCCAGAATATGGTGGACAAACACCAGCGTGCCTATAACACGATGGCCAAGTACCTTAACCCCAATCTTCAGTAAAGGAGGGAGCGGTTATGGCCATGCGCGCGGAGCCACGCTTTACGGACCAGGACCTGATGGGCCTGATGCTCCAGAGCCACAAGCACCTGGCGGAATCCCTTAACATGTGCATCCTTGAGACGGCCAACGACCAGTTGCGGCGGGACTACCAGAACATCCTGATGGAGACCTACGACCACCACAAGCAGATCTGGAACGTGATGAACCAGCGGGGCTGGTACTCGGTGCGGCCGGCCAATCCCCAGGACGTGGCACGGGCTCAGAACGTCCTGGGCGGCCCGCCCATGTAAGGGCCGGGTACCGCCGCGCATCCCAAAAACCACGAGGCCCCGGCTGGTTCCGGGGCCTCCTTCCCGTTCAGGGAATACCAACCGTCCGGCGTACCGGACGAGTTCCGGGCCTTTTCGCGCACACCCCTACCTCATCTGTTCCCGAAACAATCCGTACAGTCCCAGGCGCGCGCGGTAGCACGAAGTAAGGTGTTGGTACAGGTCGTATCCACTGACCAGGAGGGGTATACCTACGAGCACTATGGCGAGTAGGGGAACCGGAACCCCTCCGAGGGTTGGGACCTCCAGACTATACTGCAGTCGGCCTTCGGCGTCGACCCAGGCCAGTACCTTCTTGACCGGCTGCCCTCTTTGCACCGATTCGTATACGATGACCGGCTGATCGCCTCGCTCGGGATTGAAGGTGGGCTGGGGCCAGAAGCGGTCGACCAGCCACCAGGAGAGCCCGGCCCAGATGAGGATGAGCAGGCAAGAAATGGTAACGATAAGCCGGCCCTCGTACTGGGCCACCAACTCCTCCGGTTTACCCCTGCCGGTACCCATACCTCTACCCCCTCTCCCTTGAGGCCGCCCCAAACCGTTGACAGCGTCCTTTCGACCGTTCAAGTCCCTCTTTTCCCCCGTCCGGCACCGCCAACAGTCACCCGGAAAACCGTTCGCCACTGCTTTATGGTCATTTGTCGTCACAATTTGACCGTTTACCCTTAGTATACCGCAGACAACCGTTTTTGACAAGTACTTTTGTGCACAAAGTATCCATACGGTTACCCCAACGTAACGAACGTGCTGAGGTGAGCGGATATGGTTGAAAAGCCGTTTCCCGAGCCAAACTAGGGCCAGAGACCCTACGAGGAGGTGAGGCATGTGGAGGTCACGGTATACACCACGCCCACCTGACCGTACTGTGTGCAGGTGAAAGAGTTTCTTTCCCGGAAAGGCATCGCTTTCAAAGAGTACGATGTGGCAAAGGACGAGCGCGCCAGAAAGGAAATGTTCCTCAAGACCGGCCGGCTCGCCGTACCCACCCTCGTTGTCAACGGTCGGGTAGCGGTGGGGTACAACCCCGAAGAATTGGAAAGCCTGCTAAGAGAAGCCCGGCATTGACCGGGCTTCTCTCCTATTTGTTTAGCTCTTCGCGCATCCGGTGGTAATCCTCGGTGGAAATTTCGCCACGCGCGTAGCGCTCCTTGAGGATGCTCAGGGCGTCCTGGTGCTTTGCGCCCACGGTAAGCAGGCGCCGATCCCGACTCCAGATGACCGCCAGGTAGATGAGCAGACCGATGATTACGAGCGGTACCAACCAGGACAGCAGCATGCTGATGCCCATGCTCCAGGCGGTCCACGTCTGACCGAACCACGGCATTTCACGCCTGACCTCCTTTCCACCCTAAATTATAACCAAAAAAGAAATCCCCGAGCCGCAACCCGGGGAGCCGTCTGCAAGAACAAAATGCCTTGAGCTTACCACTCCAGCAAGCGGTTCAGTTTCTGGATCAGGGTGCCCTTGGGGGTGTAACCCACATCGCGGTCAACCACCTGCCCCCGTTTGAAAAACATCAGCGTCGGAACGCTCGTGACGCCGTAACGCGCGGCCAGGACCTGATTCCGGTCCACGTTGACCTTGGCCACCTTGACCCGGCCGTCGAACTCCCGTGCCAGTTCTTCGATAATGGGTGCCATGCTGCGGCACGGACCGCACCAGGGGGCCCAGAAGTCGACGAGAACCGGCTGGGCGGCCTGAAGAACCTCGCGCTCAAAGCTGGCTTCATCCAGTTCCAGAGTCATGTTTTCCCCCCTTAAAATGCTTATTGCCACAGAAGCAACCGTTAACCCAGATTGGAGCGCTTGAAGAGCTGGATGAAGTTCAGGATAAATTGCAGTTCCTTTTCGTTTAGGTTACAGATCAGGCTCAGCACCGCTTGTACGTGGGGATGGAGCAGTAATTCGCGCAATTCCGGATTCATGAGGCTCAGTATCTGCTCCACACCCATGGGCTCCATGATGAAATGGCAGGGCGAGACTCCCATAACCTGGGCGAGTTTCTCGAGCGTCTTCAGGGACGGCTGAACCTTGCCCTGCTCTATCTGGCCGATGAGACCGGCCGTCACCCCGGCCAGGCTGGCCAGCTGGGCCTGGGTGAGCCCCAATTCCTCCCGCAGGGCACGGAGCCGCTGGCCCAGCGAGCTTTCGGCGGCCATGAGGTTGGTCACGGAGACGTCCAGGGCCTGGGCGATGCGCTTCAGGGTCGAGAGGGCCGGGTACACCGTGCCGCGCTCAATTTCGCTAAGGTACGAGAAAGAAATGTCCGCCTTGGCGGCCAGTTCCTGTAAGGAGAGGTTCTTCTCGGTGCGCAGCAGACGGATCTTCTCGCCGAGGCTCAACCCCGCCTCGCCGATGTCGCCGTCGATGAGTTGCGTCTTGGCCACGTTGAGGGCGGCGGCGAGCTTATCGATGGTCTTCAGGGAAGGTCGTTTGGACCCGCGCTCGATTTCGCTCAGGTAGGAAAGGGAGAGTCCGGCCCGCCGCGCCAGGTCCTGAAGGGTGTAACCCCGTTCTTCCCGCAGAGTCCGTATGTGTTCCCCTTTGACGATCACCTCGGGTCCCTCCCGACCGGGTTCTGCATTTATAGATATACTTAAATGATACTACACCTATACTTTCCGGTCAAGTATGACGGTGTGGGGGCGGGCCCGGGAATCCGTTATCGCCTCTGGTACTGGTTCTTGTACCGATTGTGTTCCTCAAGGGTGGTGGCAAAGGCGTGGGTCCCGTCGGAACGGGCCACGTAATACAGGTAGGGAGTGGCCGCGGGAGCCACCGCCGCCAGCAGTGAGGCGCGACCGGGTGCGCCGATGGGGCCCGGCGGTAAACCGGTAACGCGGTACGTATTGTACGGGGAAACCACCTCCAGGTCACTGTAATCGACCCGGCCCCGATTGACACCCAGGGCGTAGATAACGGTGGCGTCGATCTGCAACGGCATACCGCGGGCGAGACGGTTATAAATCACACCGGCAATAACGGGGCGCTCGTGGGCCACCCGCGCCTCCTTCTCCACCATAGAGGCCACGGTCAAAACCTGGTGCAGGTCCAATCCCCGGCGGGCAGCGCGTGCCTTCAGGTCAAGGCTTTCTACCTCGGCGGCAAAGCGGCGCAGCATGGCATCGATAATGGCGTGCGCGCCGTCGCGGGGCGTAAAATAATAGGTATCCGGGAACAGATACCCCTCCAGGCGGCGGGGACCGGGGGGCAAACCGGCCAGGAAATCGTAGGAGAAGGTCCCACCGGCCACCTCCCTGAAAAACTCTTCCTTCGTTACCAGCCCCGCGGCCGCCAGGTAGCCGGCAATCTCCGCCAGGGTGGCGCCTTCGGGAATGGTGACCCGGTAGAAGGTGGAGCGCCCTTCCACCAGGATCGCCGTGAGGGCCGGTACACTGAGGCCGGGATGCAGCACATAGTCACCGGCCTGAAGCCGGCCGTCCACACCCCGCAAACGGGCGTACCAGCCGAAGACCTCCCCGTTACGCACCAGACCCTTGCTCTCCAGAAGCTCGCCGATACCGTAAGCCGTCATATTCGGCCCAACGGTTACCGGAATCTGTGCCGCACCCGGCGGGCCGGCAGGTGACAGTAGCGCCACCGCCAGGGCCGCGGCAGCCCAGAGCGATACCAGCCACCACCGGTAATCTCGCGGGAACGCCACGGTTCGACGGCAAAACCCAGGCCTCATAACTCGATTATAGGACAACGGCCAGACAAGCTCAACACCGGGTGCATACCCCCGAAACCAAAGAGCCCCGGAAGGCGCTAAAACCTTGCGGGGCTCTTTCACGGACGAAGGAGGACGGTGGTGGCCCTAACCCGATGGACCGGGAGGGACCCCTACGGGAACTGGAGTGGCCGGCGGGGCCAGGGTGGGTACCGGTTCCCTGGTGCCCACGGCCACGACGCGGTCCACCGGTGGGTAATAGCTCGCGGGAAGGCGCTCGCGCCGCTCCGTGCCCCCCTCTTCGATAATACGTTCGGCCGCCACCCGGTAGCCGCGGGCCCCCTCCTGTTTGACGACCTCACGTCCCCTTTCCAGATTGGGGTCCGGCTGCCGAACCTCCTGCGGAGCAAACTCTTCTTCGATCCAGCTGCGCACCCGGATCTTCTTGCGGTAGGCGGCGTTGCCGTAAATTTTTACGGTTAGGGTATCGTCCGTCACCCGTGTGGTCAGGTAAACGTAAGAGCCCGTGTTATTACGGAACTTGAAGTCCACGTAACCATAGACCACCGTGGCGTCAAGGCCCAGGGGCACGTAATCCACCGGCAGGGAATGATTGGAGCGCTCCAGCACCTCCAGGCCGGCCAGCAAAACACAGTTGTAAAGGGTGCTCGAAACCTGGCAAACCCCCCCGCCGACCCCGGTGACCAGAGTATTATTGAAGATCACCGGAGCGTCCTTGTAACCCGCTTCCTGGCTGCGCGGCCCGACGATCTCGTTGAAGGAAACGGCCTGCCCGGGTGGTACCAGCAGCCCGTTAAGGGCATCCGCCGCCACGGCGATGTTATAGGTGCGGTTGGTCTGCGCGGGGTCAAAACGGGTGGTGTAGGAGGCCAGCAGGCCGGATAGACCGAGGCTCTGGACTTCGGCCGTAGTGCGCCGCGGGGGTACCGGTTCCAGGACCACCCTCATCACCAGGGGGTGTCGCCCGTCGTTAAGCGCCTCCCCCAGGTCCCGCTCTAACCGGCCGATGTCCACCCGCCACCCGTCCCGGGACGGTACCACCACCACCGTGTCCTCCGGCCCGACAAACCAGCGGGCATCCCGGGCCGGCCGGTAGAAGGCGGGGTCACCCGATAAAAGGGCCGGCAGGCGCTCCCGGTCGATCCGGAACGCCAGAGGAACGGTAAATCCGGTGCGGGCGAGATTCCGCCTCTGCCCGTACCAAGCGAGGAAAAAACCCGTACGTCCGGCGGCCAGGGCCTGCTCCATAATGGCGGTGCGGTCCAGACGCAGGTCCAGCTGGGCCAGCTCAAAGGACCTCCGGTGGTCGCCGTAGACCAGCGTTACCGTCTCCCGCCGCAGACTTTCTTCCAGTTCCTGCAACCGGGCCAGGCCCTCGGGTAAGGCCATCCCCGCCAGGTCCACACCGCCCGCGGTTACGCCCGCCAGGACCCGCCCGCCGCGACCGGGTGGTTCCAGACAAACATAAAGGACCGTCAGGCCCAGGCCCAGAACGGTCACCGCCACCAGAATCCAGCCGCACCATTTACGCCTGCTTCCCGACTCCGGCCCCTCCCCGCCGTACCACGCCGGACCATCGCCCCGGCCGAAGGCGATCTCCGGTTGCTAAAGGTCTTCTTCCTCTTCCTCCAATTCCTCCTCTACCATCTCCTGCCAAGCGTCGGCCACTCGCTCCCACTCTTCGTCATCCTCGATGTCCATCAGGATTTCGTTGCCGTGCTCGTCCCGGCCGTACTTCAAAATCACCACTTCGTCTTCGTCCTCTTCCTCAAGCGGTAACAATACGGCGTACTGGCTGCCCTCCACTTCGAGCGTGTCGATGACCGTGAAGTCCTTTTCTTCCCCTTCCTCATCCACCAGGGTGATGACATCGTCTTCCAGTTCCGGCATGGGTTTCACCTCGCTGAATTCGTTTACGAGATTGTAAACCAAACCATAACCCCCGTCAAGCAAAACCTGAGCGCCGGGCTTCCAGGTAATTCTGCAGGATCAGGGCTGCGGCGACCTTATCGATTACCCGTCGCCGCCGGGCGCGCCTGACATCGGCGGATACGAGTAGTTTCTCGGCGGCCGCAGAAGTAAAACGCTCGTCCCAGAGGACCACCGGGATGCCGAGCACCCTTTCCAGTCGCGCCGCAAAATCACCCACCACCCGGGCCTCGGTCCCCAGCGTGCCGTCGGTCCTGCGGGGCAGGCCCACCACCACCTGCCCCACGCCCAGCTCCCGCGCCAGGCGGCCCAGCCTTTCCAGGTCGCGCTCCGGGTCCTCGCGCCTGATGACCGTCACTCCCTGGGCCGTCATGCCCAGGGGGTCGCTGACCGCCACCCCGATCCTTTTATCTCCCACATCCAGGCCTAGTATGCGCATTTCACACTACCTTCAGACAGAAGTGCGCGCAGGCCGAAGCACAGTACCCGCAGAGCAGGCACCTCCCGGGGTCCACCGCGGCCCGGCCGCCCACCAAAGACAGTGCCCCGTGGGGACAACGCTCCACGCACTGCCCGCAGCCCTGGCACCAGTCCTCTACGTGCAGCCGCCGGCGCTGTTCCGCCAGCCGGGCCCGCAGTTCGGGATCCACGGACCGGCCGCCGGCGATGGCCAGGTTGAATTCCACCTCGGCCGCCGACTGCATGCCCACGGCCACACTGGCGATCTCCGGGCGGGCCAGGACGTAACGCAGGGCCTCCTCCGCCCGGGGTATCAGGTGCCCACCGGCCAGGGCTTTCATGGCGTAAATACCCTTGCCGACCCCGTGCGCCTCGCGGATGGCGGATAGCATATCGTCCGCCGTGCCGTCCCGGATGCCGACGCCAGCGCAGTTAAAAAGTGGATGTATCACGTCTATCTCGGGTTCCCGTGCCGCGGCCCGCACCCCGGCCACCGTGTGGGTGGAAATGCCCACGGCCCGCACCAGTCCCCTGGCCCGTGCCGCCAGCAGGTACTCCAGCGCCTCGCGGTGCCCGCGCAGGGTGTGCTCGGACTCCATTTCGTGGAGCAGGAATACCTCTATTACGTCGCGGCCCAACTCCCGCCGGGCCACTTCCAGGCTGCGGGCCATACCCGCGGCAGTATAGGCGTAAGACTTGGTGGCCAGTACCACCGGCCGGTCCCAGCCTTCCAGGGCCGCCCGGATGTAGGCGTAGGTGTCGTATGACTCGGCCGTGTCAATAAAATTGACGCCCCCCTCCAGGGCCCGCCGGATAATGCCGGCTCCTGCCGACAGGCTCAAATTGGCATGCAGCGGGCCGATGGTGAGGGCGCCGAAACACAAACGGGAAACCACGAGACCCGTCCGGCCCAGTGCACGGTACTCCATAAATCCACTAATCCCGCTCCAGGTAGTGACGCAGAAGCTCCTCCAGCAGTTCGTCGCGCTCCAGGCGCCTGATCATGCTGCGGGCCCCCTTGTGGCTCGTGATGTAGGCCGGATCCCCGGAAAGGAGGTACCCTATAATCTGATTGACGGGGTTATACCCCCGCTCTTTCAGGGCCTCGTACACGGCCAGCAGG
>DYER01000045.1 GCA_020725605.1 Ammonifex sp. | reverse complement strand
TTACGGCCAGCTCCTCCAGCCGGCCCAGGCTGCCCGGGGGCTTGGTCAGGTTGTCCTGCCTCTCCCGGGCCGCCCGCATGGCCGCCTCGTCCGGGGGCCGGATGGCTTCTACGGTGCGTGCCAGTAGACCCAAGGTCCTTCGCCTCCAAACTCAATTCTCCGACGGGCAATTGTTCCCTGACAGGATTACCAAACCGCGAGGGGTTTGGCGCGGCAAAATTGCCCGACGTCACCCGCGGCGCAGGCCACGAACCTCCGCGCCGCCTCGGGATGGCCGGTAAAGTGAAAGTGCACGTACGAAGCCAGCACCCGCCGGCAAGCCGCACCGTCCCGGTCTTCCGTACCGTCGGACCGCACGAGCCGGAAGGCCGCCGGCCAGTCGCCTTCCGGGACCAGCCGCGAGTAGTGGAACACGTGGCCCCGCAGGGCGGTTCCGCAGGCGCCCAGGCACGTATCGCGCAGGGCCACGGCCGTGACGTAACCGCAGCGCTGGAGGCGCCGGGTGAGGACCACGGTGGCCGGCACCACACCAACCATGGGATACGACCGCCCGTCCACCTCCAGGGAACGGCACAGGTACATCAGGCCGCCGCACTCGGCCAGCACGGGCACACCCGCCCCGGCCGCGGCGCGGATCTCCTCCCCGAGGGCCCTGTTTTCCGCCAGCTGCCCGGCGAAAACCTCCGGGAATCCGCCCCCGATGTAGATGCCCCTGGTGCCGGGGGGTAGGAACGCGTCGGTAAGGGGGCTGAAAAAGGCCAGGCGCGCCCCGGCGACCTCGAGGGCCTCCAGGTTTTCGGGATAGTAGAAGTGAAAGGCCCGGTCCCGAGCCACCGCGACGACGGGCCTCCCCGGGGCGGCCGCGACCGGACCCTCCGCCCGCTGCCCGGCGGCGTCCGCACCGGGGGGGCCGGCCGAGGCGGCCAGCTCCAGGATGCGGTCGAGGTCCAGTCCCTCCCTTACCGCCTCCCGCACGCGGGCCACCCAGGGCCCGAGGTCCGGGTGCTCGGCCGCCGGCAGGAGTCCGAGGTGGCGCTCCGGCAGCTCCAGACCGGGGTCGTGCTCCAGGTAACCCAGCACCGGGACCCCGGTCCGGCCCTCCACGGCCTCCCTGATGCGCGCCGCGTGCCGAGCGCCGCCCACCCGGGTCAGCACCACGCCCGCCAGGTCCACACCGCGGTCCAGGGCCCGGCAACCCTCCACCAGGGCCGCGGCGCTGGCCGCCATGCCCCGGGCGTTGAGCACCAGGACCACGGGCGCCCGCAGGAGCTTGGCCACGTGGGCCGTGCTGCCCCACGTGGATGACCCCAGCCCGTCGTAGAGCCCCATCACACCCTCGACCACCGCCAGGTCCGCCCCCCGCATGCCCCGCACCAGGGCCGGCGCCAGGTTCTCCTCCCCCATGAGCCAGGGGTCCAGGTTGCGGCCCGGCCGGCCGGTCACCGAGGCGTAAAAGCCCGGGTCGATGTAGTCGGGGCCCACCTTGAAGCCCTGTACCTTCAGGCCCCTGGCCGCGTACGCCGCCATGAGGCCCACGGCCACCGTGGTCTTGCCCGCACCGCTGGCCGGGCCGGCGATCACCACGCGCGGATAAGGTCCCCTCACCGCAGCTTCTCCTCCCGCAGGGCCAGCAGGGCGTTGACGATGGCCGCCGCCACGGTGCTGCCGCCTTTGGTGCCGCGCACCACAACCCAGGGCACGTCGCGTGCCATGAGGGCCTCCTTGGCCTCGGCGGCCCCAACGAAGCCCACCGGTGTGCCCACGACCAGGGCCGGGCGCACACCCTCGTCCATGAGTTCCAGGAGGCCGAAGAGGGCCGTGGGCGCGTTGCCTATGGCCACCACGCTGCCGGCAAGCAGGGGCCGGCAGGCGCGGACCCCGGCAAGGGCCCGCGTGATGCCCAGGCGGCCGGCCTCCCCCGAGACCCCCGGCCGCTCTACGGCCACGAGGACCTCGCCCCCGTACCCCGTGATGCCTGCGGCCACCATCTTCACGTCGCAGATGATCCGGGCGCCGTACTCGAAGGCCAGCAGGCCCGCGGCCACGGCGCAGGGATGAACAGCCAGTAGTTCGGCAAAGCCCGGATCCCCGGTGGCGTGCACCACCCTCCTGAGGATGGCCAGGGCGTCCCCGGAAAAGGAGTGGGCAAAAGGGGCCAGAAGCCGGTCCACCGCGGCCCGGCTGCGGGCCTCGATTTCTTCCGGGTGGGCGACGTAACACATGTCAGATGGCCTCCCTAACACGATCGAGTATCACGGCGAGGATGCGCGGGTCGCATCCCAGATGGCCGGCGAGCCGGATTTCCACCTCCGGGTAGGCGGCGCGCAGCCTCTCGACCTCGGCCGGAATATCCCGCCGCAGGTGCAGTCCGTCCGTCAGGAACACGGGCGCTACCACCAGGCGTCTGACTCCCCGGTCCACCAGGGCCCGCACCGCACCGGCCAGGTCCTGCCGGAGGGACCTGGGATTCATGAAGGCCGGCTCGACGTGGGCAAGGCCCAGTTCCGCGCGCACCATCTCCGCCATCCGGATCAGGAACTGGTTGGCCTCGTCCACGGCCGCCCGGCTGCCGTGGCCCAGGAGGACCACCCCTTTGATGCTCAAACTCCCCCTCCTATCTCTGGCTGACTATTCCGCCGCGGACGCGGACCCGGGGGCCCTTTCACAAAAAGACTCACCAGCGGTAGCCCCGGGGCGTGATCATGCGGCCCTGGGCCGCGTAGGTCCGGGAGTTGCCCACGATGACCGTGGTGCCCATGTCCACCGGGTAGGCCAGCATGCCGGCCAGGTCCGTGACCACGGTCTCCTCGTTCTCGCGGCCGGCGTGGCGCACGATGCCCACCGGGGTTGCGGGCGACCGCCGGCGCAGCAGGATTTCCCGCGCCCGGACCAGCTGCCAGTCGCGCCTGCTGCTCGCCGGGTTGTAGATTACGATTACGAAGTCGGCCGCGGCCGCGGCCTCCAGGCGCGCGGCGATGACCTCCCAGGGCGTGAGGAGGTCGCTCAGGCTGATGACCGCGAAGTCGTGCACCAGGGGCGCGCCCAGCAGGGCCGCCGCGGCCGTGGCCGCCGTGACGCCCGGCACCACCGTCACCAGGTCGATCACGCCCGCCTCACGGGCCGCCTCGAGCACCGGACCGGCCATACCGTAAACCCCCGGGTCCCCGCCCGAGACCACGGCCACGCGGCGCCCGCTACGGGCCCGCGACACGGCCTCCCGGGCCCGGGCCACCTCCGCTCGCATTCCGGCCCGCACCACCTCCTTGCCCTCCAGCAGGGGAACAATCTGTTCCAGGTAGGTGCGGTACCCCACCACCACTTCGGCCCCCGCGATGGCATCGCGCGCCCGCGGGGTCAGGTCCGCCGGGCCGCCCGGGCCGATCCCTACTACGGCCAGGGACCCCGGACCAGGGCCACCGTTACGCCGCGGTACACCCTCTTGGGCAGTATCAGTTCCCGGGTGCCCGCCGCCAGCATGGCCGCCAGTTCGCATACGTTCGCCACTCCCACCGTGCGTTTGACGAAGGCATTTTCCGCCACCGAGCCCGGGGGCAGCTCGCGGAAAAAGGCCGCCAGCTCGCGGGCCGGGTAAAACCGCGGCTCGGCCCCCAGGAGGCGGGCCGCCTCCAGCAGCCCGGGCTCGTCGCCCTTTCCCTCAACGGTCGCGAGCACGCCGACGGACTCCGGGGCCAGGCCGCATGCGGCCGCGCTATCGCCCAGGGCCTCCAGGATTTCGCCGGCCGGGGTACCCCGCCGGCACCCCACGCCCGCCACCCACCGGCGCGGCCGCAAAATAAGGTGGGGTCCCGGTGGCCGGCCCACGGCCCGGTCCGTCACCACCACCAGGGCAGCATACCGCCCTTCAGGCCAGGACTCCTGCGGGCCCCACTCCAGGACCTTCACCTCCGGCGGCCACGCGCAGGCCACACGCGGCAGGTCCCGGTCCCACAGCACGGCCACGGGCTCCCCCCGCACCAGGGCCCCGGCCACCCGCGCCAGGTTGGCCCGCGGCCCCAGGTGGCACCGGTGGCGGCGGGCGAAGACGTCGACGGCCGGCCGTCCCAGGGCCTCGCTGGCCGTGGTGACCACGGGCTGCGCCCCGAGCACCCCGGCCACCCGCTCGGCCAGCTCATTGGCCCCGCGATGGTGGCCCCCTACCAGGCTGACGGCGAAGCGCCCTCCCTCGTCCACGACCACCACGGCGGGATCGGCGAACTTGTCCCGCAAATGGGGGGCGACCAGGCGGGTGGCGATGCCCACGGCCATGACGAAAACGAGGGCCTCATGGCGGCAGAACAGTTCCCCCACCAGTCCGCTTAAGGAGTGGAAGGGCACCCCCAGGCCCAGGGCCGCGGGCGCGTAGATCCGGTCTTCGGGCACCACCCTCCTGGCGAGCTCCCAGCCGCGCCTGCTCAGCACCACCGCCGCCGTCCGCACTATTCCGCCCCTCCTGACGGGCCGCCCCGCGCCGGGGCCCCGCCGGTCTCCGCCGGGTCGTGCATCCCGCAACTTCCGGACGGCGCTCCCGTACCCCCGGGGGCCGCCGCGGCCCCGCCGGACCGCCCGCCCCGGTAACCGTGGCCGAAATCCGCGCTGTAAAGGCGGGAAGGAACCGCGGGGGCCGTCAGGAAATCGCCCACCAGGATCAGGGCCGTGCGGTTTATGCCGGCCTCCCTGACCCGATCCGCGATGTCCTCCAGGGTGCCCTGGACGACGCGCTCGCCGGGCCAGGACACCCGCTCCACCACGGCCACCGGTGTGGAAGGCGGATACCCCTGCCGGAGCTCCTCCACCACGCGGTCGATCATGTGCACGCTCAGGAAGAGGCAGAGGCTGGCCCGGTGCCGCGCCAGCTCGGCCAGCCTTTCCGCGGCCGGCACCGGGGTGCGGCCCTCAAGGCGCGTCAGGATCACGGTCTGGCTGGTACCAGGCAAAGTGTACTCCCGCCGCAGGGCCGCGGCCGCCGCCAGGAAGGAGCTCACCCCGGGCACCACCTCCGAGGGAATGCCGAGCCGTTCCAGGGCCTCGATCTGCTCCCGCACCGCGCCGTAGAGGCCGGGATCACCGCTGTGCAG
Source organism: Ammonifex sp. (assembly GCA_020725605.1). Taxonomy (GTDB): domain Bacteria; phylum Bacillota; class Desulfotomaculia; order Desulfotomaculales; family DYER01; genus DYER01. The sequence goes on along the minus strand of DYER01000045.1, from coordinate 8,988 downwards.
GCGCACCACCGCGAGCCCCGCCCGCCAGGCCCGGGCCATGAGGTCCACCATCTCCTCCAGGGTCAGGCCCGAGCTGTCGTGGAGTTCGGCCCCGGCCCGAACGTAACGCAGGAGCTCGGGGTTGACGAGGGAGCCCGCGTAGACCACTACGTCCGCCGCGGCCAGGAGCCGGGCCGCCTTAAGGGTCAGCAGCTCCGGGTCTCCGGGACCGGCGCCCACGAAGTATACCGGCCTCATTTCTTCACCACCAGCAGGGAAAGGTAGTCGGCCTCCCCGGGTCCCGCCGGGGGGCCCAGGCGCTCGCCGGGAAGCCCGCAGCGGGTGGCGAGTACGGCCCGCTCCTCCAGGCCCAGGGCGTTCAGGATTTCCCTCAGGCGCGCGAGGTGGCGGCCTACTTTGAGGATCACGGTGCAGCTGAACTCCTCCAGCACCCGCCGCAGGTACTGCGGCTCCTCGGCCCCCGAAACCACGGCCAGCCTTTCGTCGCCCTGCACCAGGGGGACGTTCAGCCGCGCGGCGCAGGCGCTCACCGAGGTCACGCCGGGCACGGTCACCACCCGCGCCTCCGGGAGTACCCGGGCCAGCTCTTCCACCAAAAGAAAGTAGGTGCTGTAGAACGCGGGGTCGCCTAAGGTGACGAAGGCCACGTCCCGGCCCCGCCGTAAGTATCCGGCCACGGTCCCGGCGGCCTCCCGCCAGGCGTCGGCCAGCCGCGTGGGGTCCCGGGTCATGGGAAAGTGGAGCTCCGCCGTTTCCTTGTCCGCCACGGCCGGCCCCAAAACTCGGGCCACGATTTCCAGGGCCAGGCTCTCCCCCTCCTGCCGGGACTTGGGGGCAACAATCACCGGAACTTCCTTCAGGATCTTCAGGGCCTTCAGCGTGATGAGCTCCGGGTCCCCGGGTCCCACGCCGAGGCCGTACAGGGTGGGCATGGATCGCAGCTCCCTCTCAGGCTAAGGGTTCTTCGCCTCCTGCTGCGGGCCCTTGTCGGCCACGAAAATGTACACCGGGTTGAGGCTCCGCCACATGGTGAGGGGCCGCCCGGGCACGGCCCTGGCCACACCCAGGTGCACCGCCTCCCCCAGGCAGCCGCGCCCCGTGAACCAGGCGGCCGCCGCCGCGAAAGTCTCCAGGGTCACCGCCACCAGGACCAGCCGCCCCTCCGGCAAAAGGGCCCGCCAGGCCGCCTCCAGCACTGCCTCGACTTGTTTGCCCGCGCCGCCCACGAACACCCGGTCCGGCCCCGGCAACCCGGCCAGGGCCCCGGGGGCGGTCCCGGGGACCACCCTGAGGTTGGACACGCCGAAGGCCCGCGCGTTGGCCTCGATGACCCGGCAGCGCTCCGGGTCCTTTTCCACGGCCCAGACTTCGCCCGCCGGGGCCAGCAGGGCCGCCTCCACGGCCACCGAGCCCAGGCCCGCGCCCACGTCCCACAGGGTGGCGTCGCGCCTCAGGCGCAGCTTGGCCAGGACCACGGCCCGGACCTCCTCCTTGGTCAGCAACGTGCCTTCGCCGAACCAGTGGTCAGGGATGCCCGGCGTCGCAAAGGGCCAGTTCTTCTCAGGGGGACCCATCCAGAATCACCAGCACCGCGTTGTCGAAGGTTTCCCGGCAGCCCGCCAGGTCCTCCAGGCGGCCCTCCCACACGCGCTCCTGCTTCAGGGAGAGGTTGTTCAGCACGAAGGCGGGCCTGCCGCCCAGGCCACGGGCCGCCAGGTACGCGGCCACGGCCGCCGGCGAGTGCCGGGGGTCCGTGAGCACGGCCACCTTGGCGTGCCCGGCCACCTCGCGGGCCAGGTCCTCCTCCGAGCCCCGCCCGTGCACGGTCAAAACGCGCGCGTCCTCCCAGGGCAGGCCCAGCCGGGCAAAGGCCAGCTGCACGGCGCTGATGCCGGGCACCACCCTCACGGGCGTCCCGGGCAGGAGCCGGCGGATGGTGCCGAGCAGGCCGTAGACCCCGGGGTCCCCCGAGACCAGCACCGCCACGGGCTCGCTCCGGGCGCGGGCCGCCAGCCGCTCCAGAAGCGGTTCCAGAGGGACCCTGAGTTCTAGGGTCTCGCGGCCGGGCGGCGCCAGAAGCGCAAGGGTCTCGGCCCTGCCGGCCAGCACCCGGGCCCCGGCGATGACCCGCCGCGCCGCCGGCACCAGGTAGTCGGGACTCCCCGGCCCCACGCCCACCACGTAGAGACCGGGCTCCGGAGAGGGCCGCACCGGGTGTGGCAGCCGCACGCCCAGCCGCCCGGCAATGGCCGCGGCCCCGGAGTCGCAACCCAGGACGTTCCCGGCCCGGTCCACGAGCACCACGCCCACCGCCAGCCTTTCCTCCACGAAGGCACGGGCCCGCGCCGCGGCCCGCGCGGCCGCGTCGTCCAGGACCTCCAGGAGGGCCTCGCGCCTCAATACCTCCAGGGCGCCCTCGGCCGTGGCACAGTCCAGTATTTCGGCCACGACTCCCGGACCGGCGCCCCGCGCGGCCGCAAGGGCGGCCAGGGTCTCCAGGCGCGCGTCGGCCGTACGGCTGTGGGTGTTAAAGCACCCGGCGGCGAGCTTCACCAGTTTGCCGTGGTAACCGAAGAGGAGGACCTCCTCGGCGCCTTCTTCCGCGCAGGACCGCAAGAGGTGGCCCACGAAGTTAGCGGTCTGGACCACGGCCGCGGGCGGAAAGCCGTGGCGCTCCACGGCGATCCGCTCGCCGGTGCGGCCGGGCACCAGCACCAGGGCGCGGTGGCCCGAGGCCACGGCCACTTTGACCTGACACACCAGGGATTCCTTCCAGGCCTCTTCGGGCATGGGCTCCACGATGCCGGTGGTCCCCAGGATGGAAATACCTCCCATTATGCCCAGGCGCGGGTTGAAGGTGCGGCGCGCCACCTTCTCCCCACCGGGAACGCTCAGGACGATGCGCACGCCCCTGCCGGGGGGCAGCACCGCGCCCACCTCCCGCCGGATGACCTCCCGCGGCACCGGGTTGATGGCCGGTTCGCCAACGGGCACGGCCAGACCCGGCTTCGTCACCACCCCGACGCCCGGGCCCCCGGCCAGGTGGATGCCCTCCGGCGCCGGCCGCGCTTCGGCGCAGATGCGCAGCCCGTGGGTCACGTCCGGATCATCGCCGGCGTCCTTCACCACACAGGCCCGCGCCCAGCTTTCGCCGCGCTCCACCCCGCACAGGGGCAGGGCCAGCTTCACCCCGCGGGGCGCCGTCACCTCGACGACCTCGCCCGCGCTACCCGTAAAAAGGAGCAGGGTGGCAGCCTTGGCCGCGGCCGCGGCGCACATGCCTGTGGTATAACCACGCCGCAGGGTCCTGCCCGCCGACAACGTCCACCCTCCCCGAAACCCGCCGCGGGCCCCGGGTCCGTGCCACCGGACCGCCGCGCCGGAACCCGCTCCCGATACCGCGGCGCAAAAAGCCATCCACAGCCCGGCGCGGGCCGAACGCGCGGGAATTCTAACCGCCCACACCTTGCGGCTGGCGGACCGTGTTCCTGGGGCCAGACTCCCGGCCACAAGGAAGGCCTGCGCTGCGCGGCCCTTCAGACCTCAAGCCGGACCGCCGCTTCCGCTGCCGGCAGCAGGCCGAAAAGCTCTTCCCGGTTCCGCGGCACCGGCGCGTCGGGAGGCACCAGGCCCCGGCGGACCAGCTCCCGGTGTACTTCCACCACCCAGGGAACCGTCAGGTCCGCACCCCGCAGGAGGTCCTCGTCCAGGAAAATTTCGGTGGGGGTCCCCTCCCCCAGGACCCGCCCCTCTTTCAGCACCACCACCCGGTCCGCCCAGGAGTAGGCCAGGTCCACGTCCTGGGTGGCGATGAGCACGGTGCCGCCCCGGCGGGCAATGCGGTCCAGCAACTCTATCAGGCCCGAGGTCTGCCGGGGATCCAGGCCCGCCGTGGGCTCGTCGCAGATCAGCACCCGCGGCTCCATGGCCAGCACACCGGCCAGGCAGACGCGCTTTTTCTGCCCGTAGCTCAAATAATGGGTGGGCCGCTCCGCCAGGTCCTCCGCGTCCGTGGCCCGCAGGGCCTCCCGCACCCGGCGCCGCACTTCTTCCGGGGCGAGCCCCAGGTTAGCGGGTCCGAAGGACACCTCTTCGAAGACGCTGGCGCAGAACAGCTGGCTGTCGGGGTCCTGGAAGACCATGCCCACCGCGCGCCGCAGCTCGCCCAGGGATTTCCGGTCGTAGCGGATCTCCCGTCCGGCAAAGCGCACCGTGCCCTTCCGGGGCCGCAGGAGGCCGTTCAGGTGCAGGAAAAGGGTGGTCTTGCCCGCGCCGTTGGGGCCCAGGACCGCCACCCTGCTCCCCTCGGGCACCCTCAGGGTCACGCCGCGCAGGGCACGGGTGCCGTCCGGATAGGTGTAGTGGAGGTCCAGGGCCTCAAGGATGGCCCCGGACATGAGCGCCACCCCCGGTCAGCACCCACGAGACCAGCAATCCGACCGTCAAGCACCCTACGGCCAGCCTGTTCTTCCACGAGGAGAGGTATTCCGGGCCCACCACCTCCAGAGACCCGTTATACCCCCGGGCCGAGAGGGCCGTAAACAGCGCGAGCGCCCGGTGGTGCGCCCTAACAAAGAGGACGCTCACGAGCAGGCCCAGGGACCGGAAGGCCCGGCCCCAGGAGGCGTACCCGTCCCGCGCCGCCTGGGCCACGTAGATGGACCCCGCGGTCTCGAGGAGCACGAAGAGGTAGCGGTAAACCAGGTCCATCAGCTCGAGCAGCAGGCCCGGGAAGCCCACACGGCGCAGGACGCGCAAGAGTTCGGTGACCGGTGTGGTCAGGGCCAGGAAATAGAGGCCTGAAACGGCCCCCAGACACTTGACCAGCAGGTGCAGGGCCCGCTCCACGCCGGCCCGGTCCAACCCCAAAAAGAACGTACCCACCCGCACGCCCCAGAGGAGCCCGTCCCCCGCCGGTCCCGCCTGCAGGGCCACGGCGGGCAATCCCAGGACCAGGAAGCCCAAACCCACCGCCACCAGGCGAAGGTAGTAGCGCCACGGGATCCCGGCCCAGCCCACCGTGGCGCCCGCCATCACCACCAGGACCAGTAACGGCGTGAGCGGCGGCGCACCCGCGAGGGACACAAACAGGGCCGTACCGGCCAGGCACACCTTATCGGCCGGGTGAACCCCGTACAGGCGGTTGCGGTAGGCGTAACGGTCGATGTGCAGCATGAGCCATCAGTCCGGTCGCCCGCTACCCTGCAGGGCGTCCCGCGACACGGCCCGGCGTCCCTGCTGCAGGCCTTTCACGTATCCCAGGTAGTAGAAAAGGAAGGCGCTTCCCACGGCGGCCTGCAGCGCAAACAGCAGGCTCTCGACCTCGGAGCTGGGCGGCTCCCACAGGGGTTCCGCCCACGGCCGGTAGTCCGGCCGGAGTTCGGCCACCACCTCTTCGGCCCGTCCGTCGGCGCCCCCGAATTCGGCCCCGGGCCGCACCAGGAAAGGAAGGACCACCAGCACGCCCACCAGCAAAAGTAACAGCACGTTCCTGCTCATTTGCCCCACCTCCGGTCACCAAAGGGATCGCAATACGCGCCGTTTCTCCGCACCGACCACGGCACCACGTTGGGGCCCGGCAACGGAATACCGCGGGCCCGCGCCTGAGCCTCCGAGGCCTCCACCATAACCCGGGCACCTCCGCACACGGGGCGGGCCGGTCCCCGGGCCGCCGACGCCGAGAACGACCGCCCGCGGCCCCTGACGCATCTCCCCCGCCCCTACCGCACCTCCCGCGGCAGCACGGCGAGTTCTTCCAGTTCGTTCCGACTGTGGGCCACCAGCAGGTTGAAGACCACCACGGTCAGCAGTCCCTCACTCACGGCCAGGGGCACCTGCGTAATCGCGAAAATACCCGTAAATTTCGTCAGGGAAAACCAGATCCCGGCCTCGGACGGAAACGCCAGGGCCAGCTGCAGGGAGGTGGTGACGTAGGTGAGGAGGTCCCCCAGCACGGCGGCCAGGAACACGGCCAGCCAGAGGGGCCCGCCCGCACCCCGCACCGCCCGGTAGGCCCCGTAGGCCACCAGGGGTCCCACCACGGCCATGGAAAAGGTATTGGCCCCGAGGGTGCTCAGACCCCCGTGGGCCAGGAGAAGCGCCTGGAAAAGCAGTACGATGCAGCCCAGGACGCTCATGGCCGTGGGGCCAAAGAGTACGGCCCCCAGGCCCACGCCCGTGGGATGGGAGCAGCTACCCGTGACCGAGGGCAACTTCAGGGCCGAAAGGACGAAGGTAAAGGCCCCGGCCAGGCCCAGGAGCATCTTCAGGCGCGGGTCCGCCAGAGTGCGGCGGTGAATGGAACGCAGGCCCAGGGCCACGAAGGGCAGGGCCAGCGCGTACCAGAAGAGGCACCATGCCGGCGGCAGGAAACCCTCCGCAATGTGCATGGCGTAGGCGGAGCGGGCCGGGCCCAACGAGAGCGCGACGACGAGGCCGAAGAATGCCGGTAGCCACGCGGACATGTAACCCATCTCCCTTCACCAGGGTTTCATACGGTGGAGGTTTCGGCCTCGCGGAACGTGGGGCTCAGAACAATACCCCCGGCCTCAAGTCGGACCGGGGGTATACGTACCGGCGTGGCCGGCGTACCCCCTTGCCCGCGAAGGTCACGGTACGCCACCGCCGGGGCAGGTCTCCTGGCTTCCGGTTCATCACCCTTCGCTGCCTTCCCGGCCGCGAGGCCAGTGGCTTACGCCCCCCTCTTCGGGGGTGCGCCCTGCGAAGGGCTCTCCGGTTACAGTGGCGGGGCCGCGCAGGATTCGCACCTGCTTCCCTATTCTCCCCTTTTTCGGGGCACCCCGGCGTAGGTATGCAGTTCCGACCAATTATACCACTCGTCTAACCGAAAGGTCAATCAAAACCGCAACGCGCGGTGAGGGCGGCGTTGTTCGGACGTAAGTAACACCGGCAACGGCGCCCGGCCGGGTGACCTGTTGTGGTCCGCCGCATGCGGAGCAAAGGCTACCGCACCGGCGAGGCGGCACCCCCGCGCAGCACCCCGGCCACGGCCGCCAGTAGCCTCCGGCATTCCTCCACGGGACGGGCTGCGAGGCGGACGTAAGACGGCAGGCCGAAGGAGGCACAGTCCCGCACCAGGATCCCCCGCCGCAGCAGGGCCTCCCGGAAACCCCGGCCGTCGCCGACCTCCACCAGGAAGAAGTTGGCCCGCGAGGGCAGGGGGCGCAGCCCAAGGGTCTCCAGGCCTTCCCGCAAGAGCCCCAGGGCCTCCCGCACCAGACGCCGCGACCTTTCCAGGTAGCCCGCGTTCTTCAGGGCCAGGACCCCGGCCCGCTGGGCCAGGGCGTTCACGTTCCAGGGCGGGGCCGCCCTGGCCAGGGCCCTCACCACCTCCGGCGCCGCCAGCACGTACCCGAGCCGCAGGCCCGCCAGGGCGCAGTCCTTGGTCATGGAACGCAGGATAACCAGATTGCCGGCCGGCAGCAGGGAGGTCGAGGGCCAGGCGTCCTCCACGAAATTCACGTAGGCCTCGTCCAGGACCACCAGTCCGGGGGCGGCCTCCAGGATGGCGGACACTTCGTTCCGGTCGAGATAGTGGCCGGTGGGATTGTTGGGCTGGCAGACGAAGACCAGGCGCGGCCGGTGGCGCCCGATCAGGGCCAGCACTTCCCCGACGTCGGGGGCGAACCCCCGTTCCGCCGCGGCCCGGCAGGCCACCACCGTGGCCCCCATCAGGCGGCAGGAAAGGGCGTACTCCCCAAAGGTGGGTTCCAGGACCAGGGCCCGGTCCCCAGGGGCGAGGTAGGCGATGGCGAGGAGCCTGATGAGTTCCGCGGCCCCGTTGCCCGCGAACACGTGCTCCGGAGTCACGCTGTGGACCCGCGCCAGGGCGTACCGCAGCTCCTCGGCCGAAGGGTCCGGGTAGCGCTCCACGGACGCGGCCAGCAGCTCCGCCGGGTCGAAGGGCGGCCCGAGGGGATTGGTGTTGCTGCTGAAATCGAGGACCGAGTCCGGGTCCACGCCGTGGGACCTCAGCTCCGCGGGCCTGACCCCCCCGTGGGCGCAAAGGTCCACCGCCTCGACCTCGGGCCTGGGACGCGGTACCATATTTACCGACCCCCGAGCAAGAGGATACCGGCGACCGCAAACCACAGGGCCGCGACCACCCCGGCCACGTGCAGGGCCGCCGCGCCGTGGGCTGCCGCCGGTAAATCCGCACCTTCGTTCAACCGGTAGTGGCCGGTCTTGACCAACTCAACACCCAGGGCACCCGCCATGGCGGCCATGGGCCAGCCGGCGTTGGGGCTTTCCGTGCGCCGGCGGTCCCGCCACATGGCGCGCCAGGCCCCCGCCGCGTCCCGACGCAACAGCCAGGCCGCGGCCACGATGAGCAGGCCCGTAAGCCGGGCCGGAACGAAATTGAGCACGTCGTCCAGCCGCGCCGCGAACTTGCCCAGGTATTCGTACGCGCCGCGGTAGCCGAACATGGCGTCCGCGGTGTTAACCACCCGGTAGCACACCGCGCCGGGCAGGCCGAACAACAGGAAGTAGAAGGTGGGCGCCACGAAACTGTCGCACGTATTCTCGCCCAGGGATTCGATGGCCGCGGCCCTCACGGCGGCCTCGTCCAGGGCGGCCGTCTCGCGGCTCACCAGGGCCCGCAGCTCCCGCCGGGCGGCCGGCAGGTCCCCCCGGACCAGCAACCCCTCCACCAGCCGCACGGCCGCAAAAAGGGCGCGCAGCGCGAAACAGGGCTTTAAGAAAAGCGCCCCCACCATAATGTACACCGGTGGTCCCGCGGCCCGCGCCCAATGAAGGGCGGCCCACGCGGCGCCGGCGAACAGGAGCGCCACCAGCAAAACCATGAAGGCCCCGTACAGGAACCGGCCGGCCGGCCCACCGGGCGCCCCTTTTTCCAGGCACCCCAACAGCCGGCCCATCCACACCACCGGGTGCAGCCCCGCCGGCGGCTCGCCCGAGGCCAGGTCCAGGGCCACGGCCAGGGCCAGGACCGCGAGTTCGGCACCG
>DYER01000044.1 GCA_020725605.1 Ammonifex sp. | reverse complement strand
TGGCTTTGCGTCCCCGGCTTTCGCCGGGTTTGCCCTCCGCTGGGATTTTGAGCTAATTGTACTCCTGATGTCGATTCTTGTCAACGGGTCGAACGAACGGAAGCGTACCGGAACGTTCGCAGGTCGCGGCATCGGGTTCGGGGAAATGCAGAAATTCCTGTGGCTACCTTCTGCTACCGCCCCGTCCTCAAGCCCGCAACCACTCCCATTTCCTGCAGCGCCCGCACGCCCGCCGGCGGCGGGTCCTGCCACAACCACTCCAGCTTCAGCGCCAGGCCCGGCAGCACCCGGGAACGGTAGACGCCTCCCTCCGCGGCCGCCGGATGGTAACGGCCGTCCTCACCGAGCACGTAGAAGTCGGCCTGCCGGCGGTCCGGGTCGACGAGCCAGTACTCCTTCACACCCGCGGCCTCGTACTCCACGAACTTCTCGTCCCGGGCCCGGGCAAAGCTCTCCGGCGAGGTCACCTCCACCACCAGGTCCGGCGCCCCGTCGCAGTAGGTGGCACCCAGGATCCCCAGCCGATCGCGGTGGACGAAAATCAGGTCCGGCTCGCGGCCGCGCGGGGAGGCCAGGGGCAGCCGCACCAGGAAGGGCGCGGAAAGCACCTGGCCCAGCTCCCGCAGCCACACAAACTCGCCCAACAACCTCAGAAGGAACTCGGCCACCAGCTGGTGTCGTCTCGATGGCGGCGTCAAGAGCACAACCTCCCCGTCCACCCACTCGGCCCAGGTATCCTCGTCGGCCCAGGCCAGAAACTCCTCGAAGGTCATCCGCCAGGGCACGGCGCGCCCTTCCCCGAGTTCGTACCGTGTGGCCGCCCCCCTGACCTCCCTCTCCCCGGATGCACGCACGGGCCGTCACCTCCTTTGCCCCGCGGTTCCGCACCGGGTACGCCTCCGGCCTCACGCTTTCTCGAGGGTATTATTTCATGCCGGAGGGAGCGGCAGGAAGATAAACGGCATCCGTGTGCACCGTTGGACGTGAGGATTTCACGCTCCGTAATAGCGCAAGACTTTGCAAACTGCCCGCACCACGTCCGAGACGTCCCGTTCCGTCATGGCCGGAAAGAGCGGGAGGCTGAGGAGGCGCGCGTAGAGGGCCTCCGCGCGGGGACACAAGGGTGGTGCGGGACCGGAGGGGGCCTCGGACGGGGCCGTTTCCGGGTCCGGGCGTCTGGCGGATGAGGAAGGCGCCGGGGTGGACAGGCCGTTGCCCGGGCCGGTCCCCCGTTCCGACCCTTGGGGACACGAAGGAGCGCCCGGGACCGAGGAGGCGTCGGCCGGCACCCCTGGCCGGTCCGCGAGCTCGCCGGCAAACCCCGGTACCGACCGCCCTCCCGGGGCCCCGCAGACCCTGCCGCGGTAATAAGGGTGAAGGTAGACCGGGATGTAGTGTACCTGCACGCCGATGTTTTCGGCCCACAGGGCCCTAAATATGGTACCCCGGTCCACGCGCAACTTCTCGAGGCGAAGGCGCACCATGTAGAGGTGCCAGGCCGAGCGTCCGTCCGGGGGCTCCGCCGGGGTCTCCAGCCAGGGGAGCCCGGCGAAGGCCGCGTTGTAGGCGGCCACGATCTCCCGCCGGCGGGCCAGAAACTCCTCCAGGCGGGCCAGCTGGCTCAGCCCCAGGGCCGCCTGGATGTCGGTGAGCCGGTAGTTGTAGCCCAGGTGCTGCATCTCGTAATACCAGGGTCCGTGGGGCTCCTCCAGGAAATACTCGGGCTCCCGCACGATGCCGTGGTTGCGGAAGGCCACCAGCCGGCGGTACAGCTCGGGATCATTCGTGGTGACCATGCCGCCCTCGCCGGTGGTGATGTGCTTGACGGGATGAAAGCTGAAGATGGTGAGGTCGCTGAGCCCGCCGATGCGCCTGCCCCTGTACTCCGCGCCCAGGGCGTGGGCCGCGTCCTCGATGACCACCAGGCCGTACTGACGGGCTATGGCGTGTAAACGGTCGAGATCGCAGGGATGTCCGGCGAGGTGCACCGGGATAATCGCCCGGGTCCGAGGGGTTACCTTCCGGGCCACGTCCCCCGGATCGATGTTGCCGGTCACGGGGTCCACGTCGGCAAACACCGGCTCGGCCCCCGCGTACAGCACGCAGTTCGCCGAGGCCGCGAAGGTGAGCGGCGTGGTGATGACCTCGTCGCCGGGGCCGATGCCGGCCGCGAAGCAGGCCGCGTGCAGGGCCGCGGTCCCGCTGGACACGGCCACCGCGTAGCGGGCCCCCACATACGCCGCCACCGCCTCCTCGAACTCGCGGATCTTCAGCCCGGTGGTAAGCCACTCGCCCCGCAGAACCTCTGCAACGGCCGCCACGTCCTCCTCGGACACCCACTGCCGCGCGTAGGGCAGCCAGGTCTCGCGCACCGGTCGCCCGCCAACAAGGGCGGGCAGTTCGCCTCCGGCGGTCGCTCTACCCTCCAACCCGCTTCAGCACCCCTTCGATGGCGTCGGCGCAGCGGGCAGGCCCGTAACCGTCGAACAACGCCCGTCCCTCCCTGCTCATTTTGCGGCGCGCCTCCCAATCGCGGGCCAAGCGGACCACCGCCTCTGCCACGGCCTCCGGCGTTACGTCCGGCCCCCACCCCAGATCGACGGCCGCGCCCAGGGCGGCCAGCTCTTGCGCGTTGGGCTCCTGGTTGTGCGCCTGCACCAGCAGAATGGCCGGTGTCCCTGCGGCCGCGGCCTCGCAGGCCGTGACACCGGCCGCGCAGAGAACGAGGTCGCTCTCCTGGAGGAGGGGAAGCAGCGAGGGCAGGGCCTCGTGAAACCTCACGCGCGGGTCCCTCCCGCAGTCCGGCGCCCCCACCTCCCCCAGCATACCCGGCCCCAGCACCACGTCCCACCTTGCGCCAACCCCGGCCCTCTGCAGCCCGGCCAGAATCCGGGACAAAAGTCGGTTGGGATCACTACCCCCTACCGTGACCAGGATGTGCGACACTTCCCGCCGGACCTGCCTTGGCCCCCGCGCCCGAAGGGTCCGGGGGAGCAGGGCGTAACGGGGACCCAGGAGGTAATGCGTCTCCGGCCGTACCCTGTATCCGAGCCGTGTTGCGGCCGGGCAGTAGTTGATCAGCACCCGAGCACCGGGCGGACTGTAGCCCAGGTCGTCCACGGCCACCACCACGGGTATCAGACGGGCGGCCCGAAGGTAGTACTCGTCACCCAGAAGATAGGTGTCGACCACCAGCACCGCCGGGCCGATCCCTTCGACGGCCGAAACCAGCAGCCTCTCCTCTGCCTCGCCGGTCGAAGCCGCTAAAAGCGCCGCGCCGGCCCGCGCGATCCGCCCGCAGGCGTCCCGGTCGAGATCGCCGGCAAAGGCCACGGACCACCCGCGGTCAGCGAATTCCTCGGCCAGGGCAAGGCACCGCATCAGGTGCCCCAGCCCCGTCTCCCGTGTGGCGTCCACCCGGAAAAGAACGACCTTGCCACCCACCTCAGGCCACCCCCGGTGAGGCCCGCCGCCCCGCACGGCCCGCTCCTGCCCGCCTCAATGCCCCGGGTTGCGCCGCCCAACGCCCCCATGAGACGTCCGGCACGCCCGGAAAACCTCAGACAACCTTCTGCCGCACGTGAGCGTTAATAAGGGGCAATTCGGGCTCGGCCTCCAGCAGCCGCACCACGTCGCGTATGTCGATGATGGAGCCGGGCCGGTAAAGGCGCCGGTAGATGATCTCGATCAGCCGGAAATCGTCCTCCTCGTCCACACAGAGCCGCCACTCCGGATGCCGCAGGTTTTGAGGCACCGGATAAGAGGCCACCCTGAAGAGTTCCGGATGCCGGTAAATGTAGAGGGTCACGTGCTCCCGGGAAGCCGCATCCCGGGCGAGTTCATGGGCCCTTTGAAGGGCCGAGCGGGAGAACACCTCCGTATCCAGGCCGCGCGGAAAGCCGCTTCCCACCCCTGCCCCCACATAATCGTAATCGTGCGCCAGGTAAAAGCGCACCACCTCGTCCACCGTCACCGGATCTATCAAAGGACAATCACTCGTAATCCGCACCACCACCTCGGCCCCGGCCATTTCCGCCGCTCCCGCGTACCGGGCCAGAACGTCTTCCTCGGGCCCTGTGTACCACATCACCCCGGCCTGCTCGGCCAGCTCCACAATCGGCCGGTCCTGCGGCAAGTGGGTGGTGGCCACTACGATGCCGTTCAGCATCCGCGCGGCCTGCAAGCGCTCTATTAAGTGGGCGAGCATGGGGCGCCCCACCAGCGGTTTCAGCACCTTGCCGGGCAGCCGCGTGGAGCCGGTGCGGGCCTGAACGATGCAGATAATTCGCGTCACGTCTCCAACAGCACCTCTGACCGATAGATGGAAGTGTTAACCCGAGGCAACACCCGTGGGTAACGGATACCAGCGAACCTGAGGGGATTCGCTGCCAACTCCCGAAACCGTGATTCAGTTCAGAGACTGACGGGGGCGTTACCTTCAAACGAAGGCACGTGGTGGCCCCAAGATCCTGTGCGGGGGGCCGACGCAGCGAGTCGGTACTGCAGTTCATATCAGCCGAATCAAGGACGGACCGCCAATTTGTTCAGGTCACGGTCAGCTACGTCCCGAATCACCGTTGGCCCTTTCCGGCGGGTCGCCCACCATTTCCCAGCGAAGCGGTGTCCCCCTAGCGATGTAGACCCTGGCCCGTCGTCCCAGCACCTCCGGCAGGTGCTTGGGTGAAAGCCCGTGGCCAGGCCGAATTGAGCGGACGTTCTCTTCCGTAAGGACCTCGCCAGCCCTAACGTCTTTGACCACAAAGAGCGACCGCCGAAATGCAATACTTCCCGCCTCGCAGGTCCCCGCCCCGTACTTGACTCCGCCGAGAGCCTTCTCTGCGGTCCGGATGGCTTCAACCAGGGTCTTGAATTCAGAGGGCTCCAGGGAAAACGCGCTGTCCGCCGAGGGAAGATGGCGTGAGAGGGTAAAGTGCTTCTCGACGATACAGGCCCCCAGACCAACCGCAACGGCCGGCACAATAATACCTGGGGTGTGGTCGGAAAGCCCCACTGGAAGGCCGAAGGTCTCCGCAAGGTGCGGAATGGTCCGGAGATGCATAGCTTCAGGAGGTGCCGGATAGGCGCTCGTACATTTCAGTAGAGCAACGCCGCCGGCTCCCTCGCTGCGGGCCGCCTCAACCGCCTCTGCTATTTCCTGAAGGCTCGCCATTCCAGTAGAGATGATGAGCGGCTTGCCAGTCCGGGCTATTTTCTTTATCAGAGGAATGTCAACGATTTCGAAAGAAGCAACCTTGTGTACGGGTACACCAACTTCTTCCAGAAAATCAACCGCCGTGGGATCGAAGGCTGTGGCAAAAAAATCAAGTCCAAGACCAACGGCAACTTCCCGGAGCTTCGGGAACCAATCCCAGGGAGTATAAGCCTCGGCGTATAGCTCGTACAGGCACCTACCGTCCCATGGGGTCCCCCCCTCCACCCGGAACTCAGGCCGGTTGCAAGGTATGGTAAGGGTGTCGGGAGTGTAGGCCTGAAACTTCACCGCGTCGGCACCACATTCCTTTGCCGCCTTGATGAGCGCCAACGCGTAATCGAGCTTTTGACAATGATTGGCAGAAACTTCAGCGACTATGTACACCGGTCTCCCGGGACCTATAAGCCGGTTACCGACCTGTAAGGAGTAATCCACTGCCGGAATCACCTGCCGCCCTGAAAGCCCGAATAAGCTCGAAGGCTTCTGCAGCATCATCCGATAACGCTGCCCCAGCGCACGTACGAGCGCTGCAGCTGCCTCAGGCAACGGGGATGGGAAAAAGGCCTTAGTTCCGCTAACTTGATATCAAGTCTACCCTTAACGCCACGTAAACGTTCGGGGGAAAGCATCAGGGAAACTGGTGAAAGTAGAGTGGACTGTGGCCAGCAGGCTTCTGTTTAAACTCAGCTAACCGCGACCCCCCCTATCGAACCGTACCTAAACCCCCACGTATGCGGCCCTCAGGCACCATTCTCCTAGGGCTTTCCCGGGGGCGTGCCAGGACCACATTGGTTCGTGGACCGTCCCAAAAGCCCCGGCGTGAAGGTTTGGCCGAGTGCTGACTGGCTTTACGGCCCACCGGATAGAAGCGGACCGTGATAAATAAATCCAGCTTCCAGAGGATCGGCTTTCGTTATTCAGGCTAAAGTATTTCAGTTCCGCCCCGCATCACTCTTCATCGCAATCCCTCACATAATGCAAAGCCGGTTGGCTCCTGACAACCACCGTTCCGGCTCTCATGAAACCTGCCTTTTCGAACGCGCGAATGGAGGCCATGTTGCTCAGCTTTATGTACGCGTTGATCCTCCTGACGGGTTTCCTGCGAACTAACTCCTCCACAGCAGCAGTTATGGCAGCACTCCCGTAACCGTAACCGCGACGCTCCCTTACTATGCTCACGTGTGCCTCCGCTTCCTGCCGCTCATCTATGTCAAAGCGCACCTGCCCTACCGGAATGCTATCAGCGTCCTCAACCACAAAGATGAGACACTTCTCGTTACGTAGCTTCCCAGAAAACCACTCCAAGTGCTCGTGCCATGTCACAGGCTCACCGGAAAAAGAAGCACGTCTCACCTCGGGATCGTTTACCCAATGCCATAACATCCCAGCATCCTCTGGTCTCGCCAGCCTCAGCCTTAATAACACGGGAGCCAATCCCTCGACCTCTCTTACTAGCCTATATAATTACTCGGCACAACCAATCTACTCGGACAAGACCGCCAGAATCTGCTAAACCTTCGTCAGTCTCCACTGTCCTATCTAGCTATATCGATTCCTGAATGGCTCGAGGATTACGCCCCCCAGCTCTCGCCGGGCACTGTACTCCGTACGGTAGTCTCCGGTGGGGTGCCACCCGGGATAGATATGAACCACACTCGGAGCGCAGACAGTACGGGCGGCCAATTGCGTCCTGTTCCAGCAAATCCTTGACCAGACGTAAGTGGGGGTGGAAGCGGAAGTTAAAGGCCGTCATACCCACCAGATGGCGAGCTTCCACCTCTCCCAGCCTCAGGTCACAACCCATACGGCCTGCGCATGTAATCGACGAGCCACAGATCGGTCGATACGCACACATAGTCTCCCCCTCCCCACATGCCGCGAACCCTACCGTAAGGACGCGTTAGCAGCAAAACAGGTTTTCATACCCACCACAAGCAACTGCCCGGGGTACATTATGCTACTGCGCCACAATAACGGTTGAAAGCCCGTTTTGTCTAATAGCACCGTTAAAGAATGGCGACTAAAACCGTACAGATGATAGGGTGGATCCCAATGCCGCCATTCTCTTCCGTTAAGTCGCGCGTGAATGCTCAATGCATCGGGCACGGTAATTACGACGTAGCCGTCGGCACGCAGAAGGCTGTGCACACGCGCTAGAGTGACCGAGGGATTATGGACATGCTCGAGTACCTCATTCAATGTTATTACGTCAAAGCTTCCCTCAGGGAGTACAATACCATCCAGTTTGCCCGGGAGTATATGCATGTTAGCCCAAGGGAAGAGTTCGCGCGCCCATTTAACCGGCTCTTCGAAGGGTTCGAGGGCCCACACTTCCCAACCCCTGGTGGCAGCGACCGCTCCGAATACGCAGATTCCGGCGCCCACATCAAGCAGGCGGCCCGGTGGTTTTAGCTCCTCAATCAGATCAAGTTCCTGTTCCGCCACAGGAATGAGAGCGGTAACCACCGAGCCCAGGTCCTTCTCGCTTTCACCCCGGCGATGATACCTCTGACGGTAAAAGTCATCCACCAGCCACGATTCCCACTGCGGGTTGTTGAAAACTAGATGGCAGTTTTTGCACCTAACCAGACGAAACCGAAGCTCAAGGTAACAATAGTGATATTTATATTCGTACAACGGCTCACTCGCTTCGGATCCGCAAACATTACACGCTACGGGGCGCATGTACGACTTCAATACGTAATGTACTCGCGCACGACGGCTCTTTACCTCGGCGCCCATTACCTCAGCTATCTGCTCGGCCCTGCGGTGCCACGTATGCTGGCTCAGCACACGCCTTTGGCCGGCTGCAGTAATTTTTGCTCTGCCATTTGGATCGTGAAGAAACTTCTCCACCAGGCCGACCAGTTCGTTGACGTCGCGGTAGCAAACGATTTCTTCGCCAATCCGGAAGTGTTTCTCGATGTCCCGGCGATATTCGGTAATGATAAATCCACCTGCCGCTAGTACGTCAAAAACACGTTGGTTGACGGAAGTTAAAAGCTGACCAGCCGGAACGTCAAGTACAATCGATGCGGTAGCATAGAGAACCGGGACTTCATTGTCGTAGTCAATCCGGCCTTTGTAGGTATCGGGGTTCTTTAAAACCTCACGCCAGTTCTCACTTCCCCAAACGTTTATGCCGTGTCCTTCCAGAGCTCTTACAGCGGCTATCCGCCTCTCGCGCATTAACATTACGTCAGTGAGGTAAGCGAGCTTCCGCGAAAAAGGCGTATCGAGAAGCCCAACCAACCTTTCACCCGTCCGCGCATCCAGTTCGCGACTCAATAACTTTACAGCTTGATAGGCGGAGAGGGCGGGATTGAGCCTCCGAATGCGGAGGATGGCATGCACCAGAGTATCGGCTTGCAACTCGTCGCGCAGTTGTGTTATGCGGTCTTCGCCCGGCAACGACCCCACAAACGCAATTGCAGGGGGTTGCCAATCCCGCCCCTTGTGCCCCTGCCTTAAATTTCCCGCAAACCGCCTGGGATTGGTAGCCAGGGCAATAGGGTTAACCCGCTCAAACCCGGCTGCACGCAACTCGTCGGCATATACGTCGTCCCAAACGAAAAGGTTCATAAGCGGTGAGCGAGCCCATTTGAGCACGTCCATTATCAGATGCGGATTGTCGTATATGAGAGCCGCAAACGGAAGGTCCAGCTCCTGAAGGATATGAGTCACGCGCGGCCCAGCATTGTACCTAATAATTCCAACTGCACCGTAGAACACGGCAAAATCGGGCTTAAACTCGCCTACTGCCGGTACCAGTGCACCTGCTGCCTTTTCGTTGAGATTTGCGACGTCAAGTAGAAGCACTTCGTGGCCCAGGTCCCGGAAAGCCTCTGCCAGATCCTGCATGACGTACGGAGCCGCGACTCCCCACCCTTTAAATACAACCACGCGGTAGCTACTCACGGTGCCACCTCGCCCACCCGCCAATTCCACAGTCTTACCGCGTCGACAGACCAGTCGCCCCACCAACGCCAGTAACCCTAGGGCTACCAATTTCTTCCAAAATCCTTCGCAGGTGCCACATAGTCAACCACTGCTCGTTGTTACTACTCGTATACTCCCACTCCTCCGGTACCGGGTTGGCTTCGCTCCAGTTGCCGGTACTCCAGAAGGGAAAAGAGGGCTTTATGACATAGAAGTCGCCGGCGTCGACGGTGTTGCGGGCTTCGTCCCGGGAGATGAGGACCTCATGGAGCTTCTCGCCCGGTCGGATGCCGATGTACCTGATCTCGCACCGCGGGCAGACGGCGCGGGCGAGGTCGACGATCTTCATGCTGGGGATTTTGGGCACGAAGACCTCGCCGCCCTGCATCAGCTCCAGGCAGCGCAGGACGAAGTTCACGGCCTCGTCGAGGGTGATCCAGAAGCGCGTCATGCGCGGGTCCGTGACGGTGAGGACGCCGGTTTCGCGCTGCTTCAGGAAAAGGGGCACCACGCTGCCGCGGCTCGCCAGCACGTTGCCGTAGCGGACCACGCTGAACTTAGTGCGCCCACCGGAGTATGAGTTGGCGGCCACGGTGAGCTTTTCCAGGCACAGTTTGGTAGCTCCGTAAAGGTTTACCGGATTTACGGCCTTGTCGGTACTAAGGGCGATGACCCGCTCCACACCCCGGTCGATGGCCGCGTCGATGACGTTCTGGGTGCCGATGATGTTGGTCTTAACCGCTTCAAAAGGGTTGTACTCGGACGCCGGGACCTGCTTCTGGGCCGCGGCGTGAATAACGTAGTCCACGTCCTGGAAGGCCCGATAAAGCCGGTCCCTGTCGCGAACGTCGCCCAAAAAGTAGCGCAGGCAGGGGTGGTCCGCCGGGTTGAATTCCTGCTGCATTTCGAACTGCTTGAGTTCGTCCCGGCTTAAGATGATCAGTTTCCGCGGCCGGTAGCGGGACAGCACGGCGGCCACGAACCGGCGGCCGAAGGAGCCCGTCCCTCCGGTAACCAGAATTACCTTGCCGTTCAGCATTCTGCCACCTTCCGTTCCTCTCGCAGCCTTTCCAGAACTTCCTGCGCCACGGGTATGACCCGCTCCAGCACCTCCGCCTGGCGGGCGTAGTACAGGAATGCCATTTGCAGAGCCGTTAGAACCTGATCCTTCAGTTCTCCTTTAAGCTCCCCGGACACCGTGCCTATTTCCAGGTCCACCTGGCCGAAGAAAATGTGGGCGCCGGAGCTTTTCTGCTTCAGCCTTTCCAGCCGCTCCTCCACCTCATCCAGCTGCAAGGCGAGCCGTTGCGCCGGCGGGTCCAGTTCCCCCTTCCGGCAACGTGCCCAGAGCCGGTCCGCCAGGGTAACGCCTTTGGCGCAGCATCTCCGGGCCCGTCTCAATGCCCGCAAAATCCCTTCAAGATAGTGAACGAGCCTTTCCCGGCGCGCCGTCAGCCCGTGCCGCCGGTGACTTTCGTACAGATCCCGAATCACTTCCTGAAACGGGCATGTCGAGAGTGCGGCCACGTAATCGTCTACGGCCCGGCGAAAGGTCATCACCCGGGCCCCTCTGATCCGCGCCCCGCCCTCGGTGGCGTTGATGATCGTCCGGTCGTGAATGGCGGAAAAGACCCGCTCGAACCACTCCAGAAAGCTGAGCCACGTGGACTTGGTGTAGACGATTCCCCCGAGATTTCCCTCCACGGGAATGAAACCATCCCTTTTCTCCCAGTCCACCGGCTCCTGGTGTTCCAGAAGGCGGGAATGGGTGCAGCCGTCGCCGTAGGCCAGGTCCTGTCCGATAAAGATAATGGGGTTGAGGCCCATTAAGTAGGCCACGCTGAAGGCCACGTTGGCCACCGAGCCGGCGCTCCACAGCAGGCCCAGATCTTCGCCGCAGACATCGTTTAGCCATCCGCATCCGTCCGCCGGTCCCACGAAGGTCGGCCCGGCGAACTCCGCGGCAATTCGATAGTGGGCCCGCGGCTCGAAAACCAGAGCCGCTCCCGGTACCCTGACTCCCTGGAAGTGGCGGTAGTTTGCCTCGGTGGGGTCGATGGTCACCACCAGGTCTGGCTCCACCCCGACCCGCAGGATTGCTTTCAGGGCCGTCCCGGTGGCCAGGATAAGCGCCTTATTTTTGACCTCCGCCAAAAGGTGGATGTTTTTGTCCAGCGACGGCCCCGCCGCCACGATCACTCCCGGCCGGCCTGTAAAGGGGCCGTAAAGATTCTTTACGCCCGGCGAGCGGGCTACGACCGGGAAGCTGCGGAGCAGGTTAAAGGCCCACAGTTCGCCGAAACTGATGGCCGTGGCCCGGTCGAGATGGAGGGTACGGTAAAGCCGCAACAGCCGGTTATATACCGCTTCCAGTTCCGCTTTGAAAAACTCGTAAACCGGACGGTAAATTAAAAAGTCCACGTTCTGGAGCTTCCAAAGGGAAACCAGGCGCAGCAGGGTCCCTTCGGCCTCGTCCGGTCCGGCCACCACGACGTTGCCAAAGGCGGAAAGTTTCTCTCCTCGCGCCGCCCGCGCCAGCTCGCATAATTCGCGGGTAGCCTCGACGGCAAGGATGCGCGCCCGGGGGAATCGCTCCGCCAGTTGTTCCACGTGATAGCCGAGGCCCACGCCCAGGACCACCAGCAACCCGCGCTGCGGGGCCTCCACCGCCGCGGCCCAGAGGCGGGCCTCTTCCCGCGGGTCGTAGCGGCTGTGGAGCCAGATTTCGCGTCCACCGGCCCGGCCGCGCAACGTGGGCAATCCGCTGCGCGCCGTCTCCACGGTAATCTCCCTGCCGCCGATCATGCGGGAATCATGCGGGAAATCTCCGGTATGATTTCTGCCGTCACTGCTGCAGGCCGCCACAAGACAGGCCCACCTCCGGAACAAACAGCACCTGGAATTCGGCGAGCACCGGCACCAGTTCGTAGCGCAGGATCTCGCCCAGCGCCAGCGTGTCCCGATTCTCCCAGGCCTCCAGCAGCAGCCGCAGGGCGGCCAGGTAGCGGGCGCCCAAATCCTGCCAGGCTGCCACCACTGCCGGCGCCCCCACGAAGAGCCGGGGATTGGCGAGCACGTGCGCCACCCACTCCAGGCCGTCCAGGGCGGCGGCCAGGAGTTCAAGCCCGTCGTCTTCACCCAGGGTCAGCCTGCGCGCCGCTTCTTCCAATCCCGCTCTCAACACCGGCAGGTAGGTCCTCGCCGAGTCGCGAACGTCCGCCGCCAGATCGGTCACGCGGAATCAGCCCCTTTCCCCTATCCATTTAATCGTCCGGCCCGCCCCGCATCTTAACGCCTAAAGAAGGCATCGGCCCTGCCGATAAATATCGTAGCAGCCCCCCGCGGGCAGCCTTCCGTAAAAAGCACTGAAAACCGGGCAGGGATGCCCAACCAAGCTTCAAGGAGGAGGGGTTTTAGTGCGCATCAACCACAACATCCCCGCGTTGACCGCCTTCCGCCAGCTCTCCCTGAATCAGACCCAGGTGGCCAAGTCCCTGGAGAAGCTGTCTTCGGGCCTCAGGATCAACCGGGCCGCGGACGACGCCGCCGGGCTGGCCATTTCGGAGAAAATGCGGGCCCAGATCAGGGGCCTGGAGCAGGCCAGCCGGAACGCCCAGGACGGCATCTCCCTGATCCAGACGGCCGAGGGAGCGCTGAACGAGGTCCACTCCATTTTACAGCGCATGCGTGAGCTGGCCGTGCAGGCTGCCAGCAACGCCCTGACCGACAGCGACCGCGCCAACATTCAGTCCGAGGTGAACCAGCTCATCGATGAGATCGACCGTATCGCCAGGAACACCGAGTTCAACACCATGCGTATCCTGAACGGTACGCTTACGGCTAAGAAAGAGCTCCGGGGGACAGAAATCCAGTCCGTCACTCTCTACAAGGCGGGCTCATCCACCGCGGCGGCCTCGAGCACCGCGCTCATCGACTTGGGCGTAGCCAAGGACGGGGTGCGGGTGGACCTGCGTTCGGGTGACACCATTTACATCCAGGGATTCATGGGCGGCACCTGGAAATCGAGTTACATTAACATCAGCACTTCGGGCGGCGGAAGCCTGGTGGCGCTGATGAACGGAATTAAAAACCTCTTCAGCGCCGCTTCGGTGTCCATGGTGAACGGTCAGTTGAAGATCACCGGCAAGAACGGCCTGCTCAACGACATCGTAGGGCTGACCATCACCGCGAAGGGCGCAGACGGCACCGAGCGCACGACCTTCAACATCCTGATCAACCAGCTCACCAAGACCCGGTGGGCCAGTAATGCGACCGAGGACAATGCCGCACGGGTCGCCATCGGGCCGAACCCGAACCAGGTGCTGCGCATCGACATCGACAACGTGGACGCCCAGAACCTGGGTGTGACCGGGCTGAAGGTAGCGACGCGGGAGCAGGCCAACGTCTCCATCAACGCCATCAGTCAGGCCATCGACCGGCTGTCCGAGCAGCGGTCCCGCCTGGGCGCCTACCAGAACCGCCTGGAGCACACCATCAACAACCTGGCCACGGTGCACGAGAACATGACGGCGGCCGAGTCGCGGATCAGAGACGTGGACATGGCCCAGGAGATGATGCAGTACACCAAGCTGAACATCCTCAACCAGGCGGCCACGGCCATGCTGGCGCAGGCCAACACGCTGCCGCAGAACGTACTGCAGCTCTTCAGGTAAGTAGCGTGAAGTGGTGAGAGAGGGTTGCCCCGCGGGGGGCTTTGTTTTTTGACGAGGGGGGAAACCCTTGCGCATTGGTGACATCTCGCAGTTCCGGCCACCTCTACCCGACCACATAAGGCCGGTGCGGCCGGTGGAAGAGGCTGCGCAGGCGGAAGCCGTGCGTGAACACAAAAACGTCGAGGTGGTACCGAAGGAAAAAACCGTTGCACGGGACGAGGGGCAAAATCAAGCCTTTC
The DNA here is from genome assembly GCA_020725605.1 of Ammonifex sp. Taxonomy (GTDB): domain Bacteria; phylum Bacillota; class Desulfotomaculia; order Desulfotomaculales; family DYER01; genus DYER01. Next base: position 21,027 of record DYER01000044.1, on the reverse strand, counting down.
GGCCGGACGTGGTTCCGCGCGAAGACTCCGTGGGGATGCGGCAATTGCTCCGGATCATCGAGGAGGCCGTGAAGGCGCTGCGCGGCCGGGACGTGAGCCTGCGCTTTTTCGTTCACGAACCCACCAAGGAGATCATGGTGCGCATAATCGACCGTGAGACGCAAGAGGTGATTCGGGAAATACCCCGGGAGGAGATTCTTGACATGATCGCCAAGCTCTGGGAGCTGGCCGGCCTGATCGTGGACGAAAAGAGGTAATCGTTTAACCGGCCAGGCTGGGGTTCGCCCTCACCATCCGTACCCCGGTGGGCCCGGAAGCGACCGAAAATCAGGAAGACACACAGATGCCGGGGAGGGGTTTCGATGTACCGCATCCTGCGGATCGGCGGTCTGGCCTCCGGGCTGGACGTAGACAGTATCGTCAAGGACCTGATGAAGGTCGAGCGGATGCCCGTGGACCGGCTCAAGCAGCAAAAGCAACTGCTGGAGTGGAAGCGGGAGGACCTGCGCGCCATCAATCTGGCCCTGCTTAACTTCTATTCTAACGAAGCGTCCGAAGCCCGCCTGCAGGCCACCTTCCTGGCCAAAAGAGTTACATCGAGTGATGAAACGGCGGTCACCGCTACGGCGTCCGCCAACGCCAGGACTACCACGTATACTGTGACCGTCGGCGCCCTGGCCACGGTGGCCACCAACGTGAGCACCGGAGCCATTTCTGCCAATACGTCCGACAAGATCAACCCGTCGGCCACGCTGTGGTCGCAGCGCACCAAATTCGCCAACACAAACTTCGGCTGGATCTACAATACCGTGACCGGCGAAACAATACCCGGCAACGGCGGAAGTATTTATTACCTGGCCCACGACGCCGTTAAAACCGGTACCGTATCAATCAGCGTGGACGGCACCCCGTTCACCGTCTTTTACGACCAGGCCAGCTACGACGCCAGTACGGACCCCAACAAGGTGCTGGTGAACGCGGACACCGGCCAGCTGACCTTTAATCAGGCCATCGCCAGTGGCAGCACGATTACCGCAGGCTACGAATACAATACCAAACAGTTTTCGTTCAGCATCACCACCTACAACCAGGACCATACCACCAATACCAAAGCCTTCACCGTTGACGCCACCGCCAAATCCCTCAACGACGTGCTGAACGAAATCAGCAGCGATCCGGCACTGGGGTTGACGGCCTTTTACGAAAGCGGAGCCGACAAGGTCTCCATCGCCACCACCAGAACGGGCGACAATAATCCGGGTACGGCCGCGGCCGGTTTTCCCGAAATTCAGATCGGCACGACCGGCTTCCTGGCCGAAGTCTTGAAGCTGGACCAGACCCAGGAGCAGGGCGGCACCGACGCCAGCGCCACCATAAACGGCCTGACCGTTACCAGGGCCAGCAACACCTTTACCCTGAACGAGGTGACCTTTACCCTCAAAAAAGTTACCGCTACCGCCGTTACGATTAACGTGGAGACAGACGTGGACCGGGTTTACAACAGCATCGTATCCTTCATTAACGCTTACAACTCGGTCCTGGATACCATTAACCGCGAACTTTACGAAGAACGCTTTCCCGATTACCTGCCCCTGACCGACGAGCAGCGGGAGCAGCTCACCGACACGGAGATCCAGCAGTGGGAAGAAAAGGCGCGGAGCGGTCTCCTGCGGAACAACTCGATACTCTACGACATCGTAAGCCGGTTGCGGACTGACGTCATTACTGCGGTGCGCGGCGCCGATGCCGCGGCGGACCGCCTGGCGGCCATCGGCATTACCACGGGGGGTTACTGGGAGCACGGCAGGCTGTACGTAGACGAGGCCAAGTTGAAGGCGGCCATCCGCGACAACCCCGACGCGGTAAAGGACCTCTTTACCAGAACCGGTGACACACGGGAGGAACAGGGGGTCGGCCAGAGGGTATACGCCACCCTAAAGGCCGCCATCAGCCGGCTCACCGCCGAAGCGGGCAATCCGGTCGGCTACGCGCTGTACGACCACAGTTTTCTTGGACGGACCATCGACGAGATAAACGAGCGTATAGACGCCATGGAAGAGCGCCTGGCCGAAATGGAGGACCGGTACTGGCGCCAGTTCGCTACCCTGGAACGGTTGATCGGCCAGTTGAACGTCCAGAGCGCCTGGCTCAGCCAGCAGTTCGGCCAGCAAAGCTAGTCTCATGAGGTGAGCCTTACGTGATACTGAATACTTCTCCGTACCGGATGTACCAGGAAAACGCCATTTTGAGCGCCCGTCCCCCGGAACTGGTGCTCATACTTTACAACGCGACCCTGCGCTTTATCCGGCAGGCCCGCGAACACATCGTCGGTCGGAACGTCGGCGCGGCCCACCAGGCCCTCATACGGGCCCAGGACGCCATCCGGACTCTGGACGAGGCCCTCGACCACCGCTACGAAGTGGCGGCAAATCTCACCCTGCTGTATGACTACATTTACCGGAGGCTCATGGAGGCGAACCTGAAGAAAGACGCAGCCATCCTGGACGAGGTGGCCGGGCTCGTGGAGCAACTGCGGGACACCTGGGAGGAGGCCATGCGGCTCGCGGACGACTCGGGGGGTAATGGAGAGGGGTTGCCTTGAGGTCCGAAAAGGAGAAACAAAAAGAGCTTGCCGTGAGAATCTGGAGGCTCTCGCGGGAACTCCTGAGCGCGGCGCAGGGCGACCCCTCGCCCGAGGCCCTGGCACGGTGCGCGGAACTCCTGGAGGAACGCCGGCGCTGCATGGAAGAGGTGGAGAGGCTGAACCCTGGCCCTCAAAGGATCCCTTCGGCCACCGCGGACCTTTTCCGGCAGGCCTGGGAGCTCGACCGGCAGAGCCGTGCGCGTCTGCAGGAACACCTGACGGCCTGCCGCAACCTCCTGGTCCGCCTTCAGTCGGCACGGCAATTGCTGAAAACCTGGAGGCCGGATCGCGCTCCCGGTTCTTTCGTCGACCGCAGGGGGTAGAAGCCCGGGCCAATCCTCCGTTCTACGCTCATATCAACCTGTTCAGTACGGCCCCCACGGCCTCCTCCAATTCCCTGGCCGAAGCCACAACGCGCTCCCGCGGTAGTTCGGCTACCGGCCGCCGGCCCGCTCGCTCCACCACTTCCACGCGTCCCCCTTCCCGCATCACGAACCCGAAACGCTGGTTGAAGAGTTCGGCGGCCTTGTTGAGACTTTCCACCGCTCGCACCAGCTCGTCCCCCGCCGTTCCGGCGGGCACTCCTGCGCTCGCCAGGAGGGCGGCACGAAAATCGGCCGCGCGTTCCGCGGCCCCGCCCGCCTCGGCCGGCCGGATTACAAGAGCCTCGCGCACCGCCAGAGACTGCAACCCTCCGGCACCGATCTTCATGGTTTACTTTCCCCCTCCCAAGGCGGAACCCTTCTCTTTCCCGTTTTCCAGCAGCCCTCCCAGCTGCCGCAACGTATCGCGGTCGGGCCGGCTGGCCGCCACGTTTTCTTCCTGAACCGCCTGATAGAGCTCGGCCCGCAGGATGGTGATCTCTCGCGGAGCCTCAATACCAATGCGGACCGCGTCGTCCCGCACGTCCAGCACGGTGATGCGTATGCTGTCCCCTACCATGATACTCTCGTTCCTGCGGCGCGTGAGAACTAGCACGCCGCCGCCTCCCTGTCGGGCGCCCGGCGGAACAGCTGCTGCTTCAGGCTGTAGCCGGATTCCGTCAGTATTACTTGCCGGCCGCGCCGCAGGGTGACGTTAATCACGATGGGGCTTAAGAGATTCGTGGTTGCGGACCGCACTTCCCGCCCCGGAATGCTGACGGTGGTCAAAACGAGGGCCTCTTCCGGGCCGCGCAGTCCCAACTCCCTTACCTCTTCGTCGGGCAGGTCCACGCTGTAGTCCGGAAAAAAGGCAAAAGGATCGGTCACGAGCAGCGCCACCTCGGGCGCGTCCACCGCCTGGAGCCACAGGAATTCCGGCAGATCCTTTTCGGGAACCAGGACGAACCTTCTCAGGCGTTCAAACCCCGGAAGGCCATTGGGAAAATGTATGATTCTGTCTATCGCTATCTCCAGCCTGCCGAAGCGGGTGGTCTCTATAAACATCCCGTTCATTCTCCCCTCGTTAGAATGGCTACAGGTACCGCAGCAGCCCCAGTTGCATGACTTCGCTGGCCGCGGCCAGCGTGGCCTGGTAGGTCAGTTCCTGCTGCCTCAGCTCCAGCACGGCTTGCGCCAGGTCCGCGTCCTCGGTCTTGCTCAGCAGTTCCGTCAGCCGTAAGGTCTGGGTCTGGATCTGGTTACGCAACCCCTCCAGGCGATTGAGGCGCGAACCGACGATACCCCTCTCCTGCAAAACCCGCTCGAGGTGCCGGTCCAGTCCGGGCAGAAGCTCGGCCGCCTGGTCGATCTGCCCGTCCGCCAGGAGGTTCTTGAGATTGACCAGGAGGTCAAACATCCCCGGCAGCGAGGGATCCTCTTCCGGAGGGTCTATGAAAAGTTCCTTACCGCTGATCCTGATGGCCAGACCGATCTCCCGGATCGGCTCCGTAGCCCAGGGCCCGTCCGAAACCTCCGGGGCAGCCTTGTAGGTTACGGTACCCGTAACAGGATCCCACTCCAGCGGCTGAGTTTTGAGATCCTGGCCGGCGAAAAGATAGTTGCCGTTAAAAGAAGCGTTGCCGATGGCGACCAGGTGTTCGATGGCCTCGTCTACCTGCCGGGTAAAGGTTTGCAGATCCGCCGGATTCATGGTGCCGTTTCGTGCCTGAACGAGCAGGGTACGTATTCCGACCAGGGTTTCGGCGGCCGCCGCGAGATGGTCATCGACGGCCTGCAACCAGGCGCTCTGGTAATCGATGTTCTTCGCGGTCTGCTCCCTGGCGGCGAGAACTTCCCGAAGGGCCATGGCCCTCGCCGTGGCCGCCGGGCCGTCGGAGGGGCGTCGCAGGGCCTTGCCCGACGCAACCGCATCCCGCGCCCTGGCGACGCGGGCAAAGCCGGCCTCGACGTTCCTCACGGTATCGCGCACCACCAACTGGTTGCTCACCCGCACCTGCCTCACCCTCCTAGCGCAGCCGGTTCACCAGGGTGTCGAGCATCTCGTCCACGATGCTTATGTACTGGGCCGCGGCCTGGTACGCGTACCTGTAGTGCATCAGAAACGTAAGTTCTTCGTCGAGGGAGACCCCGGACACCCCTTCGCGCAGAGCCTCCAGATTGTCCCGCACCCTGCCGTAAGCCGTGGCCATGGTTTCTGCGCCGGAGGCGGCCTCGCCCACTTCGGCCACCAGTTGCCGGTAGTACTGGCCGAAGGTCAGCCCTTCCAGGACGGGGGCCTCCCGGAGTTGGGCCACCGCCACGGCCACGCTGTTATCTCCCGGGTAGCCACTCCGTCCCGCAACGATATTGCCGGCAGACTCCTTGATCTCATCACTCAGACCAATGGTTTCCCCGTCGAACACGAAGAACGTTCCTTCGTAGGCCTCGTTCACGCGCCCGGCAAGGGCGCTCATGAAGTTTACGATCTTTTCCCGGTAGTACGCGGCCTTGTTGCGGGCTTCCAGCAGCGCCCCCAGCTTTCCACCCGGGCCGCCGGCCAGTGCCGCCAGACCGTCCTCCGTGACGTCCTGAGCCTCAAAATCCTCTACCAGGGCCTGCCCGGCTCCGGTCACCGTCACTGTACCGTCGTCGTTCTCCACAACCTCGATGGCGAGCAGCTCGCTCAGTTCGCCCAGCAACCGGTCTCGTTCGTCCAAAACGTGGTTGCTGACCTGAGGACCCAGGGCCCTGATTCTCTGATTCAATCCGGCCAGGCGATCCGTCAGTTCGTTGACCCGCGCCACGTAGTCGGCGGTAAGCGCGGCCAGGTCGGCTTCAATGCGGGAAAGCTCCGTGGAAAGGTAGTTTAACTGGCCCGCAAGGGCGTCGGCCGCTTCGCGAATCGCGGCCCTAGGGGCCTGCTCCTGCGGGTTCTGGGCCAGTTCCTCCCAGCCGGACCAGAAGCGTGTTAGCGTTTCCTGCAGGCCTTCGGCGGACGGCTCCACGAACAGCGCCTCTACCCGGCGCAGGGAATTCTGGCTTTCTTCCCAGTAGGCCACCACGCTCTTCGCGGCGCGCAACTGCTCCTCCAGGTACTGGTCCCGAACCCGTCTTACCCGCTCGACGCTAACTCCCGTACCAAGCCGCACCACACCCGTTTCGGCCTGGACCATGGCCTCGGCGAAAACGTCCACCGGCGCGAAAACCGGCTGTTGCCGGGTGTATCCGGGCGTCGCGGCATTGGCGATATTGTCCCCGGTAACCTCCAGCGCCAGCCTTTGCGCCCGCAGGGCCGAGCGCCCAATTTCGATACCCACGAAGGTACTGCCCACGACAGGTGCCCCCAGGTACTAAAGGCTAAAGCGACAGCCACCCCGATTCAGACAAATACGTTCACCATGTACGAGCCAGGGTCGCGACCCCTGTGCGAAATGCCCCTCATAACGTCCAGTAGCCGCGCGGTGAGCTTTTTGCCGTGATCAGCCACCACGCCCACGGTGAGCTGGACCTTTTCCAGTTCCGTTATCTGCCGTAAGAGTTCGCGACGCAGCTCCATAAGTTCGTCCCGCAGTTCGCCAGGCAACCTCATCGCAAGTTCTCCGAGCGTCGCATCGCCGGGACACCGCACCGCGGCCGCAAGCGCTTTACGTCGCTCCGAGGCTTCGCGGTCCAAACTGCGCAACTGCCGGACGAGAGCATCCTGTTCCGCCAGCGATTTCAGGGCAAGTTCGGCCCAGCCTCGCCGGGAGCCCGGGTCGCGATAACGAGACGTGGTCAGGCACTCGAGTAACGCCTCGGCTCCGGTACGCAGCAAAAGCAACAGCTCCAGCTTGCGCCGGAGCAACGACACCAGTTCCCGGTATGACTCGAGCAAGGCTCATCCCTCGTTAACCGTCGGGATTTCGGTGGCGTCGCGGTTCGTCCCGTATTCGGCCGCGATTCCCGATACGATCTTCTGGACGTCGACTTGAAACTCGCCTCGCGCCACACGCTCACGTATGGCCGCGACCAGTTCTTCGCGAATTTCGGGCAATTCCTGAAGGCGCGCCCTGTACACCTGTAACTCCTGGGCCGTCGGAGAGAGTTCCACCACGTCGGCCCTCGTAACGGCTATCCCTTCCGTGGCACCGCGTTCCTTAACCTGTTTGCCAGCCTGAACCCTGTACGTCTGGATGGGTCCGATACCGTTTAAACCGCTCACTTTCAACCGGGCTCACCTCCCGGAAAGCATTCGTAAGCGTCGCCAACCCACAAACCGGTGTCCCGGCAACTCTCAAACGAGCCCTCTGGAACCATTATCGACTTTTCGCGTGGCTTCTTTAGCCACCCTCACACCCACAGGTCGGTACGCATCCCCAATTTCCCGTGCCGGACGTTCTCCACCAGGCCCTGACTCTCCCCCGGATTGAGCACACCCACCCGTTGCTGGCCCTCATTCTCCACCACCTCTAACCAGCCCGGCTGCTCCGGCAGTACGCGCAGCCGGTAGGGGTAGTTGTGCTGTTCCGCAGCCCGGTTCAGGGTCTCGACCGCCCGAATGAGGTCCTCCCCGGGCGAAGCCGCAACCGTCGCAACCGCCGCGGGTGTGCCGTCAGATGCCTTTTCGGGTCGCACCGCTGCGGGCCGCTCGAGGTTGGGCTGCGTCATGGCGCGCAGCATTTCGAACACCGTCTGGCTCTGTAATCCGCCCGCTCCGATCTTCATATTCCCCCTCCTCGGTCCTCGGCAAGGAATAACCGCCTGCTCACGCGTGCGGCTCTGTATGCGCGCCAGCCGCCCCCGAGGCAGGTCCCTCGCCCACACCAAAAGGTCACAATCGGAGTTGTGTCGGGTGTCCCCCGACCTACGGAGCGGGACCGCCACCGCAACCAGACGGTTGCCGTAGATGCGCCGGTGGCCTCGACCACCGCGTCCAGGAGTTGGCGGAAGGCCGCGCGTATTTCCCCCCATGCCGTTCCCCCCTGCACCGAATCATAACCAAGGGGCGCCCCACGTGCAAGCCACTCGCGCGGAGGCCGGCGCCGGCCACCGCTTTCCGTATTCGAACGGTCCACCCAAGTTTCACCCATAACCGGTCCGCCGCTCCGTTGCTGATTGCAACGTGTGCGCCCGCCGGATTTCGCGTTTACGTCCACCTCCAACTCTTTAGCCCTTCCGCCCCACCACGGCCACGAGTTCGCCGGGGATCTCGTGCAGGGGGAGCACGCGGTCCGCGGCGCCCATTTCGATGGCGGCGCGGGGCATGCCGAAGACCACGCAGGTGCTCTCGTCCTCGGCGATGGTGTGGCCCCCGCGGTCCTTGATGGCCTTCATGCCCAGGGCGCCGTCGCGGCCCATGCCCGTGAGCAGCACCCCCACGGTGCGGTCCCCGGCCAGCCGCGCGGCGGCCGTCATCACCCCGTCGGCCGAGGGACGGAAACCCCCGGGCGGCAGGGGCCTGTCATCGGGCCTTAAGATGACGCGCGTGGTGCCCCCCGCCCTCCTGAACTCCAGCTCAAAGCCCACGGGCGCCACCAGTACCCGGCCCGGGGCCAGGGCATCTCCGTGGGTCGCCGGCCGCACCTCCAGGGCCGTCCGCCGGTCCAGGTGCTCGGCCAGGGACCTGTCGAACCCGCGGGGCAGGTGCTGCACCACCACGACCGGGGCGGCGAAGTCGGCCGGCAGGCCGCCCAGCACCGTGCCCAGGGCGTTTGGGCCCCCGGTGGAGGCGCCGATGACCACCAGGTCCACCCGGCGCGGCCCGCGGGCCCCTTCGGGCGCGGCCGGCCGGGACCTGTCGCCCGCAGGCAGCACCGGCCGGGGTGGTGCCGTCGGCGGGCGCCGCAGGCGCCGCACGCCGGCCTGGGCCGCCACCTTCACCTTCGCGGTGAGGTCCGCAATCATGTGGCCCACGTCCCTGGGATTCGAGGGCTTGGCCACGAAGTCCACGGCCCCCAAAGCCAGGGCCTCCATGGTGAGGCGGGCGCCCGCCGTGGTGTGGGCGCTCAGCATGACCACGGGCACCGGCCGCTCGGCCACGATTTTCCTCAGGGCCGTGAGGCCGTCCATGACCGGCATTTCGACGTCCAGGGTCACCACGTCGGGCCGCAGCCGGGCGATTTGCTCCATGGCCTCCCGGCCGTCGCCCGCCGTGCCCACCACCTCGATTTCCGGGTCCGCGCCCAGGAAGCGCTCCACCAGGCGCCGCACGGTGGGGGAATCGTCCACCACCAGGACCCTAACCCGCGGCATAGGCCACTTCCTCGGTACCGATCTCCTTTACCAGGCCCCGCACGTCCACGATGAGGGCCACGCGGCCGTCTCCCAGGATGGTGGCGCCGGCCAGGCCCGGAATGCGGCCCAGGTACTCGCCCAGGGACTTGATGACGATCTCCTGTTCCCCCAGCAGGCGGTCCACAATGATCCCGACCCGACGTTCGCCCGAGCCCACCACCACGGCGAACAGGTGCTCGCCGCCCGCGTCGGGCACCTGGAAGAGGTGGGCCAGCCGGACCAGGGGCAGCACCTGACCCCGCACCACCACCACCTCGTTGTTCCTGATGCGCCGGATCTCCGAAGGTCTGACGTGCATGGTCTCCACCACGTTGGTCAGGGGGAAGGCGTAGACCTGCTCCCCGAGGGTGACCATGAGGGCCCGGATAATGGCCAGGGTGAGGGGCAGCTTGATGGTGAACCGGGTGCCCGCGCCCACCGCCGTGAACATCTCCACCGTGCCGTTGATCTGCTCGATCTGGTTGCGCACCACGTCCAGGCCCACGCCGCGGCCGGAGAGCTCGCTGACCGTGCTGGCGGTGGAAAAGCCGGGCAGGAAGACCAGGTCCAGCACCTCCCGTTCCGGCAGCCGCGCCGCGGCCTCGCGGTCCAGGAGGCCCATTCCCACGGCCCGCTCCCTGATGCGGGCCGGGTCCATGCCGCGACCGTCGTCTTCCACCGTAATCACTATAAAGCTCTCCTGGTATGAGGCCTTGAGCAGGAGGCGTCCGGCACGGGGCTTGCCCAGGCGGAGGCGCTCCTCCGGGGGCTCGATGCCGTGGTCCACGGCGTTCCGGATGAGGTGCATGAGGGGGTCCGCGATGACCTCGAGGACGTTGCGGTCCAGCTCGGTCTCCTTGCCCTGGACCAGAAAGTCGATCTCCTTGCCCAGCTTGTGGGCCAGGTCCCGCACCATGCGGGGAAACCTGTTGAAGACCTGGGCCACGGGCAGCATGCGGGCCTTCATGATGTGCTCCTGGAGATCTCCCGTGATCTGGCCCAGGTGCGACGAGATTTCGTTGAGGGTCTCCACCAGTTCGTCGGCGCCGTAGCGGCCGCCGAAGACCTCCACCAGCCGGTTGAGGCGCGTGCGGTCGATGACCAGCTCACCCACCAGGTTCATGAGGGTGTCCAGCTTCTGGACGTCGATACGCACGGTCTGGCTCACCCGGCGGACCTCAGGGACCGTCTCCACACGCGCGGTCGGGGCCGTCGCTGGTGCCGCCTCCTGACGCGCCGGAGCGCGGTACTCCTCCGGCGTCACCACCGGGACCACCGAGACCCCCGTGACCTCGGCAATGCTCATCATCAGGTGTTCGAGGGCCCGCGGCTCCTCCTTGGTCAGCAGAAGCACGCGGAAACCCCCGTCGTAGCGGCCCTCCTGGATCTCTTCGGCCGGGGGCAGGCTCTTGATGATCTCCCCGGTGCGGCCCAGGTTCTCGAAGATCAGGAAGGCGCGCACGGACTTCATCTGGCAGTCGGGGTCTATGTGTACCGTGAGCCAGTAGGCCCGAAAGCCCCGCAGCTCGGCCTCGCGTACCACGTTCAGCTCCACGTCGTCCAGGGGCGGGGGCGGCTCCACCCGGTGGCCGGCCGGGGACTCGTCTCCGGCCCCCGCGGCCGCGGGCGCCGAGGGGCACGCGATCCCCTCTTCAAAGGGAGCCGCGCCTGCCTCCGGGGGGCGGGCAGAGGTGCCGCAGCGCCGCAGCCAGGCCAGCACCGGCCCTACGTCGGGCTCCTCGCCCCCCGCCGTGACCCGGGCGCGCAGGGTCTTGAGGGTGTCCAGGGCATGAAACAGGCAGTCTACGACCTCGGTGGAAACCTCCAGCTCCCCGTGGCGCAGGCGGTCCAGCAGGTTCTCCATCTCGTGGGTCAGGGTGGACATCCTTTCGTAGCCCATGATGGCCGAGGAACCCTTGATGGTGTGGGCCGCTCGGAAGATTTCCTGCAGGGCCGCCCTGTTGCCCCGGTCCTTCTCCAGCACCAGCAACTGCTCGCTGATGACCTCGATCTTCTCGTCCAGCTCGTCCAGGAAGACCGCCACTTCGGCTTCCGTGAACACGGCTCTCACCCTGTTCTCAAGTGATGGCCGCGGCGAGTCGTTCCTGAGCCTCTTCGAGCGCCCGCTGCTCGTGCTCGAAGAGGATACGGTCCAGGTTTAGAAGGATGATCAGCTTTTCGTTCCACAGCACGATGCCCCGGAGGTAGGCCGCCTCGATGCCGTGGATGATGGGGGGCGGCGGCTCGATGCTGGTGGCGGGCACGCGCAGCACCTCCAGCACGGCGTCTACGATCATGCCCACCGTGACGCCCCCGACTTCCACGATGATGATGCGGCTGGCCTTGGTGCGCTCGCCCGTGCTGAGGTTGAAGCGCTTCCCCAGGTCGATTACGGGTATAATGCGGCCGCGCAAATTGATGATGCCTTCGATGAACTCCGGGGCCCGGGGCACGTAGGTGATGCTCTCCATCCTGATGATTTCGTGCACCGCGGCGATATCGATCCCGTAGGTCTGGTCGAGCAACTGGAACACTACCAGCTGTACCTCACGCTCTTCGGCGGCCTTGTCCATGCTCTCTCCCCCCCAAGGTGAAAAGTGTGAAAAGTCTTCCCGCCACGGTAATCGTCGGCAGGGTTGCTAACTGAATAGATTCGTGCCCGCCCCCCGGTTACCCTCCCTCAATAGCGGTCTTCGCCGAGCATCAGGTCCGGCACCGCGTTGAGGGTGGCCGGCGCGAAGTCCCCCCGCAGGTACTTGTAGTAGGCGGCGCAGGCGATCATGGCCGCGTTGTCCGTACACAGGGCCGGGGGCGGGACCACCACCCGGCGTCCCCCCGCACGCTCCGGCAACCTTTCCCGCAGGCGGCGGTTGGCCGCCACGCCGCCGGCCAGCAGGATGGTGTCCACGCCGTGGCGCTCCGCGGCCATCACGGTCTTTTCCACCAGTACGTCCACTACGGCCTCCTGAAAGCCGGCCGCCACGTCGGCCCGGTTGACCTCCAGGCCCCGTTCCCGGGCCCGGCGCAGGCTGTAGACCACCGCGGTCTTGAGCCCGCTGAAGCTGAAGTCCAGGCTGCCCTCCTCCAGGTAAGGGCGGGGAAAGGGCAGGCGGGCCGGGTCCCCCCGCGCGGCCAGGCGCTCCAGGTGCGGGCCCCCGGGGTAGTCCAGTTCCAGCACCCGGGCCACCTTGTCGAAGGCCTCGCCGGCCGCGTCGTCGCGGGTCCGGCCGAGCACCCGGTAGGCGCCGTGGCCCTCCACCAGCACCAGGTCCGTGTGGCCCCCGGACACCACCAGGCATATCAGGGGGAATTCCAGGCCCGGCTCCACCAGGAAGTTGGCGTAGATGTGGCCCTCCAGGTGGTTCACGGCGACCAGGGGCAGGTCCAGGGCGAAGGCCAGGGCCTTGGCCGCCATGACCCCCACCAGCAGGGACCCGGCCAACCCCGGGCCGTAGGTCACGGCCACGGCCCGCAGGTCCTGCCAGGAGAGCCCGGTCCGGGCCAGGGTCTCGGCCAGAAGGGGGTTAAGCACCTCCAGGTGGCGGCGCGAGGCCACCTCGGGCACCACGCCGCCGAAGCGCCGGTGGAGGTCCACCTGGGAGGCCACCAGGTTGGCCCGCACCTCCACGCCGTCCACCACCACGGCCACGGAGGTCTCGTCGCAGGAGGTCTCGATGGCCAGGACGGGCACGGCCACGGCCCTACCACTCCTTCCACATGATGAGGGCGTCCTCGCCCGTGTCGGCGTAATACCCCTTGCGCCGGCCCCGCTCCACGAAGCCAAGCGAGGCGTAGAGCCTTACGGCGGGCAGGTTGGAGGGCCGCACCTCGAGGGTCATGGCCCGGACCCCGAGACTCCGGGCGCGTGCCAGCATCTCCTCCATCAGGGCCCGGCCCAGGCCCAGGCCCCGCCACCCGGGATGCACCGCGATATTGGTCAGGTGGGCCTCGTCCACCAGCACCCACATGCCGGCGTAGCCCACCACGCGCCCGCCCGCCAGGGCCACCACGTACCGGGCGCACTCGTTATACAGGATCTCGAAGACGAAGGCCTGGCGCGTCCAGGGCGTGGGAAAGGAAACCCGTTCGATGGCCAGTACTTCGGGAAGGTGCCGCAGCTTCATAGGGGCAAACCTCACCCGGGCCCCGGTTTGCGGTCCGGCCTCACAGGCCATGCCGCCCACCGCCCCGCACGCGGGGAGCCTCCACGTAGAGGGGCTGCACGAGCAGGGGGTCCGGGGCGGCCCCCTTCAGGCGCACTAGCCCCAGCTCGGCCACCACGGCCGGCCGCGGGTAGTTCATAGCCTGCGGGGCCCGCGCCACCGGTACCGTCGCGTTTTCGCCCACCGCCGGGGGCACGTCCCCCACCAGGATCACCGGCTCCCCGGCCCGGGCCGCGAACTCCGGCAACCGCTCCACCGGTAGGGCCGCGGGACCGGCCAGGCACGCCGGCCCGTCCGGCCCGGGACGGTAGAGGGCCGCGTAGACCTCGCCGCGGCGGGCCGCGATGACGGCGCAAACCGTAGCGCCGGCCCGTACCAGGGGATAGGCCAGCGCCTCCGGCGTGGGCACCGCAGCCAGGGGCAGGCCCCAGACCTGGGCCAGGGTCCTGGCCGCAGCAAAGCCGATGCGCAGGCCCGTAAAGGAGCCCGGGCCGGCCGAAACGGCCAGGCCCGCCAGCTGCCGGCCCGCGAGGCCTGCGGCTTCCATAGCCCGTGCCACCAGGTCGAGCAGGAGCCGCGAGTGGGCCCGCGGCGCCCGCACGGCGTACTCCACCAGCACGCCCCCTTCCCCCGCCACGGCCACGCCCGCCACATCTCCGGAGGTCTCAATGCCCAGTACGCGCACCCTTCAGCCACTCCCGTACCATCAGGGCGTAGCGCTCCCCGCGGGCCACGAAGGAAAGGGTCCGCGCCCCGGGGTCCTCGCCCGCAAAGGAAAAAACCACGTCCAGGCGCCGCTCCGGCAGCATCCCTTCGGCCCGGTCCGCCCACTCCACCACCACCACACCGTCGCCGGTGTGGAAGTACTCCTCCAGGTCAAAGGCCTCCTCGGGCCCCCGGAGGCGGTAGAGGTCCAGGTGGTAGAGCGGCAGCCGCCCCCGGTACTCGTGGACCAGCACGAAACTGGGGCTGGTCACGGGCCGCGTCACGCCCAGCCCCCGCGCCAGGCCGCGCACAAAACAGGTCTTGCCGGTCCCCAGTTCTCCGTGCAGGCACAGCACGTCGCCCGCCGCCAGGTGCGGCGCCAGGCCCGCGGCCAGGGCCTCGGTCTCCGCGGGCGAGGCGCTCCTCACGGTCCACAAGGTCCCACCCCCGCCAAGCCGGCGGCGCCCTCAGCATGCGCCCTGAGGCCGGCCGAGAAACCGGCCCACCAGGGCCATGGCGCAGAACTCGCCGCACATGCTGCACTCCCTGGTGCCGGGCGGGTTGCGCTCGGCCCGCCGGCGCCGCGCCCTCTCCGGGTCCAGGGCCAGTTCCAGCTGCCGTTCCCAGTCCAAAGCCTTGCGGGCCCGGGCCATCTCCCGGTCCCACTCGGCCGCACCCGGCACGCCCTTGGCCACGTCCGCGGCGTGGGCCGCGATGCGGGCCGCGATCACGCCCTCCCGCACGTCCTCCAGGGTAGGCAGGCCAAGGTGCTCGGCCGGCGTCACGTAGCACAAAAAGTCCGCGCCCGCGGCCGCGGCCACGGCCCCGCCGATGGCCGCCGCGATGTGGTCGTAGCCCGCCGCCACGTCGGTGACCAGAGGCCCCAGGACGTAGAAGGGCGCCTCCCGGCACAGGGACTTCTCCAGGCGCACGTTGGTCGTGACCTGGTTCAGGGGTACGTGGCCCGGCCCCTCCACCATGACCTGCACGCCCCGCTCCCGGGCCCGCTCCACCAGCTCTCCCAGCACGAGCAGCTCGGCCACCTGGGCCCGGTCCGTGGCGTCGGCCAGACAGCCGGGCCGCAGGCCGTCGCCCAGGCTCAGCACCACGTCGTGGCGCGCCGCGATCTCCAGGAGGCGGTCGTACTCGGCGTAGAGGGGGTTCTCCCGGCCGTGGTACAGCATCCAGCCCGTGAGGAAGGACCCGCCGCGGCTTACGATGTCGGTAATACGCCCCGAGTGCCGCAACCGCTCGATGGTGGACAGGGTTACCCCGCAGTGGACGGTCATGAAGTCGACGCCGTCGGCGGCCTGCCTCTCTATGACCTCGAACATCTCGTCGGCCGTCATGGCCACGATGCTGCCGTGGCGCGCCAGGGCCTCCACCGCGGCCTGGTAGATGGGCACCGTGCCCACGGGCGCCGGGCTGGCCCGGACGATCAGGCGCCGGCTGAGGTCCAGGTCGCCCCCCGTGCTCAGGTCCATCACGGTGTCGGCACCCGCCTCAAGGGCCACCCGGAGCTTGGCCAGTTCTGCCTGCGGGTCCGGGTAGTGGGACGAGGTGCCGATGTTGGCGTTGATCTTGGTGCGCAACCCTTTCCCTATGCCCGTAGGGTCCAGACCCCCGTGGGCCGGATTGGCCGGGATGACGATGGTACCCGCCGCGACTCCCGCGCGGATCGTCTCCGCGGGAAGCCCCTCCCTTTCGGCCACCCTTCTCATGGCCGGCGTAATGATTCCCTCCCGGGCCGCCTGCATCTGGGTCATCCGTACGTCCCCCCTTTCGCCCGACGGGGAATTTTGCCTGCGTGAAGCCATGCGGTCTGCGGCGGTTGGCAAAATTCTCCGTCGCCCACCACAAAAATACCCGCCGAGGGCGGGTGGTGTAGCCCGGCCCCCTCTCCCTCCGCTGGCATTACCCAGGTCAGGTTCCAAGGGTAAGGCACTTCATCGGGTGCCTTTCTCAGCCCGCCTCTCGCGAGCACCCCCGGGGATCCCCACAACGGTTATTCTCTATCTCAGGATACGAGAAAGTCAGCCCTTTCCCGGCACCGCTCCTCCACCGCCCGGACAACGGCGGCTACCTGCGACAGGTCAAAGGGTTTGGTGAGGCAGCAAAAAGCCCCCCGCTGATAAGCGCGGGTGAAGGCCCCCTCGCCGCCGTAGGCCGTCATCATGACCACTTCCACGTCGGGCCAGAGGGACTTGATGCGGTCCAGAGTTTCCAGCCCGTCCAGGCGCGGCATCCGGATGTCCATAAAGATCAGATGGGGCCGCACCGTCTCCACCAGTTCCAGCGCCTCCAGCCCGTTACTTGCCGAATATACGGCATAGTTTTGCTGGCGGAGAAAGGCCTCCAACAGATGGCATACCCTGGGCTGATCGTCCACCACCAGAATACGTAACGGCAACCGAGTCACCTCCGACGACATTTGACATAAAGTGACACCCTAGGATAATCCCGCCACCGGAGGTATTCGACATCGGGCCGTCCGATCCTGCCCGGGAACGTTAAAAGTTTGTTACTTTCGACATACACCCGTGGTCCCACCGGGCCTGCCCAGGGAGAAAAGGCGGGCGGCTTCTACCAGGGCCGCGAACAGGGCCAGACAACCCGGGTCCTGCTCCGCCATGCCCTCGGGGTGGAACTGCACCCCCAGGGCGAAGCCGGGCCCCGTGGCCTCCACGGCCTCCACCACACCGTCGGGAGCCCAGGCCGTGGCCCGAAATCCGGGTGCCACCCGCGCCACGGCCTGGTGGTGGAAGCTGTTGACCCGCCGGTACCCCGCGCCCATAATGCCGGCCAGGCGCGAGCCGCCCGCCACCGTAAACCCGTGGGTGGCGTACCAGCGCGGCGCCTGCTGGTAGTGTTTCAGGGGACGGGGCACGGCCTGGGCCAGGTCCTGGTATAGGGTCCCTCCGGCCGCCACGTTCAATACCTGGAGGCCGCGGCAGATGCCCAGCACCGGCAGGCCCAGCCGTAACGCCCCCCGGGCCAGGGCCAGCTCGAAGCGGTCCCGCTCAGGCGCGATCTCCCCCGTGACCGGCAGGGGCTCCTCGCCGAAGTAAAAGGGATCCAGGTCTCCGCCACCGGCCAGGAGCAGCCCGTCCAGGACCCCCAGCAGGCCCTCCACGCCTCCCTCGCGCACCAGGGCCGGCAGGGCCACGGGCAGCCCGCCCGCCCTTTCCACGGCCCGCACGTAGTGGCGGCCGAGGTAAAAGCGCTCCTCGTCCTCGTTCCAGGCGCAGGTGATGCCGATCAGCGGCGGCGCCACCGGACTTCCCACCCGCGGGTCACTCTTCGATGACGCAGAGGACCTCGCCGAGGCGCACCGTGTCCCCCTCGGTTACGAGGATCTCGGCTATGGTCCCGCTGCAGGGGGCGGATACGCGGTACACGGACTTACCGGTGGTCAGCTCCACCAGGCGGTCTCCCTCCTCCACGGTGTCCCCCTCTTCCACCTTCCAGCAGGAAACCGTGGCCTCCTCTTCTCCCCCGGGCAGAAAAGCCAGCTTAACCTCCAAGGCATCCTTCACCCCGCGTCCGAAGACTAGAACTTATTGTAGCATAGACCCCGGCGGTAGAAAAGATTCCCGGCCAAAAAAAGGGGCCGGCCGGGCCGGTTCCCGCGGCCCTCCGGCACGGAATAGCGCCGCCTCCCTTGCGAAACTAAAACTTGGTCAGGTATTGGTCCAGCTCCCACTGGTGCACCTGCACCCGGTAGGAGTCCCATTCCCTTTCCTTAGCTTCCATGAACTTGGCGTAGATGTGGGGTCCCAGCGCCTCCTTGATGACCTCATCCCGGGCCAGTTCGTCCAGGGCCTCCCGCAGGGAAGAAGGCAGCACGCCGATACCCAGCTCCTCACGTTCCCGGGGGGTAAGTTCGTAGATGTTGCGGTCCACCGCCGGGGGCGGCTGGATCTTCTTTTTGATACCGTCCAGCCCGGCCTTAAGCATTGCCGCAATGGCCAGATAGGGGTTGCACGAGGGATCCGGGCTGCGGAACTCCACCCGGGTCGAGGGTCCGCGTTTGGCCGGCACCCGGATGAGGGGACTGCGGTTGCGGTTGGACCAGGCGATGTAGACCGGGGCCTCGTAGCCGGGCACCAGGCGTTTGTAGGAGTTCACGGTGGGGCTGCAGATGGCAGAAAGGGCCCGGGCGTGCTTCATCAGGCCCCCGATGTAGTAATAGGCAATATCACTCAACTGATTGGGTCCATGGGGGTCGTAGAAGGCGTTTTCCCCGCCCCGGGCCAGGGACTGGTGGGTGTGCATGCCCGACCCGTTGATGCCGCAGATGGGCTTGGGCATGAAGGTGGCGTGCAGCCCGTGGCGCTGGGCCACGGTGCGCACCACCATGCGGAAGGTGACGATCTTGTCCGCGGTGTCCAGGGCGTCCGAGTACTTGAAGTCGATCTCGTGCTGTCCGGGCGCCACTTCGTGGTGGGAGGCCTCGATCTCGAAGCCCATCTGCTCCAGAACCAGTACGATCTCCCGCCGGGCGTTCTCCCCCAGGTCCACGGGGCTGAGGTCGAAGTAACCGGCCTGGTCGTGGGTTACGGTGGTGGGCCGGCCCTTCTCGTCCACGTGAAAGAGAAAGAATTCGCACTCCGGGCCGAAGTAGGCCGTAAAGCCCATCTGGGCGGCCTCGGCCACCACCCGTCTCAGGGCGTAGCGTGGGTCCCCGGCAAAGGGCGTGCCGTCGGGGTTGTAGACGTCGCAGATCAGGCGCGCCACGGCTCCTTCCCGCGGCCGCCAGGGAAAGATGGCCACCGTGTTGGGGTCCGGCCTCAGGTACATGTCCGATTCCTCGATGCGCACGAAACCCTCGATGGACGAACCGTCGAACATAAGTTCCCCTTCCAGCGCCTTCTCGGCCTGTTCCACGGGGATGGCCATGTTCTTCAGGATGCCCAGGATGTCGGTGAACTGCAGGCGCACGAACTTGACGTTTTCCTCTTTGAAGAGTTTCAGAACGTCCTCTTTGGTGTAGCCCAACCTCAGTCACCCCTGTTTTAAAAAGTAAAAGTCCCGCGTTCCGACGGGGACACCTTTGCCCTGCTTCGGGATCCTCTTTGATCCCTGTCCGGCTCAGCAGTATTATAAACCACCGGGCCGCGCCGCGCAACGCCGAAATGCCCCCGCGCCGGTCGCAAGGGCCTCCCCTGCGAATTGGAGTACCTCTTCGGGCGTCAAGGTTACATTCCTCCCCTGAATGTGCAATTCGGACGGTCCGGCGCCCGACAAGGAAAAAGGCGTCCCGGTCCGGGTCTCCCTCGGCCCGCTGGCGGACGCCTTCGTCGGCTACCGCTTCTTCCGCTGCGGGGGCGGCTTCTCCAGGGCCCCCCGCTGCAGCTCGTACGTCGTAATGATGGCCTCGGCGATGGTGCGCATGGAGGCGCGCCGGTCCATACTCTGGCGCTGCATGCGCCTGTAGGCCTCGGCCTCGCTGAGCCCCAGCACCTCCATCAGGATACCCTTGGCACGCTCCACCGCCTTCCTGGTCTCCAGCTTCTCCTTGAGCTCGCCGACCTCCCGCTCCAGCCGGCGCACCTTCTGGAACCCCGCGGTGGCCAGCGCCAGGGCCAGGCGCAGGGAGGTCTCCTCCACCGGGCGCGTCACCAGTCCGAAAACCCACAGGTCCTGCAGGGCATCCAGGGCCCGGCCCTGGGGGTAGGGCGTCACCAGGACCACCGCGTACTCGGAGCCCAGCCTGCGCACCACTTCCAGGCCGTCCACGCCTTCGAGCTCCTCGTCCAACACGACCACGTCCGGCCTGGCGCCGTGCACCAGGCGCAGCATGCCGGCCCCGTCCGCCGCCTCCCCCACCACGGTCCAGCCCCAGGAAGCGAGCAGGGCCCGCAGCTCGCGCCGCAACTTTTCCTCCCTGGCCCCTATGGCGACGGTGCCATGGTACAATCCCACCACCCCTCGCCAGAAAATACAAAGGCCCGGTGCGAACCGGGCCACCCTGCCCTCCGGAACACCGTTGTCACCGTCGGCTCACTCCGATTATACCCCAAACGAACCCCGCGGCGCAACAGTTTTTTGCCTGCCTTGAATTCCCACTCAACCCCGGGCCGGCCATCGCATAGCCTGAAAATTGCCAACCGCATTTAAAAACAACGGTCGGCACCCCCCGGCCGAATGCCGACCGGCCTTCACAACGCACGGAATGCGAATCCCGAACCGGAGGGGAATACGACCATGGCACGACTCAGAAAGGTCTTTCCCGGCGGCAACACCGCCCTGGGCTTCCACTCGTTCTACGACCACATTATCGAGCCGGACGCCACCCGCGTCTTCGTGGTCAAAGGCGGGCCGGGGGTGGGCAAGTCCACCTTCATGCGTAAGATCGGCGAGGAAATGCTGGCGCGCGGTTTCGACGTCGAGTTCCACTGCTGCTCCTCCGACAACGGATCCCTGGACGGAGTGGTCTTTCCCGCCATCGGTGTGGCGCTCATCGACGGTACGGCCCCGCACGTGGTGGACCCGCGCCATCCGGGTGCCGTGGACGAAATCATTCACCTGGGGGACCACTGGAACGAGGCCGGGCTGCGGGCCCACAAGAGGGAAATTATCGCCTGCAACCGGGAGATCGCCCGGCTCTTCCGCCGCGCCTACTCCTATCTTTCCGCGGCCAGACTGTTTCTGGAGGAGGTGCGCTCCTTCTACCGCGAAACCGGGGCCTTTAACCAGGGGGCCTTCGACCGTCTGGTGCTGGAGCTGACCCACGAGATCTTTACCGGCCGGCCCCGTCAGACCGACCGGCCCCGGGTGCGGCGCCTTTTCGCCACCGCCATCACCCCCGACGGTCCCGTCAGTCATCTGGAATCCATCGTGGGCCCCCTGGGTAGGCGCGTGGTGATCAACGGCGACGACGGTACGGGCAAGACCACCC
>DYER01000043.1 GCA_020725605.1 Ammonifex sp. | reverse complement strand
ACTGGTGACCCCACCGGGATTCGAACCCGGGTTTTCGGCTTGAAAGACCGATGTCCTAAACCACTGGACGATGGGGCCACGCTGGTGGGCCCACCAGGATTCGAACCTGGAACCAACGGATTATGAGTCCGCCGCTCTGACCGTTGAGCTATGGACCCGCATGGCTCCTCGAGCAGGATTCGAACCTGCAACCCCCCGGTTAACAGCCGGGTGCTCTACCGTTGAGCTATCGAGGAAAGTCAATTTATATTATAGGGAGTTTACCCCGCGGCGTCAAGACCCGACGCGCCCGCGACCGGTATTCCTACTCCCGCGGCGGCGGCCGGCGTGCGGCCAGCACTTCGTCACGCACCTTAAGGGCCCCGGGGTCGATGAGCCCGAACTTCACCCAGCGGAACCCCAGTTCCAGCAGGGCCGTTTCGTCCTCCCGGATCCTGGCCACCAGTTCGTCGGGAAGGTCGAAGATCTTAAGGAATCTACTTTCGAATACGAAGCGGCGGAAGCGGTCCACGTCGTAACAGGCCATGAGAAACATATCCCGGACCGCCGGGTCCGTAATCTCTTCGGCCTGCAGGCGCGGGTGGGACGTCACCTCCCTGAAGGTCTCCTCCACGGTATCGTACAGGTCCAGGCCCTGGTCCCTAGTCCACTCGTCGAGGGTCCATTCCCGGACTTCACCCTGCCCGTGGCAAAGGGAGGGCTCCAGGATGAAGACCGGCTCGTCGTCGCGCACCTCCACCGGTGCCATACGGCAGGCCCAGGGCCGGTCCTCGTAGATGCGGCAACCCTCGGGAGTCACGAAGGGGCACCTTTTCTCGGGGTCGTCGCCCATCCTGAGTACCACCACGGGAAGGCCCGAAGGCCGCGCCACCAGCAGCCGTGTGTAGCGGGCCAGAAACTCTCCGGACGAGAGGCCGAGCCTCCTTTTCATCCTCAAAACGTCGTAAGGCGTGAGAAAAATACTCGTATCCCGACAGCAGGCCGTAAAACAGGCCAGTCCCCTGTGGCACGAAAACCTGAAGGTCCTCAAACCGATGCCTCCTCCGAAGTGATGGACAGCCCCATTATAACACCCGCAGGGCACGCTGAACAGGTTATATTTCGTACGTGAGAATGATGGCCTCGGCCACGGCACGCATGGAAATGCGTTTGTCCATACTGGTTTTCTGGATGCGGCGGAAGGCCTCGGCCTCGGTGAGACCCAGCTTCTCCATCAGGATTCCCTTGGCCCGCTCCACGATCTTTCTGGTCTCGAGGGTCTCCCGCAATTCCCGGACCTGGCGGTCGAGGCGCAAGAACTCCTGAAAATTGGCCAGGGCCACCTCCACCGCCGGCAGCAGGACCGCCTCGTCGAAAGGCTTGACGAGATAGCCGAAAACGCGCACCTCCCGGACCCGCTCGAGGGTCTCGAGGTCGTAGCTACCCGACATGAGGATGACGGGCGCCAGGCGGTCCTCTTGCACCGTACGGGCCAGTTCAAAACCGCTCATGCCCGCCAGGTTGACCTCGCTGAGGACCACGTCGGGCTGGCGTGCGCGCACGGCCTTCAGGCCTTCGATGCCGTTCGCGGCCTCCTCGACCACGCGGTAGCCCGCACGGGTGAGCAGGCTGGCCACGTGGCACCGCCAGCCCGCGTCACCGTCGACGATTACCACCCGTTGCCCTCCCACGACCCCGGCCTCCCATCCTCAGTGTTCCCCTGGAAGGAACAAAAGGCACCCCGGCGGGAATTCCAACGGGGCGCCGTTGCCACCGTCATCAGGCAAGTCTTTCTAACGTAACCGCGCAGACCCTGGATATAGTACCGGTGAGGGAATCCGGAAACACCCTATAGTTCAGGATCACCACTCCCGGCGGACACACATCGGTGACCGCGGCCCGGACCGTCAGTTCACCGCGCCGGGATAGAACCCTGACCCTGTCACCGTCTGTGATGCCGAAATCGGCCGCGTCCTTGTGGTGCAAGGCCAGGTATTCCTCGGGCTGTAGGGCCCGAAGTCCCTCCACCTTTTGCGAAAGAACGTCACCGTAGGGCGAATTCCTGGCCCCGGTCAGCAACAGGGGGTATTGCATGTCCGGCCGCTCGGTGGGGCCGCGATACTCCAGGGGCGCCGCCCTGGCCTCCAGCGGGGGCCTGGCCACGTTGGCTTCCGCACCCTTCTCCAGCCCCTCCCACGACAGCCCGCCGTAGCCGCGCACCCCCGAGGCTATTTCTCCCAGCACCGAGGCCGGCTCGGGGACAAACCTCTCCCCGCCCATGCGCGCGGCCAGGCCGCAAATGATGTCTCCGTCGGGCAGCGACCCGCCCGCCGGCCCGGCGACCCTGCGGACCCTCGTGATCCTGCCGTCGGCCCGGGTGACCGTTCCTTCCTTTTCGAACCAGCCGGCCGCCGGCAGCACGACGTGCGCCAGCGGGCCCGTGGCGCCCATAAAGCAGTGCTGGTAAACGAGCAATTCTACCCTGCCCAAGGCCTCACGGATTTTTTCGGCCTCCGGAAGTTCCCCGAGGGGATCCACCCCAATAATGTACAGGGCCCTGACCCTGCCTTCCAAAACGGCGTCCCAGACCTCCGTCAGGGTTAGCCCGGGGTAGGAGGCCCCATCTCCTTTCGGGGAGGATTCCGGTCCCTTCCCCCCGGCCCGCGGGTCCGGTACCGGCCGCTGGCCCGGAAGGTGGTGCGGCGTGCAACCCAGATCCCAGACGCCCTGGGCGTTGGCCTCCTCGAGCAGGGGATAAAGGCCCGTGTGGCCCGCGAGCAGCGCCAGATTGATCAGCGCCCGCACGCCATCGCCCCCGTGGGGATGCTGCGTCAGGCCCGTGCCCCACAGGGCGACCGCGGGCCGCGAGGTGGCATAGCATTTCGCCGCCTCGGTTACCAATTCCTCCGGCACGCCGGTAATCCTGGAGACCCTCCCGGGGGGGAAGTCCTCCAGGGAGGCCAGAAAGGCTCCCAGGCCACCGAGAATCGCAGGGTCGACCAGCTGCTCCTCCACCAGCGCCACCGCCATGCCCATGAGCAGGGCCGGGTCCGTGCCCGGATAGGGCTGCAGCCACAGGTGGGCGAAGCGTCCAAGATCGTCCTCCCGGGGATCGATGACCACGAGCCTGGCTCCCCGGGCCGCGGCCCTGCGGATCCGGCGCGCCAGCACGGGGTGGCTGCGGGCGACGTTGGCCCCCACCAGCAGAATGCACGCCGCCTCCTCCACGGCTTCGAAAGGCCCCGTGGCCCCGCCCCAGCCCGTGGCCTCCCGCAGGGTTTCCAGGCTCACCGCGTGGGTCAGGCGCAACGTGCTGTCGATGTTGTTCGTCCCGAGGACTTCCCTGGCGAACCTTTGCAGCAGGTAGGCCTCCTCGTTCGTCAGGCGGCCGGAGCAGAGTACGGCGCATTCCCCACCCCTGTACCTGGACAGTTCCCGCGCCGCCAGGTCCAGGGCCTCCTCCCAGGACGCCTCCGCCGGGGCCCCGTTGCGCCGGATCAGCGGTACGGTCAGGCGGTCCGGGGCCTGCAGGATGCGCCAGCCGAACCGCCCCCGGCCGCACAGCTCGCCCTTGGCCTCCACGACGCGCCCGTCGCGCAGGCCCAGGGTGACCGGGCAGCCGGCGCCGCAGGAGTGGCACACGGTTTGCACGTGTTCCCGGGGCCGGCGGTGGTCCACGTAGGCCAGGCCCGCCACCGGACAGCGCTCCACGCACTCCCCGCAGGACTCGCACACCGACTGGGCCAGGGGTCCGGCACCCAACGGACCCACCCGGGAACGGTAACCGCGGCCCGCAAAATTGAGGGCACCCACACCCACCAGTTCCTCGCAGGTCCGCACGCAGATGCCGCAGAGGACGCACTTGTTGGGGTCCAGCACGAAGAAGGGGTTGGAGGTGTCGCGCGGCAGCTCTTCTGCCGCCGGCCGCAACTGCTGCAATTTCTTGCGGTCGATTCTGAGCTTGGCTATGATCTCCTGCAGCGCGCACCGACCGCTCTTAAGGCAGCCCTTGCAGTTACCGTGGTGGTTGGCCATGAGGAGCTCCACCAGGCCGCGGCGGATCTCGTCGATCTCGGGGGACCCGGTCTGGACCACCATTCCTTCTTGCGCGGGGGTGCGGCAGGCCAGGACCGGCCCACCCCCGTTTACCGTCACGTAGCAGAGCCGGCAGGCCCCGGCGGGCGTCAAATCCGGGTGGTGGCAGAGGTGGGGAATGTAGATGCCGCCGGCCAGCGCCGCCTCCAGGACCGTGGCCCCCGGCGCGGCCCGCACCGTCTGCCCGTCTATAATCAAACTTACCGCCATTGGCCTCACCCCTCACAGACCGCAGACACCGGCCGGACACCGGCGCCCCTTGATGTGTGCCTCGTATTCTTCGCGGAAATAACGCAGGGTGGTGAGGACCGGGTTGGGGGCCGTCTGACCCAGCCCGCACAGGGAACTCCGCGCCACCAGGCGGCCCAGTTCCTCGAGCCGCGCCAGGTCCTCCGGCCTTCCCCGGCCCCTCGTGATGTCGTCCAGGATGGCGAACATCTGCCGGGTCCCCAGGCGGCAGGGGAGGCACTGGCCGCAGGACTCCCGCTGGCTGAAGTCCAGGAAGTAGCGGGCCAGGTCCACCATGCAGGTGTCCTCGTCCACCACCACCATGCCTCCCGATCCCATCATGGAACCCGCCGCGGTGAGGGAGTCGAAATCCACCGGCAGGTCCAGCAGGTCCGCCGGCAGGCACCCGCCCGATGGGCCCCCGGTCTGCACGGCCTTAAACCGCTTACCGTCCGGAATGCCGCCCCCGATTTCGAAAATGATCTGCCGTAAAGTCGTGCCCATCGGTACCTCGATCAGGCCGCAGTTGGCCACCTTGCCGGTGAGGGAGAAGACGGCCGTGCCCTTGCTTTTGTCGGTGCCCCGGGAGGCGAACCATCCGGCTCCGTGAAGGATGATCTTGGGCACGTAGGCGAAGGTCTTCACGTTGTTGAGAAGCGTGGGCTTACCCCACAGACCGGACTCGGTGGTACGCGGGCGGGGCAGTGGTTTGGGAAAGCCCCGGTTTCCCTCCATGGAGCTGACCAGGGCCGTGGATTCTCCGCACACGAAGGCGCCCGCGCCCTGGAAGACCTCGATGTCGAAGCTGAAGTCCCGGTCCAGGATGTGCCGCCCCAGGAAGCCCCTCTGCCGGGCCTGCTCGATGGCCAGCTGCAGGCGCTTCACGGCCAGGGGATACTCGGCCCGTACGTAGATGTAGCCCCTGGCGGCGCCCACGGCGTAACCCGCAATCGCCATGCCCTCCAGAACCGCGTGGGGATCCCCTTCCATAACCGACCGATCCTGAAAGGCTCCGGGGTCTCCCTCGTCGCCGTTGCAGATGACGAATTTCTCGGTTCCGGGCGCACGGCGGCAGGCCTCCCATTTTCTTCCCGCCGGAAAGCCTGCCCCCCCCAATCCCCGGAGGCCAGAGCGCCGGATCTCCGCGATTATTTCCTCCGGCGACATTTCCAGGGCGCGAGACAGGGCCTGATACCCTCCGGTAGCAAGGTAATCGTCGATATCTTCGGGATCGATGCGCCCGCAATTCCGCAACAGGATCCTTTCCTGCCGCCGGTAGAAGGGGATTTCACCGTACCGTATTATGGTCCGACCCGCCGCGGGATCCCCGTACAGCAGGCGTTCCACCGGTCTCCCCTCTGTCGATAGGGAGGCCACGATGTCGCCCACGTCGGAAACCCTGACGCGGCAATAGAATATCCCGTCCGGCTCGATAACCACCACGGGACCCTGCTGGCAGAACCCGTGGCAACCGGTACGCTTGAGGCGTATGCCCGAGCCTGCGATGGTCCCCAGCCGGGCGTAGACCTCCTCGGCCCCTCCCGAGACACAACCCGTGCCGTGGCATACGTGGACGGTGTAGCGTTCATCCGGCATCTCGGTGAGCCTCCTCGGAATCGGGGAAGAGAGCCCTTACCTTCTCCCGGGTCATTTCGCCATACACCTCGTCGTTGACCCTTACGCACGGTGCCAGCGCGCAGCACCCGATGCAGGCCACGGTCTCCAGGGTGTACTCCAGGTCCTCGGAGGTCTCGCCTTCCCTGATGCCCGTGAGACCCTCCAGCTCCTTCAGTATCTCGGGCGCACCCCGCACGTGGCAGGCCGTGCCACGGCACACCGCGATCCTCCTGCGGCCCAGGGGCTGCAGTCGAAACTGGGCGTAAAAGGAGGCCACGGAGTACACGTGGCTGGCCGGGATGCCCAGGTGCCGGGCGATCTCCACCATGGCCCCTTCGGGCACGTAGCCCAGGGCGGCCTGGACCTCCTGGAGCACGGGTATGAGCGCGCCTCTACTCTTACCGTATCCGGCCAGAATCTCTCGCACGAGGGAAAGTTCCCCACTCATGAAGTGCCTACATCCTTTCCAAGACGAATTGCCGTGCCGCCGGGTATGTGATAGTCCCGGGGACGCCGCGCCGGGGCGGGTCCGGGTCCGCCCCGGGCGGCCGTCCCCGCGGCTCCCGAGGGCCCGGCGTATTACCGCCTGCCCCAGTCCGCGGCCACCCAGGGCCGCTTCTGGCCCAGGTTCTTGTCGCGGCTGAAGGTGAGGCACATGTAACGGCAGATGCCGCAGCGGTTGCACTTGTCGGTGTCGGCGTAAATGTTCTTGTCCCGGGGAGAGACGCTGAGGGCCTTCACCGGGCAGGCCGTGATGCAGAAGGGCGACGGACAGTAGTGGGCACAGATCATGTTGAGCATCTCTGGCTTCTCCTTTCTAGCCGAAAATCCGCTCTATTTCTTCCCGGTCGGCCTCCATGACGTAGGGTATGCCGGTTACGTCGGCCGCCTCCCGGGTCA
This sequence comes from Ammonifex sp., assembly GCA_020725605.1. Taxonomy (GTDB): domain Bacteria; phylum Bacillota; class Desulfotomaculia; order Desulfotomaculales; family DYER01; genus DYER01. Next base: position 7,258 of record DYER01000043.1, on the reverse strand, counting down.
GGGCCATGAGGTCGCCGCGCGTGATCTTATCCAGGGCGAACTTCCGGGCCCCGGCCATGAGTTGCTTCAGCCCCACGGCCAGACGGTCGTAGTAGGTGTAGATGGCGATGGCCGCCGGCGGGATGCGCTCGAAGTCGTTGCCGTACTTTTCCTTGAGGGCCACGGCGCCCACGAAGGTGCGGAGGAGCGCCTCCCGGTACTCGCGGCCCCTGCCGTAGGTGTCCTGGAGCAGCTGGCCCTGGGTCTTGCCCACCGTGGCCGCGGTCAGGGTGGCCCGGCCCATGCACACCGCCTTTACGTAAGGCGCGCCGAGGGCGATGGCCTTGAAGATCTGGTCCTCCAGGGCGATGCCGCCCGCGATGGCGCAGTCCGGTACGAAGGCCCCCTTCTCCTCCAGACGGCGCAGGAAATTGTAAAGGAGGGCCTCCAGGTAGACCGTGGGAATACCCCATTCGTTCATCATGCGCCAGGGGCTCATGCCCGTGCCGCCGCCCGCGCCGTCCACCGTCAGCAGGTCGATCCTGGCCTCCGAGGCCAGCTTCACGGCCCGGGCCAGGTCCGCCGGCCGGTAGGCGCCCGTCTTCAGGGTAACGTACTTCGCCCCCAGGCGCCGCAGCCTTTCGACTTCCTTCAGGAAGGACTCCTCGTCCACCATGCCCAGCCGGGAGTGGCGTTCGAACTCGGAGAGCCCGCCCATGCGGTACAGCTCCTGCACCTCGGGGTCCTCGGGGTCCGGCTGCACGATGTAGCCCCGCTGCTTCAGCTGGAGCGCGCGCTCCAGGGTGGGCAGCTTGACCTCGCCCCCGATGGACTTGGCCCCCTGGCCCCACTTGAGCTCGATGCCCTCCACGCCCAGGTCCTGGATCGCGTACTCGGCCACCCCCAGGCGCGTGTCCTCGACGTTCAACTGGACGACCATCAGGCCGTGACCGTCGTACCACTCCTTGAAGGTCTTGACCCTTCTTTCCAGTTCGGGCGACTTCACCACCCGGCCGTTCTTGAACTCGGCGTCCGGATCCATACCGCAGACGTTTTCGCCGCACACCAGGATGGTGCCGCAGATGGCGGCGCCCACGGCGCACCCTTCCCAGTTCACCCGCGCGATCTCGGTGGAGCCCAGGGCGCCGGTGAAGAACGGGTACTTCATCCTGACCTTGTGCTCGCCGCTGCCCACCCGGGTGGAGACGTCCACGGCCGGAAAGATGGCCCTGTCCGGGTCCGCCTCTATGCCCACGGCCCCCACGCACGTACCCTGGATGTTGAAGTGGGAAAAATCCACGGGATAGTCCTTCTCGGCACCGGCCGTAATCTTGCCGAAGGGCTGCGGGTAAATGATTTCCCTCCCCCGCAAGGCGGACCTGCCCACCTCGCAGTAACCGGGGCAGCCGTCCACGCAGGTCACGCACAGCCCCGACAGAGGTGCGGCCGCCACCCTGGTGGTGGTTACCGTGGCCGCACTGGCATTCGGTTTGCTGAGCGACATTCCCACTTCTCCCCTCTCCACAAGGATTTGTAACAGCCGGCGCGGCGGCCCGGTGACCGGCCCGGCCACGCCGCCCTTTTATTGACACGCCAAGACTTCCGGGCGCGCGGCCCCCGCGTACCGCAGGAACTCCCCGCTCGTCAGCCCGGTCCTGAGGGCCAGGGCAGCCGCCTCGGCCCACGCGCCGGCCTTCGGACCCACCGCGTGCACGCCGTACAGGCGGTCCGAGACGGGGCAACTGACCAGCTTGAGAAAGCCCTTCCTCCGGCCCGGCCCCCACGGAAGCAAAGCCAGGCGCACGACCCGGTACGGCACCCCACGGGCCGCGAGTTCGTGCTCCCGCGCACCCACGCCCGCCGCCCCCGGGCCCACGCGGATGTGATAGGGTACCAGCTCCGGTTCCAGGCGACAGGGCCGCCCCAGCGCGTTCTCCGCCGCCACGATACCCTCGGCACGGGCCAGGGCGGGCCGGTCCTTCGGTCCCGTAACGTCGCCGGCGGCGTAGACGCCCGGAATGGCGGTCTGCATGCGGTCGTCGACCGGAACCGCCCCCCGCTCGTCCGGTTCCACACCCAAACTTTCCAGACCCAGGTGGCCGCACCGAACCCTGCGGGGCGGCGCCTCCAGTAACCGGTCGGCCGTAAGCTCGGTCCCGTCGGACGTAACCACCGTCACTTTCCCGGTCCCTTCGCGCACCTCCCGGACCCGGGTTTGCGGCCGTACCGTAACCCCGCGGCGCCGCAGGGTCCGGCCCACCACCTCGGCCGCGTCCCGGTCAACCGCCGGCAGAAGTTCCCCTTCGGCCAGCAACGTTACGGATACGCCGGCCGCCGCGAGCCCGGCCGCCAACTCGCAGGCCGCGATACCCCCACCCAGAACGAGGACCACCCCCGGTAGATCCCTCTTCCCGGCCGCCCGTCGCGGTCCGTACCTCCACCGGTGAAGGGTGCCGCGCCAATCCGCAGGAGATCCGGCACCGGTGGCCACGACCACGTTTCCCGCCCGCAGTTCCTCGGTGTAACCCTCGAAATGTACCACCTCCACCCGGTCCGGGTCCCACAGGCGTCCCGTACCCGGGTAGACCGTAATGCGATTCGGCATTGCGGCGGCGACCGATTCGGGGTCCCATGCCCGCCCGCCCGTGACGCCGCCCCGCGCGTTCCTGGCCACCAGCGCCACCGTGGCGCCCCGCCGGGCCGCCCGGACCGCGGCGGCGCAGCCCGCCGGTCCCCCTCCAATGACCACCAGACGGTAATACATGGCCGCGCCCCCTTTCCCGCCGTCCTCACAGACACGGAGGGGCCCCCCGGAAAACGCGACGTTTTCCCGACAGGGCCCCGTTGCCCCGATGGGGTACTCCATCGTACCCTATTCCGTCGCAAAGGGTGTGGGTGAATTCCGATGGGGCCGTTGCCCCTAACCTCTCGGCCGGTCCCGAAACAAAAAGGCACCCTTAAGGGGTCGCTTGACCCCTCCGAGGGCGCCGTTGCCGCCGTTCCCCACCACGCCGTTGTGGTGTGAACGCCTTCAGTTAGCCGAGAATGGCATCAGCCTCTGCCTCATCCAGTTCCATGACATAAGGAATACCCGTGATTTCGGCCGCCTCTTTGGTGAGCGCCACCAGGTCGTCCCTGGTGATGTACTGCAATGCGAATTTGCGCGCACCGCACATGAGCTGCCTCAGCCCCTGGGCCAGCCGTTCCAGATAGGTGTAAACGCCGATGGCCCCCACCGGCAGGCGCTCGAAATCGGCACCCAGGCGCGCTTTGAGCTCCGTGCTCGCGATGAACACCTGCTCAACGCTGTTGCCGTAGCTCCTGTATTCCGTGACCGTCTGTCCTTTACGCAGGCTCTCGCCCACCGTCTTACCGACCATGGCGGCCGCCAGCACCGCGCGGGCCATGCCGATGGCCTTTACGTAGGGAGCCCCCAGGGCCAGCCCCTTGAAGATCTGGTCCTCAAGCGCGAACCCCCCCGCGATGGCCACCGGTGGGACGTAGGCACCCCGGGCCGCCAGGCGGTCGAGGTACCTGGTCAGGAGGGCCTGGAGGTAAACCGTGGGTACGCCCCATTCGTTCATCATGCGCCAGGGGCTCATACCCGTGCCGCCGCCCGCGCCGTCCACCGTGAGCAGGTCGATGCGGGCGTCGGAGGCAAACCTCACCGCGCGCGCCAGGTCCGCCGGCCGGTAGGCGCCGGTCTTCAAGAAGACGTACCTGGCCCCCGCGCGGCGCAACTCCTCGACCCGCCGCGCGAAGGACTCCCAGTCCACCATCCCGATGCGCGAATGCCTCTCGAACTCGCGGAAGGCACCCGCCCGGTAGGCTTCCGCCACCGCGGGATCGTCCGGGTCGGGCAGCACGATGTAGCCCCGGGACTTGAGCTGGCGGGCGCGCTCCAGGCCGTCGAGTTTTACCTCACCGCCGATGTCCTTGGCCCCCTGGCCCCACTTGATCTCCACCGCCTGCACGCCCAGCCGCTCGATGGCGTACTCCTGCACGCCCAGCCTAGTGTCCTCCACGTTGGCCTGCACGGCGATGAAGCCGTCCCCGTCGAACCAGTCCTGAAACGCCTTGATGCGCTTCTCCATGTTCGGGGAGCGCACCACCCGCCCGTGGCGAATCTCGGCCTGGGGATCCATGGCGCAGACGTTCTCGCCGACCACGATGCCGATGCCCGAGATGGCCGCACCGGCCGCCAGATGGTCCCAGTTCTCGGCCGCCACGTTGGTGGAACCCATGGCCGCCACCACCACGGGTAGCCGCAACTTCAGGCTGCCGTCCGCTCCGACCGCGGAACGGAGGTCCACCGCGGGGAAAATGGCCAGGTCAGGGTCGGGGGCAATGCCGTGGGCTCCCACGGCCGTGCCCATAATGTTGAAGTGCGAGTAATCGACCGGATACACCTTCTGGCTGGCACTGGTGATCTTGCCGAAAGGCTGCGGGTAAAGTACCTCTTTACCCCGCACCGCGGACCTGCCAACCTCGCAAAGGCCGGGACAGCCGTCCAGGCAGGTCACGCACATACCGCTCAGCGAGCATACGTTGTCTCCCGTGCGGCGTCTGGTCAGGGTCGCTCTGGTGGCATTGATGCCGCAACTGAAACTCATAAACCAATCATCCTCCCACACCCTTTGCCGTCGCTTCATTCCCTCAATGCCGGACGCGTACCACCCCCTTTACTCGATGAACCTTAGGTACGCCGGCGTCCGCCATCGCACGCCGGCTCCCTAAAAGGTGGTCAGGTACTGTTCCAGTTCCCAGGCGTGAACCCGGGAGTGGAACCGCTCCCACTCCTCTTCCTTGGCCTCGATAAAGCGCCGCATAACGTGCTCGCCCAGGGCGCCCGCAATTACGCCATCGCCCGCCAGGGCCTCCAGTGCGGCCAGCAGGTGGCGCGGCACCCCCATTTCCTTCACCAGATGGCGCAAGGATCGTCCGGTCTCGTAGCCCTCCAGGGGCGGCGGCGGCTCCACGGCGTTGTCGATCCCGTCCATGCCGGCCGACAACAACGCCGCCAGCACCAGGTAGGGGTTGCACGTCGGGTCGGGCGTACGCAGGACCAGCCGCGTAGCCACCCCCCGACGGGAGGACAAACGCAATACGGTATTGCGGTTGTGCTCGGACCAGGCCACGAGCGCCGGCGCGGCGGGGCCCAGGGCGAAGCGCTTATAGGAATTGACCAAAGGATTGGTCAAGGCCGTGAGGGCCCGCGCATGCCTCAGGATGCCCCCTATGAAGTGGTGGGCCGTCCTGCTCAGCCCGGTGGGGTCCGTCGGGTCACACAGGAGATTCTGCCCCTCGCGCCACAGGGAGAGGGCCAGCGTCATGGCCGATCCTCCTGTACCTGACAGCGGGTGGGGCATGAAGGAAGCGTGCAGTCCGTGCCGCTGTGCGATGGTGCGGACCACGAACTTGGAGGTCACGATCTTGTCGGCCATCGCCAGCGGGTGGTCGTCCTTGAGGGCGATGGCGTGCTGGCCCGGGGCGGCCTCGTGGTGGGAGGAGGCCACCTCGATGCCCATCTGCTCCAAAGTCAGCACCATATCCCGGCGTGCGTTCTCCCCCAGGTCCATGGGCGTAAGATCGCAGTAACCGGCCCGGTCGTGGGTGATCGTGGTGGGATTACCCTGGCCGTCCGTGTGGAAAAGGAAGAACTGCAACTCTACGCCCACCAGCAGCTGCCAGCCCTGCCGGGCCTCCAGCAACCGCCGCAGGATGCCCCTGGGACATCCCGCGTAAGGAACTCCCTCGGCGGTGACGGCCTCGCAGATCAGCCGGGCGACGGCCCCGTCCCGCGGTCGCCACGGCAGGATGGCGAAGGTGGCGGGGTCCGGCCGGAAGAAAATGTCCTGTTCGCGGTGGTCCACGAAGCCTTCCAGTACCGAACTGTCACACGCCAGATGCCCGGCCAGGGCCTGTCGTAGTTCTTCGACCGTTACCGCCACGTTCTTGAGGGTGCCGAAGATATCGGTAATCTGAAGGCGCACGAACTTGACGTGCTGCTCGTGCGCCGCCTGCAGGACCTCTTCTACCGTCATTATCCGGGCCCACCCCCACGATAAAAAAGCCTCCGCCGACCCGCCGCACGGCAGGTCGGACGGAGGACGCCCTTGCCCTCACGACTCGGTATTACCGAATATATTATAGCGCCCCGGAATCAGAAATCAACGGCTAATTTTTCCTCTTCAAACATGCGAATCACCTCGTGGGCCACCTGAGATAGGGGCACCGACCGGTCCATACTCAGCTTTTGCAGGTAGCGATACGACTCCTTTTCGGACCATCCCCGCCGCTGCATTAACAGGCCCTTGGCCCTTTCCACAACCTTTCGCGCAGCCAGGTCCTTCTTCAATTTCTTGTTTTCCTGCTCCAAGGCTGCCACCTTATGGAAATTGGCCAGCGCCACTTCTACCGCAGTTGCCAGTTCCTCGTCTCCGAAGGGTTCCACCAGGTAGGCGTAAACCCAGAGGTTTTTGGCCAGGCGTACTACGTCTGCCGCCCTGCGGGCGACGAAAAGAAGGGACGCCACCCGGTGCTCCTCGATAATGGCCGCCACGTCCAGCCCCTGGTAAGCCGGTAACTCGGTGTGAAATACCACCAGGTCCGGTTGCGTTTGAAAGGTACCGTGCAAGGCCTCCTTCCCGTCGGAAGCTTCCCCCACCACCAGATACCCCAGTTGCGTCAGACGCTCCCGCAGATTCCTGCGGCCTTGGGGGTCCGGTGCGGCCACCACGACACGATTCCTGTGCATCAGGTGCCACCCCGTTGTGGCCCAAAAATATTTTTCCCGTGCCGGCATCGGCCCGGGACACCGCTAATCGAGATAATCCTTGAGCTTCTTACTGCGGCTGGGGTGTCGGAGTTTGCGCAGTGTCTTGGCCTCGATTTGCCGGATGCGCTCGCGCGTGACGCCGAATTTCTGGCCCACTTCCTCCAGGGTGCGGGCCCTCCCGTCGTCGAGCCCGAAGCGCAGGCGCAGGACTTTTTGCTCGCGGTCCGTAAGGGTTTTCAGCACCTCGTCCAGCTGCTCCCGCAGCAGGGTGAAGGAAGCCTCCTCCGCGGGGGCACGGGCCTCCTGGTCCTCGATGAAGTCCCCCAGGTGGGAGTCCTCTTCCTCCCCGATGGGCGTCTCCAGGGATACGGGTTCCTGGGCGATCTTCAGGATTTCCCGTACCTTCTCCTCGGGGATCTCCATTTCCCTGGCTATTTCCTCCGGCGTGGGTTCGCGGCCCAGTTCCTGCAGCAACTGCCGCGAAACCCGGATCAGCTTGTT
>DYER01000042.1 GCA_020725605.1 Ammonifex sp. | reverse complement strand
GCGCAGTCGCCCACGTTGTCGCCCACGTTGTCGGCAATGACCGCCGGGTTGCGCGGGTCGTCCTCCGGGATGCCGGCCTCGACCTTACCCACCAGGTCCGCACCCACGTCGGCGCTCTTGGTGTAGATGCCGCCGCCCAAACGGGCGAACACGCTGATGAGGCTGCCACCGAAGCCGAGGCCCACCAGGGAGATGGGGTCTTTGAAGGCCAGGTACATGCCGGCCACCCCCAGCAGGCCGAGGCTCACGCACATCATGCCCGTGAAGGAACCGCCCTTGAAGGCCACCAGCAGGGCGTAGGGCAACCCCTTTTTGGCCGCTTCGGCCACGCGCGCGTTGGCCCTGGTGGTGATGTGCATGCCGGCGTACCCGCAGGCGCCGGAAAAGGTCGCGCCGATGATGAAGCCCAGGGCCGTCTTCCAGCCCAGCCCCACGAAGATGAGTACGGCCACTATGATACCTACCACCGCGATGGTCTTGTACTGACGGTTCAGGTAGGCCCGGGCACCCTCCTGGATGGCGCCCGAAATCTCCTGCATCCGCGCCGTACCGGCCGGATGCTTCATGGTCCAGGACGCCAGGTATACGGCAAAGAGAATACCCACGATGGCCGTTATGATGGCAAAGTAGGAATACTGATCCAAGGTCACACCTCCCATGTGCTCGTCAGTGCAAACCCGACAAACCACACCTCCCCGCAATTACCCCGTTGCTTCGCCCGTCCCCACCTCCCAGAGCCGGGACAGTACGGCCGGGTTTGCCGCACCAACGCCCGATCCACCCCGGCTAATTGAGTGCCAGACTGGCCGCTTCCCCTGCCCGAATTTTGTAACGACTTTAACACAAGCTAGTATAGCACAGAGCAAAAATAACCTCAACCCCCGGGAAGCGCCATCTGTTCCTCAAATCTCGAGCCACCGCCGGACCGCGTCCAGGGCCGCGTTGCAAATGGCCTCTCCCTCGTCACGCTCTACCAGGGCGCTGGTGGCGAAAATTTGCTCACCCCCCGGCCCCACCGCGGATGTGATTACCACAACTACCTCATACCCCGCCACGGGGAGGACGGCGACCTCTTCCACCTCCCACTCCCGGATACCGGGCAGATTTTGTACCCCTGCGGCCAGCGCGGCCCGGGCGAGCAAACGCCGCAGGTTGGTCCTGGAAGCCACTCCTGCGGCGGTCCCGCTACAATGCCCCTGCTCCACGATTACTTCGACCCGGGCCTCGGCCTGAACACCGCGCCGGGTGAGTACGTATCCCGTTAGGCGGGGGCCGGCGGGCAACCGGCCCCCTTTCCCGGGAGCATACCCCAGCTGGGCCAGGTATATCTCACCCGTGCTCCCGTACCGGGCCATCAGCGCCGTGGCTACGTCCCTTTTTATGGCTTCGGCCGGCCTGCCGCTCCCGGCCAGCACGTAAACGGCGCTGATATTGCCCTCCTCGTCCTTGAGCACCCGGGCCGCCACCACATCCTCTATCTGCTCCAGAAGCTCCGCCTCCGGCTCCCGCATCCTTAAATCCCCGGTTCGATCAACCCGTAATTCCCGTCGCGCCTGCGATACACAACGTTGATTTGCTCGGTTTCGGCGTTGGCGAAAACGAAAAAGTTATGGCCGAGGAGGTTCATCTGAAGGATGGCCTCCTCAACCGCCATAGGCTTAATGGCAAAACGCTTGGTCCGGACCACCAGAGGCCGTTCTTCGTCCTGGCCCTCCGGCGGCCGCTCTTCGGCCACCGTCCGACCGCGGCGGATTAACTTTCCTTTGTACCGTTCGATCTGCTTCTCCAGCTTCTCCACTACAAGGTCCACCGAGGCGTACATGTCTTCGGTGACCTCTTCGCCGCGCAGGATCATGGCGTTAATTGGGATGGTCACTTCCACGCGGTGAAAACCCTTTTCGACCGACATGGTCACCTGAGCCTCACCGAGGTTCGGCAAGTACTTATCCAGCTTCCTGAGCCGCTTGGTTACGTAGGAGCCCAACGCTTCGGTAATTTCAATATTCTTGCCGCGGATGTGTACCTCCATGCCCAACCCCCTCCATGTAATTATTTCCCGCTTGGCGAACAAAATCCTGCCGCCCAAAAAAATTAACCCCGGCCAGCTCGCTCCTGCCTCTGCCGGGGTCAATCTGTCCCTGTGTTACTGGCTCAGCTTCACCACGTTGACTGCCTGCGGCCCACGGGTACCCTGTACCACTTCAAACTCGACCTCCTGCCCCTGCGTCAGGGTTTTGAAACCCTTTTCCTGGATGGCCGAGAAGTGAACGAAAACGTCACCCCCGTCCTCCCGCTCGATAAACCCGTACCCCTTCTCCTGATTGAACCACTTGACCCTACCGCGCATGCAAAAAACCTCCTAAAAAGATTCTCACCGTGGGCCTTGCGACCTACGTGGGGTAATCCTATCACACCCCCGGACCCGTGTCAAGCCGGTTGTACACAACCCTTCCCCTGTGGACAATGTGGATATCCCTGTTAATAACCGTGGCGGAGAGACAACGGCTTGTGAATAATTCGTCATTTTGTGACATCGGCCGCGGCCACCGTTACCACCACCACGCCTCCCGCGCCGGCAGACAGCAGTTCCCGGCTGCACTCCGTTGCCGTGGCGCCGGTGGTGAGCACGTCGTCTACCAGAAGCACGCGGCGGCCGCGCAGCACCGCCGGGTCGCGCACGACGAAGGCCCCCCTCAGGTTCTCGCGCCGCAAGGGCCGGGACAGCCCGGTCTGCGGTGCGGTGCGACGGATTTTCAGGAGGGCGTCACAATACACGGGTAGCCCCGAGGCGCCGGCCAGGGCCCGCGCCAGTACTTCGGCCTGGTTGAAGCCCCGGGTGCGCCGGCGCGTCACGTAAAGGGGTACCGGTACCACCACCTCCGCCCGGCACAGTGCGGCGTCCTCACGTACCACCTCGGCGAGGAGGCGCCCCAGGAGCTCGCCGAGAAACATCTTGCGTCCGTACTTCAGCCGGTGCACGGCACGGCGCAAGATACCCTCGTAGGATCCCAGAGACCGCGCCGCGAGAAACGCCGGGGCCTCCCGCCTGCAATCGGAACACAAACCACCCGCGTTCCCGGCATTCCCGGACCACCACCTGCCGCACCGGAGGCAGCGCGGCCGGGAACGGTACTCCGCCAGTCGGTCCAGGCATTTTGCACACGGGGACCGGGTCGGCGAAGCGGCCCCGCAAAGGGGACATCCCGGTGGCAACGGTACCAGGAAGGCGAGCAGGTCCTCCCACAGCGCGGCCAGAAATCTGGCAAATCTTTCCATAAAATACCCCCGCAAAACCCGGCTGCACCGCCAGTTTGCAGGGCGTGGGCGCCCGCAAACGGCAGGCCGCGACCCGAACCGTGGCCGGGCCGGAGGCGGCCCCCCAGCACCCTCAGGACTCGGCGCCGGAACCGGAGGTCACCACCCGGTCGCGCCCCATTTCCTTGGCCCGGTACAGGGCCCGGTCCGCGGCCCGCAGCAGGGTAGTCAGGTCCGTGCCGTCCTTGGGAAAAACCGCCACCCCCGCGCTGATGCTGACCTGTACCGGCCAGGTCCGGCCCTCCCAGGCAAAGGCGTGCCGGCGCACGGCCTCCCGTATGCGCTCGGCGGCATATACGGCACGATGTTCCCCCGTGGACGGCAGCAGCACGGCGAACTCCTCGCCCCCGTATCTGGCGGCCACGTCTCCCTCGCGCAAATTGTTGCGGATCACTTCCCCCAGTTGGGCGAGTATCGCGTCGCCGGCGAGGTGCCCGTACTGGTCGTTGAGGTCTTTGAAGTGGTCCAGGTCGAAAAAGATGACGGCAAAACTGTCTCCCTGGCGCGCGGCCCGCTGGAACTCCGCCTGGGTACGCAGGTAAAAGTAGCGGTGGTTGTACAACCCGGTGAGACCGTCGGTAATGGCCATATTCTCGAGCCGCCGGTACAGAACGGCGTTGGTAATGGCCACCGTGGCCTGACTGCCGATGACCGTGAGGGTATGCAGTTGCTTCCGGTCGAAGGCCTGGGGACGACGCTCTCCCACCAGAAACAGTCCGAGCACGTCCTCCTCTACCACCAGCGGCACCATCATGGCGGAACGCAGGAACTGGGGGAAGCCGGGCTCTTTGCCCACGCGCTCGTCCTGCCGGGTATCCATGATGAGGTACGGCTCCCGGGCCTGCACCACCTCCCCCAAAAAACCCTCCGCCGGTACAAAGCGCAACTCGCGGATCTGCCGGGCATGGGGGCTGAGTACCGCCCCGGGCCGGTAGCAGCGCTCTTCGTCGGACCAGAGGTAGATAATGCCGGTGTGATAGGCTATCACCCGGCGTGTTTCGCGCAGCACGATTTCTACGACCTGCCCGGGGTCGTGCTTTCTGCCCAGCCTGCGGCTGATTTCGTACAGTACGGCGAGCTCGCGGTTGGTGAGGGCCAGTTCCACGTATAACCGGAGTATGAACTGGGTGGCCAGAACGGGAAGGAAAAGCAGAGACAAGCCGGCCAGACCCACCTTGTCCCGCACCAGGGCCATCAGGAGACCGATGGGCGTGGCCAGAACGTAGGTCAGGAGGTCCCACTGAAAGGCGTCGCGCCAGCCCACCAGGGGATAGTAGCGCTTGTTGGGTCTGGTATACAGGTAAACCAAAATGTGGTTCACAAACATGTAGGCCGCCGTAAAGGCCAGCAGGGCCGGCAGATTCCCGGTGGCGGTCCGGCCTGAGGTCGCGCCGCCGGCCAGCAGGTAGGCGTAGTTGCCCCCCAGGGCGGCCAGCACGTACTGGGCGCCGTTGAACAGCACCGTGCGCATGCCCTGCCCCCGGTTAACGAGACCCTGGCCGAAAAGGGTGGCCAGACCGCCCACCCATGCCGCGGCCGCCGGCCCGTGCACCACAAAGGTGGCCAGTATGACGGCGAATCCGCCCGAAAGCTGCCCCCTCTGGAAGGGTACCGCCAGCCACTCGGCTACCATGCCCAGAAGGATCAGGAGGGCCAGTTCCCGTCCGGCATCCAGATTAAGCTCCGGGGCCAGGTGGACGAGCCCCCACAGGCCCCCGACGATTACCGACCAGGTGAACGCGACACGACAGCACCGGCGCACCCGCAAGCCTCCCACCCACATGCTACATTTCGACAGAAATCACCGGTTACCTCCGGTGTATTCGCGGCTTCGCGCACAAAGGTGTTAAACCGGCAAGAACCCGGGGACGAGACCCCGGGCGCGTGCCCCGTGGCAATTCCCGGCCCAGATGTAGCAGGAGTCCGTCCGGGGGTGACGCGTCCGCACCGCGGCGCATACCATGGGTGGGGGTGAAAGCGTGCTGAAAATCAGCGAACTCGCCGGCCGCCAGATCATCAACCTCACCGACGGCCGGCGCCTCGGACCTCTTAAAGATCTGGAGATCGACCCGGTGGCCGGCACGGTGCGGGCCCTGGTGCTGAAAGGGGGGAGGCCGGCGCTGCGGCTGTTGGGCCTGACGCGGGACCTGCGGGTTCCGTGGGAGCGGATCCGCAAAATCGGGGTGGACGCGGTACTGGTGGAGGTGGAGGAAGGGGGATAGAAGCATCGCGGTCTCTGGGGTCTCGAAGGCCGGGTAACCGCCCCCGGTCCCCGCCGCACGGTGGGCGCTACCGCCCGGCGGGAGCCATTGCCGGAAAAAGTTTCCGGAATATCGGAAAATCCCGTCGGGCGCACCATTCGGTTGACACTCCTGGCACCCTTTGCTACAATAGTTGCGGATCGTGCCCGGCGGAGGAAAAAAGGCCGAGGGCTCCGGCCGGGGCGGCTATTTTTATGGGAGGGCGGGAGCTGTCAATGGGCCGTTACCTGTTCACCTCGGAGTCGGTCACCGAGGGGCACCCGGACAAGGTGGCCGACCAGATCTCCGATGCGGTCCTGGACGCCATCCTCGAAAAGGATCCCATGGCGCGGGTGGCCTGCGAGACCCTGGTGACCACCGGACTGGTGCTGGTGGCCGGCGAGATAACCACCGACTGTTACGTGGACATCCCCCGCATAGCCCGGGAAACCATCAGGGACATCGGCTACACCAGGGCGAAATACGGGTTTGACTACGAGACGTGCGCCGTGCTGACGGCCATCGACGAGCAATCGCCCGACATCGCCCTGGGCGTGGACCGGGCCCTGGAGGCCAAAGAAGGTCTCATGACGGATCCCGAGGAAAGCATCGGAGCCGGAGACCAGGGCATCATGTTCGGTTACGCCACGGACGAGACACCGGAACTGATGCCGGCACCCATCTGTTTCGCCCACCGGCTGGCGCGGCAGCTGGCCGAGGTGCGCAAGAGCGGGGAACTGCCTTACCTTCGACCCGACGGCAAGACCCAGGTAACGGTCGCCTACGAGAATTCCCGCCCCGTACGCATCACCACCATCGTGGTGTCCACCCAGCACAACCCCAACGTGAGCTTGAGCACCATCAGGGAGGACGTGATCGAGAGGGTCATCCGGCGGGTGATACCCCCGGAGTTACTGGAGGACACGAAGTTCTACATCAACCCCACCGGACGTTTTGTGGTCGGCGGACCCCTCGGGGATACCGGACTTACGGGCCGCAAGGTCATCGTGGATACCTACGGGGGGATGGCGCGCCACGGCGGCGGCTGTTTCTCGGGCAAGGACCCCACCAAGGTGGACCGCTCGGGCAGCTACGCGGCCCGTTACGTGGCCAAGAACATCGTGGCGGCCGGTCTGGCGAAAAGGTGCGAGCTGCAGGTGGCCTATGCCATCGGGGTGGCCAGGCCCGTGGCGGTCGACGTCAATACCTTCGGCACCGGAATTGTGGACGACGCCAGGCTGGCCAGGATCGTCACCGAGTACTTTGATCTCCGTCCGGGCGCCATCATAAAGGCCCTGGACCTCCGGCGCCCCATCTACCGTCCCACCGCGGTCTACGGGCATTTCGGCCGCACGGACCTGGACCTGCCCTGGGAGAGGACCGACAAGGTGGACCTGCTGCGCGAGGCCGTAGGGCTGTGACACCGCCCCTCCCCGCCGCATATCCTACCGGTGGGGAGGGGTAAGCTTTTGATCTGGCTCTTCTTGCTGGGAATGCTGGCCCTTTACGGTCTGGTACGCCTCGCCGACGACCTCTACCGCACCTGGACTCGAAGCCGTTCCCCGGCCTTGCCCACGCTTCTAATCCACGTTTACAACCAGGAAGACCTGGTAGAGGGTCTGGTGCGGCGCCTGCTTGCCGTGGTACCGGGCCCGCAACTGGTGGTCGCAGACGAGGGGTCCACCGACGGCACCCGGGCCATCCTATCACGCCTGGCCCTCGCCCACGGCTTCCGCCTCTCGGCCGACGTCGGCCCGTGCCCTTGCCGGCCACCGGGGCCGGTCTGGTGTTGGGACGCGAGGGGCCTCCGCTCCGGCGCCCCCCTGTTCCGCTGGCTCGCGACCCTGCGGACCCGCCGCTGACCGTGCCCTGACACAACTTCCGGCTTACAATCCCAGCAGGCGGCGCATCTCCTCCTGCAGGGCCCCGGTGCGGTCGGGGTCCGGCGCCTCGGCGTAAAGGCGGAAAAGGGGTTCGGTCCCCGAAGCCCGGATGAGGACCCAGGAACCGTCCTCCAGGACCAGTTTCACACCGTCCACGGTTATGCGCCGCACCACGCGCCTGCCGGCCAGCCGCTCGGGGGTTAGTCCCGGCAGAGCCTCGAGCACCCGCGCCTTGGTGGCCGGGTCCGTGTGTACATCCAGCCGTGCCGGGGCCACGGCACCGAACTCGCCCATGAGCTCCTGAAGCAGGGCCCCCAGGGGCCGGCCCCGGACGGCCCTGACCTCGGCCGCCAGCAGCCCCGCCAGGAGGCCGTCCTTTTCGGGCAGGTGGGCCCGAAGGGAAAGCCCGCCGCTCTCCTCTCCACCCAAGATGCAACCTTCCTCGAGGGCCCGCCCTATGTACTTGAAACCCACCGGGGTCTCAACCACGGGTTGCCCGAAGCGGGCCGCGATGCGGTCCAGCAGGTGGGTGGTGGCCACCGTGCGGGCCACGGGCCCCTGCATCCCCCTGACAGACAGGAGGTAGTGATACAGCACAGGAAGGAACTGATTGGCCCCCAGATAGGTGCCGTCGGCATCGACGAGGCCGAAACGGTCCGCGTCCCCGTCGAGGGCCACGCCCAGGTGCGCCCCGGTCTCCCGGACCCGCTCGCGCAGCCCCGCCAGCCGTTCGGGCACGGGGTCCGGCAGGCCGCCCCCGAAAAGGGGATCGCGGTGGGTGCGCAGGCCCATCGTTTCCGCCCCCGCCCGGGTCAGGACCTCCTCCAGGTATCCCGCCCCGGCGCCGTGCATGGCGTCGACCACCACGCGCAGGCCCGCCCTACCCACGGCCTCCAGGTCCACCAGCCGCGCCAGGTGTTCCAGGTAGGCGGAGCGCGGGTCTACCACGGTGAGGGAACGGCCCGGGCCGCCGGTCCGGTCCCCTTCTGGGGGTGTAGCGCCGAGATTGCGGATGTGTTCCTCGATGCGGCGCGTGACCTCGGGCGGGGCCGGCCCGCCGTTTTCGGGAATGAACTTGATGCCGTTGTACTCCGGCGGATTGTGGCTCGCGGTCAGCATTACGGCCCCCGCCGCGCCGTAATGACGCACGGCAAAGGCGGTGACCGGCGTGGGTACCGCTTCACGGCAGGCGTAAACCGGTATGCCGCAGGCCAGCAACACGTCCCGCACCGTGGCCGCGAAGTGCTCCGACAGGAACCGGCGGTCGTAGCCCACCACTACGCCGCGCGCGTGCCCGCCCGTGCCGAGGAGGTACTCGGCGATGGCCCGCGCCACCAGCGCCACGTTGTCAAAGGTGAAGTCGCGGGCCATGATGCCGCGCCATCCGTCGGTGCCGAAGGAAATGCTCACCGGTACCCCTCCCCCCGCTCGTAGACCACGCGGCCGCTGGCCACAATCTCCTCCAGGAAAACCGCCCGCGCGCCCCGCACCGGCCCGCACGGAAAGGGATGGGCCTCGATGCGGGGGTCGGCCTCCGATTCCAGCAACACCCGGTAAAGCAACTGGCGGTCCGCCAGGGGATTGCGCCCGAAGGCGGGGGAAAAAACGGCCAGATCGATGTCGCTATCTTCGTAAACCCGACCGGTGACGTAAGAGCCAAAGAGCACGACCTTCTCGACGGGAATGCGCTCCCGCAGGGCCGCGATGTATTTTTCCACGGCCTCCATCACTTCAGGTGTTGCTCCAGCCACGCCATCCCCTCCTCGACCTGACCCAGAGTTCTGCAAAGGCCGCCGGCGGTGTCCGGGCCAGTATTTCGTCCCGATCGTCGGGATACCGGCCGATAATCTGAAGGGGCGCCACGGCGGCCAGTATCCGGCGCTGGCGGGACGCCAGCCTCAGCCCGGCCTTGTCCGCCAGCATTACGAGGTTGTGGGTCCTGGGCGGGATCTTCCCGGTGCGTGCCGCCAGTACGGCTCTTCAGGTCCTTTTGCATGGCCAGGTGACAGAAAAAGCCCGCTTCCGTACCGCGCACCTGCCAGCAAAACCCGGGCCGTTTCCAGGCTTTCCTGCGCTTCCCGCCACCAGTAACGGGCCTGCTCGTTCACCGCCCCACCTCCGGGTAAGGGGCATTCTCTGCAGGTCTACCGGGTCCGGCAACGGCTGGCAATCCCTAATTTCTTTCCACCATCCGGGGCAAGGTATCCGAGGGGTCGGTGTAGTGGTCCATGGTGTCGCGGCGCCGGTCCACGTAGAGATTGCCCGAGGTGTCCAGGGCGGCCAGGACCACCTCCTGCAGTGAGGTTACGCCCTGCTTTTCCAGTTCCCGGTACAGCCATTCCTCGGAGAGGTTGTTCTGCACCAGATTCTGCTTGATAACCTGACCGTCTACGACCAGCTCGCTCGGCAGGCCCTGGTACGAAGTGGGCAATCCCAGATCCTGGGGCGTCACCGGCTGTTTCTGCGATTTCAAGAGCACGCTGAGGTTGCCGTTGGGCTCGGCCACGGCGAACTCCACGTCCGCGATGTTAAAGGCCCCCTTCTCCCGGAGCTGCATGAGCAGGTCGTCGACGTTGTACCGCATGCGGGCCATGTTCTGCTCCAGGATCTTACCGTTGTGGACCACCACGGTGGGCTCGTCGCTGAAGATCTTCCGCAGGGTACGGTTCTTGAGGGCCAGCTGCTGCACCCCAATGGTGAGGGCCGCAAAGGCGAACAGTCCGGCCCCGTAAAACCCGGGGTTGCGCCCCAGGTCCGTAACCAGGCCGGCCGCAATGGAGCCGATGACGATACCGTTTACGTAGTCGGAAATGGTCAGCTGCCCCACCTGGGACTTGCCCACCAGTCTTGTGACGATCAGCACTCCCAAAAAAGCGGCCACGGAACGCAGGAGAATCTCGGCGTACGGATTCAACCCTGTTCCCGGCGGCTAGGGTGATGGGCAACCATACCCGGAAGGAGCGGCGGGCGTCCGGTGCACCCTCACCGCCGGTCGGCACCCCCTCTGGTGTCATGATCCGGACGCACCCTCTAGAAGTTTGAACCCCGGGCCCCGGTTTCATACCGCACCTTCCACCACGCGAGGGTTTCCGCGACCCCCTCCTCCAGGGAGTAACGAGGCACCCACCCCAGTGCGCACGCCGCACGCCGCGGGTCCAGGTAACTGTGGCGCACGTCCCCGGGCCGGGGCGGCCCGCGGTGTACGGCAGCCGGAGCACCGTGCAGCGCCAGGGCCAGGGCGGCCAGTTCGCCGACGGGGGTGGGCCGGCCCGTGGAGATGTTGAACACGCCCTGCGCGCTTCCGAAGGCGGCCGCCACCGTCGCCGCTGCCGCGTCCTTAACGTAGACGAAGTCCCGCGTCTGCTGGCCGTCGCCGTGGATTTCTATGGGCCTTCCCGCCGCAAGGGCCGCGGCGAAAACACCCACCACCCCGCCCTCTCCCGCGAGGCCCTGCCGGGGCCCGTAGACGTTGGCGTAACGCAGGATGCAATACTCCAGGCCCCAGAGATGGTGGTAGACCCGCACGTAACACTCTCCGGCGTATTTCGAAACCCCGTACCCGGCAAGCGGCACCAGGGGGTGGTCCTCGGTGACGGGCAGGTGCACCGGTTCTCCGTACACGGCGGCCGACGAGGCGTACACCACGCGCCGTACTCCTTGTCGCCGGCAGGCTTCCAGGACGTTTACGGTTCCCAGGATATTCACCCGGGCGTCCCCGAGGGGGTCAGTGAGAGAGTGGGGCAGGCTGACCTGGGCCGCAAGGTGCACCACCACGTCCGGCCGCTCCGCTTCCACTACGGCGGCCACCTCGGGCCGGCAGACGTCCAGAGGGTGGAAATTCACCCCGGGCCACAGATTTTCACGTCTGCCGGTGGACAGGTCGTCCAGCACCGCCACCCGGGCCCCGGCCTCCAGTAAGGCCTCCACCACGTGGGAGCCGATGAAACCGGCCCCCCCGGTCACCAGCACCTTCACAGGGCGTTACCCACCAGTTTCCTGAGATAGGCGCGGAAGTCCTCGGCCAGGTCCTCGCGGTCCAGCGCGAACTCCACCGTGGCCTTGAGGTAGCCCAGCTTGTCGCCCACGTCGTACCGGCGTCCCTTGAAAACGTACCCGTAAATGGGCTCTTCGCGGCACAGGGCCCTCAGGGCATCGGTGAGCTGGATCTCGCCGCCGGCGCCCGGCGGAGTTCTTTCCAGCAGGTCGAAAATGCGGGGCTGTAGCACGTAGCGGCCCAGAATGGCCAGGCGCGACGGCGCCTCATTCGGAGCGGGCTTCTCGACCAGGTCCCGCACCCGATAGACCCCCGGGCGGATTTCCACGGCGTCAAGGATACCGTACTTGCTGACGTCTTCGGGCGGGACCTCCTGGACTCCCAGAATGTTTCCCCCCAGTTCGTTATATGCCTCCAGCAGCTGCTGGAGGCACGGTACGCGGCTGCGTACGATGTCGTCACCCAGCAGTACGGCAAAGGGTTCGCGGCCCACGAACTTGCGGGCGCAGTAAACCGCGTGTCCCAATCCCCGGGGTTCCTTCTGGCGTACGTAGTGTATCTCCACCATCTGACTGATGCTGGTTACCATCTCCAATAAATCCAGTTTACCCTTACGCCTGAGAAACAATTCCAGCCCCGGCGAATAATCGAAATAGTCCTCGATGGCCTTTTTATAACGGCTGGTGACGATCACTACGTCTTCGATGCCGGAATCCACGGCCTCCTCGATGATATACTGGATGGTGGGCTTGTCGATAATGGGCAACATTTCCTTGGGCTGGCCCTTGGTGGCGGGCAGAAATCTGACCCCCACGCCCGCCGCCGGAATCACCGCCTTGCGAACCTGCACGGACCTTCACCTCCCGAAATACGGGGCGGCCCTAACCCTCGGACCGCTCGCCACACGCCCGTGCCCGTAGGCTCTTACGCTTCGCCTCCACCCTGTTGGCCCCCAGCAGCACCAGCCCGGCCACCACGAACAGAATGGCCATGGCTCCGTCGCTGGTCACGAAGTTCAGCAGAAAGGCGCTCAGTCCCAGTATCAGATTCACGCCGTAGAGGATCAGCACCGCGCGTTTGTGACTGAAACCGGCCTCCAGCAGGCGGTGGTGGACGTGCTCCCGGTCGGGAGCAAATATCGAGTGGCGCTTGAAGCACCTCCGCAACACGGCCAGGGTGGTGTCGAACAGGGGAACGCCGAGCACCAGAACCGGAATGAACATGGAAACCGCCGTGGTGCTCTTGGCCACGCCCAGTACGGCCAATCCCCCCAGGGTAAATCCCAGAAACAGAGAACCGCTGTCGCCCAGGAAAATGCGCGCCGGATGGAAGTTATAACGCAAGAAACTCAATGTGGAGGCCGCCAGTATCAGGGCGGGCGCGGCCATCGCCGCCTGTTCGGGAATACCGGCCATGGAACCCTGGACCCAAACCACCGCCGCCAGCACCGTGGCCGCAATGGTGGCCGTGCCGGCGGCCAGACCGTCCAGACCGTCGATGAGGTTGAGGGCGTTGGTTACGGCCACCAGCCACATTACGGTGATGGGCAACCCGAACCAGCCCAGGTACACCAGTTCACCGGTTAACGGATTGGTTAGAAACTCCACCCGCAACCCCAGGGGCAAGACGGCGAGGGCCGCCACGATCTGACCGGCCAGCTTCTGCAGGGGCGAAAGGCCGTAAACGTCGTCGAGGCCGCCCACCACCAGTACGATCAGGGCACCCGTCAGCAAACCCACCAGCGACCGGGAGACCGACCCGTCAACCAGCAGACCCAGGACGAATCCGCAGGCCACCGCCAGCCCCCCGAGTCGCGGAACGGTCCGGTGATGTACCTTGCGCGCGCCGGGCGGGTCCACGGCCTGCCACTGCCACGCCTTGCGGGCCACCCGGGGGGTCACCACCCACACGGCCAGATAGGCCACACCCAGGGCCGCCACCAGCTGCCACATCAGCATCACTCCGGGTGTACAAGCCTCCAACAAAAAGAGTATATCCCAACACCGCGGGAGGGGCAATTGGCAAAAAAGCGGCTAAAATCGCGGCTTTTTGCCGGCTTATACCCCTTAAGACCCGGCTGGCTCCCCGTTTTCAACGAGGGCAAAAAGTAATTCGGCCTCGGCCACCACCTCGTCGCCTACCCGGGCCGTACCGCGCCCCAAACCCATGGTACCCCGGAGCCTGTGCAGGACCACTTCGAGGCGCAAGACGTCCCCCGGGGTGACCGGCCGGCGGAAACGGGCCCTGTCGATGCCCGCAAATAAGGGCAGCTTGCCGGCGTTTTCCGGAACGCTCAAAACGGCCACCGCCCCCACCTGAGCCATGGCCTCCACGATCAGTACGCCGGGCATCACGGGCCGTCCTGGGAAATGTCCGGCAAAGAACGCCTCGTTACCGGTGACGTTCTTCAACCCCACCGCCCGCCGTCCCTCTTCCAGTTCAAGGATGCGGTCTACCAGCAGGAATGGCGGCCGGTGAGGCAGAATTCTTTGCAGGGCAGTGAAGTCGAGCATGTTACGACCTCCAATTACGTCCTGGCGGGTGAGCGTGTGCGGTTTCTCGACGACCAGGGGCGCCTTTTCGGTAAAATAAACATTATCGATCTGGGTCTCATTCTCCTGCTGGCGGCCCTGCTGGTACTGGTTCCCTACCGGCTGCTGACCAGAACCCCCCAATCCACGGCCCCGGCCCAGACCGTGGAGGTCACCCTGCTGGTCGAGGCCGTGCGCCCGGAGGTGGCCCAGGCGGTGACCCGCACCCGGACCATCTACCTGGGTCAGGGACGTCTACCCCTGGAAGTCACCTCCGCGGAAGTGGTGCCCAGGCGGTTCAACGCCCTCACCGCCACGGGCGAAACCCGCCTGGGACAGGACCTGGTCACCACCAACGTCCTCCTGAGGGCCCGGGGACCCGGGCACCTTACTCCGCCCAACGTGACCGTGGGCGGCGAGAGAACCGGCATCGGGGCCCGGGTGGTCGTGCGCTCCCTTATCCAGGTGGACGCTTTAGTCCTCGATCTGCGGGAGGCTTAGGGTGCCGATGCACCCCCTGGGCGGCAGCTCTGTCTTCCGGTTCCTGCGGCACCGGGTGGCAGCCTGGTACGGCGGGAGCCGGTTATTGCGCTCCGCGGGAGACCTGAAAGGGACCGTGGCGGGCAGCTATTTCCTCGCGCCCCGGGTCCCGGAGGGTGGTGGCACCACCTTTTGCTACGACCCCCGCACACCCGCCGGCAGCCTCTGCGTCCGGAGCGTGACCGCCACCGCGGCGCGCTGGAATCGTGCGCTGCGCGGCCCGGTTTTCGCGCGCCGGCTACCGTATTTGCCGGTCGTCTCCCTGGTCGCAACCGTGGGCTCCGCCGCCGTGCTGCTCGGCCCCGGCAGGGCCGTTTTCGTGGGCCTGGGCCTGCTCCTGGCGTGGACCTCCTGGCGCCACACGGCCGCGGGGCTGCTCCTGCTGACCGCTCTGGTACTGGTGAAGTGGCAGCTCAAACAGTGGTGGCCGGACGCCACCCTCTGGCTCACCCTGGCACCGCCCCTGCTGCTCCTGTTGACCTTTGCCGGCTGGTTCGCGCGAGCCGACATACCGGAGAACCGTCCTCCGGCCCTGCTGCCGGTTGACAAGGGCCTGCTCTTAATCATGGGGTCCATCGTGCTGTCCAACGTCAATAGTTTTCTCGTCTATCACCGGCCGGCAAACCTCCTCTACGAGTCCCTGGTCTGGGTGCAGGCCGCCGGCGTGTACCTCACGGCCCGCGCCGGGCTGAAGGGCGCACGCCACGTGCGGGGGGTGGTGGCCGGTTTGCTGGTCCTGGGCCTGTTGCTGGCCGGGGTGGGCCTGTATCAGGCCTGGAGCGGCCTCAAAACCCCGGACGCCTGGGTGGAGAGCTACGACGAGGCCGTGGGTTCGCGCATTATCTCCACCGTGGGTAATCCCAACGGCCTGGGGGGGTTTCTCAACACGGTCCTCCTCCCGGCCGCGGCGTGGGTACTCTTCGGTACCGGAAGGGCCCGGTGGGCCCTGGCGTTGTCCATGGTACCCCTGGCCCTCGCGCTGCTTTACACCTATTCCCGCGGCGCCTGGCTGGGGTGCGCCGTGGCCTTCCTGATTTTGGTGCTCTACTACAACCGCCGCTCGTGGGTGGCCTTCGTGGTCCTGGTTCTGGCCGCACTGCTGGTGGCGCCGGCGGCGGTCGTAGAGCGCCTGCTGAACATCTTCCACCCGGCCCACCTGGCTTCTTCTGAAACCGCAGGCCGCCTGTGGTCCCTGTACAACGTCCTGCACATCCTGCCCCGTCATTTGTGGCTGGGGGTCGGCCTGGGCATGTACGGCGGGACCACCGCCTACACCATGTTCAGCCCGGTCTACGACGAGGGTCTCTGGGCCGGATACGTGGCCGTACCCTTCGTGGACAATGTTTTCCTCCACGTGCTGATCCAGCAGGGCGTCATCGGTCTCGCGGCCTTCCTGGTCTTCGCGGGCACGGTCCTGCTCACCTGCCACCGCATTTTCAAGGCGGCGGGCACACCCCTCGTGCGCGCCCTGGCCGCCGGAACCGGCGCCGCCTGGGTGGCCTACCTGGTGCAGGGTCTCGCCGCCACCAGCACCGAGTTTCCCCAGATGACGGTACCGGTGTGGCTGCTGCTGGGCCTCACGGCCGCGGCCCACGGCCACGCCTGCGCACCTTCCGCCGGGGAGGGACGGCAGCTTGACCGTTAACACCCTGTACCTCCTTTACTATCCGGGGCGCGGCGGTACCGAAGAGTACGTGTATTCCCTGGCCACCTCCCTGCCGGGCGACTTCCGTCCCCTCCTGGCCTACGGCCGGCCCGGGCCCCTGGTGGAGCGCTGGCGGCGGGTGGGCCTGGAAGCCTTCCACGTGCCCATGCGCCACCCCCTCGATCCCGTGGCCGTATACCGTCTGGCCCGGCTCATGGTGCGGGAAGGGGTACACGTCACCCATTCCAATTTCCTGCGTGAGAACTATCTGGGGGCCCTGGCCTCCCGCCTGGCCGGGGTGCCGGTGGTGGTCAACACGGTGCACATGCTGCAGCCACCCCCGCCCCCCGTGGCCCTGGCCAACAGGGTCATGAGCCACCTGTGGGACGGGGTCATCGCCGTGTCCGAGGCGGTACGGCGCCAGGTACTGGCTCAGGGCCTTCCCGCGAAGAAGGTAAGGGTGATTCTCAACGGCGTCAGGCTCGAACGCTTCGACGTGGCCGACAGCAGGCAGCAGGCCAGGGAAGGGTTCGGCTTCGGTGCGGACGACCTGGTCATCGGGTCCGTGGGACGACTGGCCCCGGAAAAGGGGTTCGACGTGCTGCTGGAGGCCGTAGCCGTGGCGGCGTCCCGGCTCAACCGGCGCTTGCGGGTGCTCATTGCCGGCGACGGCCCGTGCCGGGCCCAGCTGGAGGCCCAGGCCCACAGGTTGCAGCTCGGCCCGAGGGTTTTGTTTGTGGGCCATTACCAGGACGTACCGCGGGCCCTGGCGGCCCTGGACCTCTTCGTTCTGCCCTCCCGGCACGAAGCCTGCAGCCTGGCCCTCCTGGAGGCCCTGGCGGCCGGGGTACCGGTCATCGCCAGCCGTACCGGCGGCAACACGGAGATCATCGGGGAATCGGACGCGGCCCTGCTCGTGCCGCCCGGCAGGGCCGGCGAGCTGGCGGACGCCATTTGCCTCCTGGCCACCGACGGAGAGCTGCGCCGCAGGCTTGGCCGTCTGGGACGGGAACGGGCGGCCCACTTCAGCCTGGAGCGCATGGTGCGCGAGACGGCCCAACTGTACCTCGAGATCCTCGAGCGGAAAGGCGGGCATACCCAACGGGGTGGCGCTCCACTACGGGCCTGACGAGCCGGTAATAGTAGTAGAGGCCCCTTTTCCCGAAAAGTTTCTGGTAAGGCAAGACGTCGGGAGGCAGGCGGTAATCGTAACGGGGCAGCGGGCGCAGCAGCTCCGGCTGGTCACCGAAACGCCGGACGAACGGGCCCTCGGAGGGGAAGCAGGCCATCATGGCGCGCCGCAGCTCCGTCTCTTCAGGCGTGAGGGCCAGGTCCAAGAAGGGCCAGTCCGCCTGCAGGAACCCGGCGCGCCCGGTCCTCAAATACCTTCGGTTGTACTCGGGGAACTCCCACACCGGCACCGTGGCGCCGAGGTCCGTAGCCACCGCCACGGCGTAGTGGGAAAGGTCGTGGTCCGGGTGGGCCCCCTCCCAGGCCGAAACCGCCACCGCGTCCGGGCGAAACTCCCGTATCTCGGCGCGGAGCCTTTCCACAACGGAGGAAAAGCGCTCGCCGGTGGCCAGGTCCGGAATGCCGAGGAAGGTGACGTCATCCGGGGCCACCCCGGCCAGGGCCAGGGCGGCCAGGGTCTGCGCCCGGCGCTCGGCGAAAAGGGCCGCGTGGTCGCCCGCGCGCCAGGCCGCGATGCCGGTGTTCACGACGATGGCCCGCACCGCTCCTCCGTGGCGCCGGGTGCGGGCCATCAGGACCCCGGCGCCGATGGTTTCGTCGTCCGGATGGGCCGCGACCACCAGGAGTCTGGTAAAGAGGGGCGGCTTGCCGTCCGGAAGGGCCTGGGGCCTTGCCGCGAGGGAATAATAGAGCCAGCTGGCCAGGGCCACGGCCACGAGGGCGACAATCGCCCAGCAGAGTTTGCGCATCACGAATACTCCTTGGGAGGCCGGTAAATGAAACTGATAGACGAACGCGGCCGCTTCTTGGGCCTGATCAATGTGATCGATTTGCTGGTGGTGCTGGCCATCCTCCTGGCCGCGGGCGGAGTGGCCTACAAACTGCTCGTTCCCGCGGGCCGGGCCGCCACGGCCAGGGTCGAGGTCGAAATCCTGGTCCCCAAGGTCCATCCCGCCGTGGCCGCCGCCGTGCGACCGGGAGACCGCCTGGTGGCCGGGAGCGCCTACGTCGAGGCGGAAATCAAGGCCGTGCGCAGCACGCCGGCGCGGGTGGCCACACCGCGGAGCGACGGTACGCTCGTGCTGGCCGAAGACCCCCAACTCAGGGACCTCTACATCACCGTAAACGGCACGGCCAAGATGGGCGGCCCCACCCTCACCCTGGCGGGCCAGGAACTCCGGGCCGGCCGCGACTTCTACGTCAAGTCCCTGAGCTACGAGGTCAAGGGCACGGTACTGCGGGTCACGCTTCCCGAAGGTGGGCCCGGCCCGTAATGCCTTCGTTGGGCCGGGCCGCAGGGAGGTACCGGATTCTTGCGCCCGTAGCCCCGCCCGCGGTAAGATTACCCGTGGTGCTGCAGGGGAGACCCATGTGCTGGCGGCCAGGGGGCTCTTTCAGGATAGGGTCGCGTCACGTTTGTTCCCGGCTTTCCGGATCACGGTGGTTGAGACGTGTCCTGCTACGGGCCGCGGTTACGGCCTGCCACGCCAGATCCAGCCGCGCGTCCCAGGAATGGGCCGCCGCCATCTCGAGGCGGGCACGTTTTTGGGCCGGGGAATTGGCCCTCACCTCCTCCCCCACCGCTCTGACGAAGGCGCCCGTTTCGCCGGCCACACGGACCAAGGCCGTGAAGGGCCGCACTTCGGGCAGGTCCGTGGCCACCACCGGCAGGCCGGCCGCCAGGTACTCGTAAAGCTTGACCGGGTTGACGTGCTCGGTGAGGGCGTTGACCTTGAAGGGAATGAGTCCCAGGTCGAAGGCCTTCAGGTAGGCCGGCAGGGTCGCGTAGTCCCGGTACCCCAAAAGGTGGACGTTGGGACACGAGCGGAGCCGCCGCACGTCCACCGTCACCGGCCCCACCAGCACGAAGGAAAAGCGGGGATAGGCCCGGGCCGCCGCCACCACCAGTTCCTGGTCCAGCCACTCGCTGATGGCCCCCACGTAGCCCACCACGGGCCTGGGCAGGTCGCGGACGTCTGCCGGCGGGTCCCCCTCCGGAGCCGAGGAGAAATGCTCCACGTCGGCCCCGTTGGGCACCAGCACCAGGTCCGAACGGTACTTTTGCTTTCGTTCCAGGAGCTGCCGGGCGCTCACCAGCACCACGTCGGCCCGGGAAAGCAGCTCCCTTTCCATGTCCCGGACCACCCGCGGGTTGACCAGTCCCGGGAAGGCCGCGTGCTCGTCGGCGCAATCGTAGCACCAAAAGAGGTCAGGCAGGTGAGGGAGCAGGTCCGCGGTGCCCGGCAGGTAGGTCCAGCCGAGGACGGGCCGCCACCCCAGCTCCCTGATGACCCGACGCAGCCGGCGGGCCAGCCGGCGCTGGTTGAGGCGGTTGACCACCCGGTACATGTTGCCGAAGGGCAGGCAGAGGGGCGCCCGGTAAACCCACAATCCGGGTCTCAAAGCCGTCAGCCGTTCCCCGTGCCAGCCCAGAGCCCGGTTCTTGAGGGGAGAAAGGTAGGTCACCGGCGGGTCCACGTACAGCACGCTGTGGCCCCGCCTGACCAGGCGGTCCATGAACTGCTGGCCCCTGGCCCACATGCCGTGCCAGGGAGCGGCCCCGATACAGAGGATTCCCTCCGGCAAACGCTTCCCCATCCTTTGGCGCGCGGCCGTCCCCCCCGAGCGGGTCACCATGCCCCGGCCGCAGGGGAAGACCGGCGGCGCGACGAATTATTCTGATGGACATCCTCAAAAGGAGGCTTTGGTCCTGAACACTTGCACCCACGGAAGCTTCTTCTACCGCTGGCTGACCGTTCCCCCGGCCTGCCTGAGCGGCTCCGAGGCCCGCATCCCGGCCTGGGTCCGTCATCTGGCGCGGGCCCTGGAGACCCGGGCGGAGCGGCAGAGCGCGGCCCTGAGGCGGGCCTGGGAGGCGAGCGGCGTGCGAAGGCTGGTGCAGTCGCCGCCGTGCGCCGAGAGCCTGGTCCTGCGCCTCGCCTGCGACCGGGGCGGCACGGCCCTGGTCCTGTGGCCCCTGGCGGCCTACGTACTGGTGGACTACCTCTTACGCCGCCTTGCCCCGGCCGGTGCCCTTGCCGCCGCCTGGGACGAACTGTTACTCCTGCTGGGCCTGGCCACCTGGGCCGGCAAGGGCCTGTGGCGGGGACGCCTCTGCTGGCGGCCCACGCCGGTGACGATCCCCTTCCTGGTCTATGCCGGCCTGATGGTCTTCCTCTGGGGCGTACGGTCCCCGGACGTGGCCGTGGCCACCGAAGGGGTGCGCGTATACCTGCAGTACACCCTCTGGTTCTTCGTCACCCTCGCCCTGGTGGACCGTCCGGCCCAGGTACGGTTTTTGAGCGCGGCCCTGGTTGCGGTGGCCGCGCTGCTGGCGCTCCACGGCGTCTACCAGTACCTCACCGGGGCCCCCATGCCCGCCCACTGGGTGGACGTGGCGGAGCAATCCCCGCGCACGCGCGCCTATTCCCTGGTAAATAGCCCCAACGTGCTCGGGAGCCTGCTGGCCCTCGCGGTCCCGCAGGCCCTCGGCCACCTGCTGGCGGCGCGGACCCGGCCGCAGCGCTGGACACTGGCCTGCCTGCTGGCCGCCCTGCTTGCGGGGCTGGTGGTCACCTTTTCCCGGGGTGCCTGGTTCGCCACCTGCCTGGCCCTCTTACTCTTCGGCCTGCTGACCCGACCGCTTCTCCTGCTGCCCCTGACCGCCGCAAGCGTCACGGTGCCCCTCCTTCTTCCGTCCGTGCGGGCCCGGCTGACCTACCTGTTCAGTACCGCTTACGTGGTCAGCAGCCAGCGCGCCGGCCGCCTGGCCCGCTGGGAGGCCGCCCTCACCAGGATTCAGGCCTCGCCCCTGCTGGGCGAAGGCCCGGGACGCTTCGGGGGCGCGGTGGCCGCGCGTCACGTGCCCGGCAGTTTCTACGTGGATAATTTTTACCTGAAAACCGCAGCCGAAACCGGCCTACCGGGCCTGGCCGCGTACCTGTGGCTGCTCCTGAACGTTCTGCGCGGCGGCATGGCCGCTTACCGGAACGTGGGCCCGGATATGAGGTCCCTGGCGGCCGGCCTGCTGACCGGTCTGGTGGCTGTCCTGGCCCACAACCTGGTGGAAAATATCTTCGAAGTGCCGGCCATGGCCAGCTATTTCTGGCTCGCCGCCGGCTTGCTCTTCGCCCTACCCCCGGTTAACGGGGGCCCGCAAAACCCGACGGAAACCCAGGGCTGGGTAGCTCACCAGCCGGCCACCACTTCGAAGTAGAGCTCGGTGGTCCGATGGGCCATGATTTGCGCCGTGAATTCCCGCCGCACCATGGCCCGCCCCCTCTCGGCCATGGCCCGTGCCTCGACGGGATGGGATAGGGCCCACAGAATTTCCCTGGCCAGGGCCTCGCCGTCGGCGGGCGGGACCAGCAATCCGGTCTCTTTGGGCCGCACCACCTCCGGCAGCCCGCCCACAGCCGTGGCCACCACGGGTACGCCTACATTGAGGGCCTCCACCGCCGTCAAACCAAAACCCTCCCACAGGGAGGGCACCACCACCAGATCCACGGCCCCCAGCAGGGAGGCCACGTCCGCCACGAAACCGGTGAATCTTACCTGCTTGGCGATTCCCAGTTGCCCGGCGTAGGCTTCCAGGGCTTCCCTGCCCGGTCCCGTACCCACTACCAGAAAGCGTACCTCGGGCCTGGCCTGTACCACCCGCTGGGCCGCCTCCAGCAGGTAGCGGTGCCCCTTTACGGGGTGCAGACGGGCCACGGTGGCCACAAGGGGTATGCCCGGCCCGTAACCCAGTTCCCGCCGCACCTGGTCCCGGGGACGGCACGGCTGAAAGGCCTCCACGTCGATCCCGTTGTAAATAACCCTGACGCGTGCAGGCGCCACGCCTTCCCTGATGAGTTCCTCCGCGAGTTGCCGCGAAACCGCGATAAACCGCCGGGTCAACCCCCGCGTCAGCCGTTCGGCCAGGGCGTTTGGCAGGCGCGTCCAGAGCGTAGGGTAGTCCATCCGGAGCAGGCTGTGCACGGTGGTGACCAGGGGACGCCGGGCCAGGCGCGCCGCAATCCGTCCCAGGAGGTTGGCCCGCACACCGTGGGTATGCACCAGGTCCGCCTCGCGGACCAGTTCTACAATTCTGGTCACCACGCCGAAATCCAGTTTATGGCGCATCGGTACGGCCAGAGCCTGGATGCCGGCCTCCCGGGCCACCTGCACAAAGGGAGCAGCAAAGAGGCAACATACCGTCAGGGCCACGCGGCGCGGATCCAAAAACCCGGCCAGGTTCAGGATGTGGCGCTCGGCCCCGCCCAGTTCCCCGCCGCCGATGATGTGTACTACCCGCAATCGTTCCACGCGCAAGATTTCCTCGCCCCGTAGCTAAGAAACCCCGCCACCGGCTCCGGGGAAGCGGGCAGGAGGAATGGCCCCCTCACCCGGTGCGGGGGTGACGGAGCGCGGGGCGGTTCCGCCGCCGGGGGTGGTCCCGGGGCCACCCGCCGGTTCAGTTCCGGTGGATGGTGGGGCGCCGTTACCGGCATTGGGCTTCGTTCCGCTGCCGGTTTCCGGAACTCCCTTAGGCGGTACGCTGCTGCCGGGGCCCGGTTTCGCCTCCGATGCCGGGGTCCGGATGTGCGCCTGCCCGGTGGTTCCGGAGGCCGGCCGCGATCCGGCGGTGCCGGTGGCTTCCCCGCCGCGGGTACGGGTCGTCGGTGCTGCCGGTTGACGCATCTGAGCGGCCTCCCCCACCTGCCGGTGGACCGAGGTGCCTGTCTTCAGCTGAGGACTGTAAACCTCCCCCAGCACCGCCGGCGTGGAGCGTCCCTCCAGCAGTTGGGCCACCACCTGTCGGGCCCGTCCGGGATCCACGTACCAGTAACTCACCCCGTCCAGGTTCAGAAAGTAGCCGGGAAGGGTCTGGGTAACAAGGTCCACGTTCTCCAGGCCCTGGGCGAGGCGTACTAAAGCGAGCATCTCCGAGAGCCCCAGGTTGGTGTCCACGCTTTCGCGCAATTGCGGGATGAGCCGGGGCAACTTCAGAATGGTGGCGGGCTGGAGCATCTCCCGGGCCAGGGCCACCAGAAACTTCTGTTGCCTCTGGGTGCGGGTGATGTCGCCCAGGGGGTCGCCGCGGTACCGCACGTACTGGAGCGCCTTTTCGCCGTTCAGGTGCTGGACCCCCTTGCGGAGGTTGATCACCTGACCGTCCGCCGGATCGTAATAATCCATGTCTTCCTCCACGTCGATGGTGACTCCACCCAAGGTATCAACGATTTCCTTGAAGCCCGCAAAATTCGTCAATACATGATACTCTACCTGGACGCCCAGCAGGTCGCCCACCACGGCCCGGGCCAGATCCGGACCCCCATACATGGTGGCCGCATTGATCTTGTCCCAGCCGTGGCCGGGAATGCGTACCCGCGTGTCCCTGGGAATGGAAAGCAACGCGGCCCGACGCCGTCCGGGATCGAAACTGGCCAGGATGATGGAATCACTCCGGGCTTTGGTCTCGCCCCGGCGCGCGTCAATGCCCAGCAGCAGTACGTTCAGCCGTCCGGACCTCGCCACCGCGCTCCGCACGTCCGAATCGCCGGCAGGAGCACTCAGGAACAGGACGACATCCCGGGCCAGGAGGCACCCCGCCGAGAGCAACAGCGCGACTGCGGTCAAAAAGCCCGCCAACCGCCACCCGTTTTTCAGCCTGTAGCGCCGCAATACGGCCACCTACCTTACCACGACTTCGCCCCGGCACATTACCCACACAGACCCCCGGGCCACGATACCGCGCCCGTCACTCCTGGGTATCAGCAACAGGTGATTCAGGGGCACGGACTGTGCCTCAAACAGGTCGCTCCCGGCGGTAAGGTCCGGAATGCCGTTGCCGGTGGGATCCCTGGTTACGGCCTGACCCCGGCGCACCACCACCATGGCACCGGCCTTTCCCTCCAGCACCTGGTTGCGCTGCAACTCCATTACTTCCCACTTCACCCACCGGTCAACGTAGCTCCTGGACACCAGGGGGTCTTCCGCGGTCCCGGGCGCCGCAGGGGTGGCCAGCGCGCGCGGGAGGAGGGCCATTCCGGTGAGTAATGCCAATCCCAGGAAAACGAACCACCGCCAGTTCACGCTCTCTCCTCCCCACCTAGTTGGATACCCTTTACCTTAAGCTGACAAATGCAAAAAATTGTCAACCACAGTTATTCGACGGTTTCAAACCTTTTTCCTGCCCAGCAGTTCGGCGGCCAGGTCCGCGCTGCGCAGGGCCTGCCGCCGCAGGACCGCCACCCGCTCCGCCAGCAGAAAACTGACCCCTTCCCGGTAACGGCGGGCGAAATCGACCTGAAACTTTAGTTCCTCCAGCCGCAGGTCCTCTGCCGGAAGGGGGGCCGGCAAATCCAGTTGTTGCATGAACCTGGTAATCTTGGGGTCATAAGCAATGCCCACGAGGGGCACGCGCATGAGGGCGGCGAAAATCAAAAAGTGGAGCCGCATGCCCACCGCCAGGCCGAAGTTGGCCGTGATGGACAGCAGGTCCCAAAACGGGTATCTTTCCTCCAGTACTACGGGGGGATGCCGCATGAGGGTCGCCACTTCCCGGCACACCCGAAGGTCCTCGGAATACTGCATGGGGACCAGCACCACCTGCCAGCCTTCGGCCGCCAGGTAATCGCCCAATCCGGCCACCACTTCCTGAATGCGGCGCAAACCCTTCCAGGACCGCACCGAGATACCTACCAGGTCGTTTCCCGTGGCTCCGGCGGCCTTGAGTAATTGCCGGCCCCGCTCCCGGTCCACGCCTTCGGTGTCCAGACCCAGGGCCGGGTCCGCGGTCACGTGGATGGGCGGACGCCACACTTTGAGCCGCACCAGTTCGTCCCTGGATTCCACGTCCCGCACCGAGATCAGGTCCGCGCGGTTGGCCACCAGGCGTAGCGCCCCGCGGGCCAGCGACGTCCGCAGGGGCCCGATCCCCTGGCCGTACAGGTACACCCGGCAACCGAACATTTTGGCCAGCAGGATGATGCCCAGATAATAAAAAATGCTCCACCTGCTGGTGACGTCCTGAAGCAATCCTCCCCCGCCGCTGAGGAGCAGGTCCGCACCCCGCAGCGCCCCGCAGATCTGGGCCAGCGAACTGCGGCCCACGGCCTGCACGTCAAACTCTTTTCGGGTGTGTTCGGGCCGGGCGGAAAGCACCACGATTTCGGCCCCCCTCACCCGCGCCCGCAGGGCGGACACCATGGCCGACAGCATGGCCTCGTCGCCGGCGTTGGCAAAACCGTAATACCCCGAAATGACTATCTTGGGCATCTCGTCCCTGCTCCCCGCCATCCGTAGGTGCGGAGCACCAGCCAGGCAAACCGGGGCAGCACCAGCATGCGCCGCCAGCGCCGGGGCTGCATTACCAGCCGGCCCAGCCACTCCAGGTTGAGGCGCCGCAAAAAGGCCGGTGCCCGCCGCACGCGGCCCGCCACCACATCGAAGCTGCCCCCGACGCCCATGGCCACCACCGGCCCCAGGGCCGGAAGGTGGCGCGCGATCCATTCCTCTTGCCGCGGGGCTCCCAGGGCCACAAATAACAGTTGTGGCCGCGCGCGCTTGATGGCGGCCACCACCTCCGGTTCTTCCTCCGGCGTCCAGAAACCGTGCTGCCAGCCCGCGATGGTCAGGTCGGGATAAAGGCCCTGCAATCGTCGCGCCACTTCGGCCGCCACGCCCGGGGCCGCCCCGAGCAGGAAGATGCGCCACCCGCAGGCGGCGGCCCGATGCACCAGGGCCATCATGAGGTCGATGCCGGTGACCCGCTCCGGCAGCCACTGCCCGGCCCGTCGTGCGGCCCAGAGAACGCCCACCCCGTCGGCGGTCACCAGGTCCGCCCGGTCGAGAATGGCGCGCAAACGGGGCTCGCTCCGGGCCCGGTACAGCAGTTCCGGATTGAGGGTCACCACCTGGTGCGCCCCGCCGCCGGCCACCAGCGCCGCCACCCGCTCCACGCACTCCTCCAGCGTCAGGGGATCTACCGGCACGCCGAACAGGACCGCCCTCATGAATCACACCTGAATAGCCTATTTCTATGCCGCGCGGGACTTTTCCTCCCTCAGCCTTCGAGACGGGGATACGCTGCGTCCGGCGCCGCCGGCCCGCCGGCCATGGCCATGCGCGTGAGCTCGGCCCGGCGGGCCGCCTCCATCCTTCTCTTGCCCAGGGCCAGCACGAAGGGCAGTCCCGCCGCCACCAGCCAGGTGGCCACGAGGAAGGCGTCCTGGATGGCCGCCACCATGGCTTCCAGTGCCACCCGCTGGCCGAGCAGGGCGCTCGGCGCCGCGGACGCAGTGGCGGTGCCGAAGTGGAAGGCGAACCACCCGTGGACCTGCTGCCAGATCCCGGTCGTGGCCGGATTGGCCAGGCTGACGCTCTCCCGCAGCCACCACAGGTGGTGGGCCTGGCGGTCCATGACCACGTGGGTGAGGTAGGCGATGCCCATGGAGGCCGCGATGTTGCGCACCACGGTGGTGAAGGCCGAGGCCTGGGCGCTGAGTTGAGGCGGCAGGGCGTTCATACCCGCCGTGGCCACGGGCATCATGGAGAGGCCCAGGCCCACCCCGCGCACGGCCAGCAGGAACTGGAGGTGGTGAAAGGAGGTGTCGAAGGTCACGTTCCGCAACTCGTAGGTGGTAACGGCGAGGATGCTCAGTCCGAGCAGCCCGAGGGGCAGGGCCCCCACGCGGTCGAACAGGCGCCCCGCGATGGGCCCCAAAAAACCCGTCACCAGGGCCATCGGCATGAGGATGAGACCCGTCTGCATGGGGCTGTAGCCCATAACCGTCTGGGTGAGGAGCGGAATCAGGTAGACGCCGGCGAACAGGCCGATGAAGCTCAGGCTCCCGCCCACCAGGCTCGCGGCAAAGACCGGGTTCCTCATAAGCCGCACGTCGAGCATGGGCACGGGCGTGATGAGCTCCCACAGCACGAACAGCACCAGCAGGAAGGCGGAGGCCGTCAGGAGCATGACGATGTAGTAGGAGGTCCAGCCCTTGCTCTGCCCCTCGCTCAGGGCCAGGAGGAGTAGCACGCACCCCGTGGTGCCCAGGAAAAAGCCCGGCACGTCGAAGCGCAATCCGGGATCGTGGGGTTGCTCCTCCAGCGTCGCGCTGCAAACGATCATGGCCAGAAGGCCCACGGGGAGGTTTATCAGGAAAATCAGGGGCCAGTCGAAGTAGTCCACCAGGTACCCGCCCAGGGTGGGGCCGATGGCCGGGGCCGCGGCCATGGACAGGCCGAAAACGCCCAGGGCCGTGCCGATGTGGGCCCGGGGCGTGATACGGAAAATGATGGACATGCCCACCGGAACGAGGGCCCCGCCTCCGATGGCCTGGAGCACCCGGAAACCGATCAGGGCGTCCGCGCTCCAGCTGAAGGCGCACAGCAGGGAACCCAGCACAAAGGCCACCAGGGTCCAGAGGTAGATCCGCTTGCCGCCGAAGCGGTCCGCCAGGTACCCCGTCACCGGCACCACTGCCCCGGAGGCCAGCAGGTAGGCCGTCATGACCCACTGGATGTGGTCCGGCGTGACCCCGAAGATGGCCATCAACCGGGGCAGGGCCACGTTCACGATACTGGCGTCCAGCACGGCCATGAACGAGCCCAGGACCAGGCCCGACAGGGCCGCCCAGGGAATGCCGCCCTCCCGCACGCGCCTCACCTCACGTGAATCCTCACCACCGCGCTCAACCCGGGCAGCAGCCGCCGGCCCTGGCAGTCGTCGATGGCTATCTTCACCGGCACCCGCTGCACCACCTTGGTGAAGGTGCCGCTGGTGGTGCGGGTGGGCAACAGCGAGAAGGTGGCCGCCGTGGCCTCGCCGACCTGATGCACGCGCCCCGTGAAACGAACGCCCGGAAAACTGTCCACCGTGAAATCCACGAACTGCCCGGGCTGCACCTTGCCGAGGTCCGTTTCCTCCACGTTGGCCGTGATGTAAACCTGCCGCAGGTCCGCCACCATGACCACGGCCTGTCCGGGCGCCACGATTTCACCGGGATTGGCGAGGCGCTTGAGCACCGTGCCCGTGATGGGGCTCTTGATGTAGGTCAGGTCCACGCTCACACCGGCGGCCAGGGTCTGGTCGTCCAGCCGCGCCAGGGGCTCTCCGGCCTTTACCTCCCTGCCTTCGTCAACGTAGACCTCTTTGAGCTGCCCCGTAACCTGTGGCCCCACGCGGATCAGGGTGCCGTCCACATAGGCATCCTCGGTGATTACGAAATAATAGCCTTTGTACCAGTAGTAGGCCGAGATCCCGCCCAGGGCCAGCACCATCAGTACCAGCACGGCGAAAAAGACTTTCTTTTTCACACGCCACCACCCTCGCCCCTCGAAGCTCGCCTGCGGCCCCGGCCCGCCGGCCCCTCAGGCAAACAGGCTTTCCCCCATCATGGCCAGGAACACCAGAAACAGGTATACGCTCGAAAACTTGAACAGGCGCCAGGCGCGACTCGGCGCGGGCCGTGCGTAGACCTGCCACCCCAGGTAAAGGGCCGCGGTCCCCAGAAGCGCGGCCGCCGACAGGTAAACGTAGCCGAACCGGCCTACGAAATACAACACCAGGGAAACGCCCACCATGAGTACCACGGTCGAGAGGATGCACCGCAGTGCCCGCCGCTCGTCGACCACCGGCAGCATGGGTACCCGCACCCGGAGGTAGTCTTCCCGGTAGAAAATGGCCAGGCTCCAGATGTGGTTCGGTATCCAGAGCACCACCAGGGCCGCGATGAGCACGGGAAGCCAGGTCAGGGTGCCCGTGACCGCGGTCCACCCGAATACCGCGGGCAAACCGCCGCTGAAGCCCCCCAGCACGATGTTCAGGGGGCTCCGCCGCTTCAGCCACAGGCTGTACACCCCCACGTAACCGGCGCCCCCTGCCAGCAGGGCCAGCACGGAGGGCCAGTTCACGCGCCAGGCCAGCACCAGTGAAACCAGGAACAGAAAGCCACCCCACCACAGGGCCCGCTCCGGCGGGTGAATCCGGCCCGCGGGAATGGGCCGGTGCCGGGTACGCACCATGACGGCGTCCAGGTCCCGGTCCGCGTAGCAGCTCACCGCATTGGCCCCGGCGCAGGCCAGGGTCACGGCCACGAGGGCCAGAACCGCCGTGGTGCGGTCCACGGGCACCTCCCGTGCGGCCACGGCCATGGTGGCGGCCGCGGTAAAGACCAGCAGCAGCACGGACCGCACCTTGGTAACCTCGACGTAGCTGCGCACAACGGCCTGCCAGGAGGCGGGCCGCACCGCCGTACCGTCCATACCCGTCAACCCCCTTGCTCCTGCGAACCGCGGCCCTCCTCGGCCTCCAGGGTCGAGATCAGCCGGCGGTAAATACTCACCAACCGCCGCAGGTCCTCCGGCGATAGCCGTCCCAGGTAACGCCGCAGCACGCGGTTACGGCCCTCGCGGCAGATTTCCAGCCTCTCGGTCCCCTGGCGCGTCAGCTCCAGCCAGACCACGCGCCGGTCGTGGGGATCCCGCGTCCTGGAGATGAGGCCGGCCCGTGAGAGCTTTTCGGCCAGCGCCGTCACGGCGCTCAGGGTAACCCCGAGGCCCGCGGCCACCTCCGAAACGGTCACGCGGCCCCGCTGCGCGATCTCGCGCAGCAGGAAAAACTGGCTGACCGTAATGCCCTCCGCGATGTGCTGGCGCAGCTCGCCGTGAATCCGCCGGCTCAGGGCCTGCCAGGCTTCTTCCAGTTGTTCCAGGCAGGAATTGATGAGCTCGTCGTCCATGCGGCCTTTAACCTTTTGAATAATTAACCGTCTAAAATATAATCGCGGGAACAACTCCTGTCAAGGAGGAAAAGGCCGGCACGGCGCGAAATGGTAGTACCAGCGCGAGAGAAACGGAACAACAAGCCCCTTTCAACGTCTAAACAAGTGCCGGGAGTGGCTCCGGCACCATAGGAGCGATTTCCTATGGGCGAAGACAGGATCGTCCGGCTGGTGAAGGCCGCCAAGAGCGGGGATATCGCGGCCTTCGAGGAACTGGTTGCTCTGTTCGAACAGCGGGTCTACCGCCTGTGCCTGCACCTGACGGGAAACCACAACGACGCGGAGGATCTGGCCCAGGAAACCTTTCTCAAGGCCTACGCCGGCCTGGCGGGTTTCCGCGAGGAGGCGGGCTTCGGCACCTGGCTGCACCGCATCACCGTTAATCTCTGGACCTCCGAATTGCGGCGCCGTAAGAGGGGGCAACCCTCCTCCCTGGACGCGCCGCTGGAAACGGACGAGGGAGAAGAGCTGGACCGGCTGGTGGTGGACCCCCTGCCCGGACCCGAGGAGGTTCTGGACCAGAAGGAAACGCGGCGCCTCCTGGTGCAGGCGCTCAACTCCCTGAGTCCCGAGCACCGGGCCATCCTGATACTCCGGGAAATAGAGGGTTGCCAGTACGAAGAGATCGCGCGTATTCTGGCCTGTCCCGTTAACACCGTGAAGTCGCGCCTGAACAGGGCCCGCAGCGCCCTCCGCCGTAGTATGATCGGCATGGTGGCGCGAAACCAGGTCCTGCCGGAGAAGAAAAGGAAGGAGGTGCGGGTGCCGTGTCGTGCTTCCGAGTAAGGGCCCTTTTCTCGGCTTACATCGACGAGGAAATTTCACCGTCCTCCCGCCGCGTCCTGGAAAGGCACCTGGCCTCCTGTGCGGCCTGCCGGCGGGAACTGGACGCCTGGCGGGCCTTGAGCGGGGCCCTCCGCCTGCTGGGAGAGGAACCCGTGGCGGTACCCCCGAGTTTCCGGGCCGGAATCATGGCCCGCCTGCCGGCACGGGAGAGCGCAACCCGGCGTCGGGTGGCGCTCTGGACCGGATGGTCCCGCGGCCTACGGGTGGCCGCCGCCGCTGCGGTGCTGGCGTTGCTGGTGGGAGGAGTCACAGTGGCCGCCGGCCTTGCCGGGCGGACCCAGGTCCTCCCCTCGCATCTGGCACACCGGGACCGGCCGCCGGTGGTCACCACCGCACCGCCGGCCGCAGAGCGGGAGCCGTCCGGTGTGACGGCTCAGCAACCACCGGAGGAGAACAAAATGCCGGCGGCGCCGTCCCAACCGGGCTCCGGCAACCGGCAGTCCGAGGGCGCAGCACCGGCGCCGGCACCGCCAACAGGCGAAAAACCCACCGTCCCCCAGCAAACACCGCAGTCCGCCGGATGGCAGGTGGCGTTTACCAGCAAAACCACCGAACGTGTTGCCGTATCGCTGTGGCTGGAGGTACCGCGGCTGTCCGACGCCACCGCGGAGATAGCGGCCCTGGCACAGCAGTATCGTGCTACCCAGAAAAACACGCCCCTCGGTCCCGGCGCTGACGGGCACGCGCGCATGTTAGTGAGCCTGAGCGCGCCCGCCGAGGATTACGAAACCCTACTGGAGCGTCTGTCGGCCGTGGGCCGGGAGACGGACCGGCGGATCACGCGAACGGACGTGACCTCGGAGCTGACCGCGCTCAACGGCGAGTTGGTACGCCTCAAAGGCGAGATGGACAGCTTGCGCCGACAGGGGGCCGACGTGGCCCCTCTGGAGGACCGGATCCGGGACGTGGAGCGGAAGCGTGACGACCTGTTGCGGGTCACCATTGCGGTGTGGCTGACCGAAACCGGGGCCGGAACACGGTAGCCTCCCCATCCGGGCCGCGCCAAAACCCTGCCCCGGGGTCCGGACCAGGCACCCGCACGGGGGGCCAACTATTTCCGGGTAAAACGAGGCCTCCTCCCTGTCGGAGGGGGAAGCCTCGCGATATGAACGGCAGGGCACAGAATCGGGGTCCTACCCCTTGGGAGGTGGGACCCTTTTACGTCTATTCGCCCCGGTAGTTCAGTACGCGCCCGAGGACCACGGCGGCCTCGGCCCGGGTGAGGGTCCCTTGGGCGTCAAAGGTGAGGTCGTCCCGGCCCACCATCAGGCCGGCCTCGTGGGCCGCCAGTACGGAAGACAGCGCCCAGGACGGAATCGCCCCCTTATCCCGGAAGGGGAGGCGCCCCGCTCCCGGCGGCAACGCGAGGGCGCGCGCCAGCAAAACGGCCGCCTCCGCGCGGCTGAGGGCCTGCCCGCCCCGGAAGGTGCCGTCGGGGTAGCCGCGGGCCACCCCCCGGGCCACGGCGGCACGCACCATCGACCCCTCCTCTCCGGTCATCTGGGCCTGATCCGCGAAGGGATCCGGACCGTCCGGGGGCGCCGGCCACTTCAGGGCCCGGCCCAGCAATACCACGAAGTCCTTCCTGGTGACGGGTTCGTCGGGCCGGAAGGTCCCATCCGGATAGCCCCGCACCAAACCCCGGAGCACCAACCTCCTGACGGCATTTTGCGCCCAGTGTCCCACGATGTCCTCGAGTTCTCCGGGCCAGTAAACCACGACCGTTTGCGCTCCTACCCCGCCCGTTTCCCGGTCCACCGCCACCACCGTGATGCGGCTGATTCCGGGCCGTACCAGGGAGACCTGGGCCTCGAACACACCGTCCTCCCCGGGGGCCAGCTCTTCCGGCGGGGCCTCGCCCGCGGCAAGGAAGACCCGGGCCCCCGGCGCCCGGCCCCGCACCTCCACCAGCGGCTCCCGGACCCGCTCCGGGGCCGTCACGCTTACGGCGGGTACCCGGCTTCCGGGGGTACTCTGTCCCTCCACCATGGCCAGAATTCTGTTTGCGCCGTCCTCGGCCCACACCGCGGTAACGGCGGCCGGCTCACCGGGCCGCAAAGCGCTGGCCCGCACCGGCCAGCCGTCCTTGAGGACACAGGTGCGCGGCGTCACCAGGTAGCGCTCGCCCCGGGTAGTAAGCAGGTAGCCCTCCTCGTAGGCCGCCACCACCACGCTGGCATCGGGCTGGCCGGCCGGCGTGGCCACGTCCGCGCGCCAGATCCGGTCCTCCCGCAGGAACAGCCGCACCCAGTCCCCTTCCCGCAGGCCGGCCCACGAGGACGGCCGGCCGTGGCGTACCACTTCCGGATTTTCCTCTACCGGCAGGACCACCACCCCGCCGGTGTCGTCCCGCAATACCAGGCTGGAAGGGGCCGGATAGATCACCTTGCCGTAAACCACGCGCGAGTAGGCATGGACCCGCCAGAAATCCCGTGTACCTCCGGGACCAAGAAAGCCCACCACGTAATCCCCCGGCTGCAGCGCCCCGGGTCCGCTCGGGCGGCCGTCCCGGAAGACCACGCTGCCCGGTACCAGGCGGTATACGGTGCCGCCGTCCAGGCGCAGGGCGCCCGTTTGCGGGTCCAGCGCCTCCAGGATCCCGGCCGCGGCCCGCTGCTCCACCTGCACCCACGTAACCAGGTCCGTGCGGGGTGACACGCAAAGGCCGACGGACGCGCCGGGGATGAGCTCACCCCCGGAGCCGGTCGGGCCCGCGCCAAAGGGTGCGTCCCAGGACGGCCGTTCCTGCCAGGAAAACCCGGTACCGAAGGCGGCCCACGGGGCCAGTACGTACTCCGTGGAGTCCTCGCGCAGCCGTAACACCCGGCGTCCCGGTTCAAAGGCCGCCACCGTGCCCCGCACTTCGCGCCAGGAGGCCTTCAGGTCCCACACTTCGCCCGTGGAAGGAGTGACGATCCCGGTTACGTCGGCGCCCGGGGGCATGGAGGCCCCCGGGGCCTCCGCCCGGGCCACCCGGAATCCGCCCTCGGACCACTCCGGGTTCACTTCCACCAGCAGGGTGTCCTCGCCCACCCGCAGGGCACACATCCCGCTCGCCTCCAGGCTCCCTCCCACCAGATAGAGGCTACGGGCCTCCTGCCGGGGACCCACGTAATAAAGGTCAAATCCCGCCCTAAGGGACTCGGGACCGACCTCCGCCACCGCGCCTCGGTCCAGGGTCAGGAAAAGCGCCTGCTCCCGGTCGCGCACCACCAGGGTGCCGTCCTCCAGGAGGAAGGCCCGGCCGCGCTGGCGGTCCACCCGCGCCACCACCCCGTGGCCCGGAGGCTGACCGTAGACCAGGGAAAAGGCCTGGCGGGCCGCCAGGGCGTCGGGTTCGCCTCCCATGCTCACCCGCGCCGCCAGCACCTTGATGGTGTACTTCCCCGGTGGGGGATTCTCCACCACCACCTGCTCCACGTTGTTTTTCTCGTCCGGCCGGCCGGTTCCGGCGAAATCGTTGCCCCACACCTGCCGGCCATCAGGGCCCACGACCACCAGGTGTAAATCGTTCACCAGGGGTGCCGGGCTCCCCGGGGCCGCCGGGGGGTCGGTCCAGGCCAGCGTGACCTTCAGGGGCTGCTGGCCGTCGGTGACGGTGTACTCGTAAAGTGCCACCGCCCCTTCCGGCAGTCCCACCCGGTCGTCGCCGAACCTGAAGGTGCCCTCGTGCAGGGCCACCAGGGTGGCGCCCAGGTCAAGCAGGCCGAACCCCGCCGCCTCCCTGCCCCCGGCCAGGGGCCGCGCGCCGTTGATCAGCAGGGCCCTGAGCAGGGCGGCGGAAGGCTGGATCCCCTGCACGCGCTCCAGGTACTCGCGCAGCAGGGCGGCCGCGCCGGCCGCCACCGCCGTGGCCTGGCTCGTGCCCGACAGCACCGCGTAGCGCGGGTTGGGTTTGAATTGGCTTTGCGTCAAGGCGGACGTGGTAGAAATGACGGCCGTGCCGGGGGCCACGAGGTCGGGCCTGATGCGGCCGTCCGCCGCCGGTCCCCGGCTGCTGAAGGCGGCCACCTCCGTGGCCCGGTCCGCATCGCCCCCGAAACCGGGCCGGGGATTCTCGCTGGCCCCCACCACCAGAACGTTCTTGGCCTGGGCCTCCGCCCCCAGGCTGCCGGACCTTCCCTCGCGCCCCTCGTTACCCGCGCCGAAGAGCACCAGGAAATCCGGGTGCCGCCATACGAAATCGTCGGCCTGCGCGGCCAGGGTGCCGTAGCCCTCGCCGGGCGTACCCCAGCCGTTGACCTGAATGCGGGCCCCGGCGGCGTAGGCCGGGCCGTAGAGGGTTGCCAGGTCGGCCGGGAGGTTGGCCCGGCCGCTCCT
Organism: Ammonifex sp.; assembly: GCA_020725605.1. Taxonomy (GTDB): domain Bacteria; phylum Bacillota; class Desulfotomaculia; order Desulfotomaculales; family DYER01; genus DYER01. Next base: position 22,121 of record DYER01000042.1, on the reverse strand, counting down.
GTCCAGCAGACCTTGCACGTATAGCCGGGCCCCCGGGGCCAGACCACGGAAACGCCCGTCCGAGGCCGCGCCGGTGCCCGCCACGGTCCCCGCCACGTGGGTGCCGTGTCCCACGGGATCGGCGGCCGTGCCGGCCCCGCCGAAGGACCTGAGGCCCACTACCTTCGCCGGTTCACCCGGCCGGGACTGAAAATCGGGGTGGAGGGACCGGAGGTCCCCGGTGTCCAGACCCGAGTCGGCCACGGCCACCACCTGTCCGGCGCCGTTGAGACCTGCGGGCGCCACCAGTCCGGGGGCCGCCGCGGCCCACGCCCCAACCACGCCCGAGGCCCGGTCGTTCAGGAACTCCGGCCTGTGATAGGGCTCCACGTACAGCACGTAAGGGAGCCGGCCTATCTCCGCCAGGACGGCGCCCGGCAGGCGCACCCGCAGGGTTCGTCCGCTATCGTCCAGGCCGCCCACCGTATGCCCGCCCGCCCGGGCCACCGCCTCGGCCAGGTGGGCCTTATCCCCGGGCGCGAAAACCGTAACGAGTACTTCGACAGCTTCGGTTCCCGCACCCCCGCGGAGCCCCGGGGCCATCCGGTCCCGGGTCGGCAACTCCTCCATCTCCCCAACGAAGGGTAAAGCGAGCACCCGGTCCGCCGCCGCAGGAGTAGCCCGCACCAGCCATTCCCGGCCCGTAAGGGGCTCTCCCGGTTCCGCCCCGGCCGCCCTGAGGGCCTCACGCCAGCCGGAAGGAAGCGCATCGGTCAGATGAAGCACGTACAGGCCGGCCTCGCCTTCCGGAGAACCCGCGGGTGGCCCGGATTCGCCGACAAAGGGAGTTGGGCCGCCCTCGTACCGGTAACCCTCACAGCACACCAGCAGGAGGGCCCCCAGAAGTATCCCCACCAGCGTCAGCCGCAAGTACCGCATTTTTACCCCCTGAGGAGCCGAATACGTCGCCCGCTCCGTTTTTGGGGCGGTGGTTCCTCGCATGAAGGCCACAATTGCTTAAATATGTTTACTATTTCGACCCGCACACCCTCTGCCCCTGCCGTAAAAAGAAAATCCGCCCCTCGGCGGTTTCTTAAAGCAAAGACTCTCCTGTCCCGTTCCGGGCGATCGGCCTGCAAACCCGGGACCCAAAAAAAGTCGCACCCCAAAAACCGGCAGGACACGGCACGGCCGCGGACTAGAACCCTGCCCCGCCGCCCTTGCCCAGCCAGACCTGCACGGGTAAGCGCCCCGCCGGGTCCAGAGCAGGGGCCACCGGTATCCGATGGGCCGCCAGATCCACCAGCACGGCGACCTCGCCCCGCGTCACCGGCTCATCCGGTGCCGCTTCCCGATCTGCGATGAGCCCCAGCCGCTCTGCCTCACCCATTGACCTCTCCGGCCACGACCCCTGAAGCCGCTCCCCGTAACCCAGGAGGCGGAGGAGCATGGTCAGGAATTCCGCCCGCGTCACCGGACCTTCGGGTCTGAAAGTGCCGTCGGCGTACCCACGCACCACCCCGAGGGAGTCCATCAGGTTCACGTAACCGGCCGCCCAGTGTCCGACGGGTACGTCCGCGTACCGACCGGGTACGACCCCGGCCCGGGCCACATCGTCCCGCGTGAAGCCACGCAACCGCACCAGCACGGCGCTGGCTTCGGCCCTCGTAATGGTGTCCGCCGGCCGAAAAGCGCCCTCCCCATCGCCGGTGAGCACCCCGAGGGCCTGCAGACGGGATACCGGTCCGGCATACACCGTACCGGCCACGTCGGAAGGCCCGACCGGGGCCGTGGACCAGGGTGCTCCCCGAAAGTCGGGAAGCTCCGGCGGGGCCGCCCGGTAATCCCCAACCGGGGCCGTGCCGCCGGCGCCGTGGAGTAGCGGTTCGCCGCCCACGGCCTGGGTGCCCCGGAGCCAGACGCACGGTCCGCCCGCCACCACCGCCACCAGTAATATCGCCATCAGGACCCGCCCGCCTATCCCAACGCCGCCGCCCTCCGTCGCGATCACCAAATTCCCTACTTGTTAGGCGTACCGGCCCGGCGATTTGTTCCCTACTTTTCCGGGACCTCCGCCCGGGTGGGACCCACCGCCACCACCGTGGCCACGGGTTTGTAAAGGTCGTCCGACACCAGCTCGCGCCGGATCAGGCGCCCTTCCTCTTCCCACAGGCGGTAAACCCTTACCCGATAACCTTCCCTGCCGCGCACGCGTACTTCGCGCGCACCGGGAGGCAGGGACGGGTCCGCCACCAGCCGCACCTCGGGGGCCACCACTTCCCTTTCGACCTCCAGGCGCACGGTGCGCGAGGGGTACGGTTGGGTGCCGAAAATACTGACGGTGAGGCGATTGCCCTCCACGCCTGCAGCGATCATGATGGCCTGACCCGTGTTGTTCACAAAGCGGAAGTCGATGGTGGGCGACGCCAGTGTGGCGTCCCGGCCTATCGGGACGTAGTCCACCGGCAGGGAATGGGGGTGCCGCTCGGTGATCTCCAGGCCGGCGTACAGAACGGCGTTATAGAGGGTGGTGGCCACCTGGCACACCCCGCCTCCGGGCCCGGGTACCACGCGGTCGTTCAGGATTACCGGGGCCTCCCGGTAACCGTTCTGCGCCAGCCGCGGGCCGATCCGGGCATCAAGGGAGAATTCCCGTCCCGGCAGCACCACGGCGGCGTCGAGGGCCCGCGCGGCCAGCCGGATGTTGTGGCTGCGGGCGCGCGCCGCGGGATCGAAGGAGGTGCTGTACGCGGCCAGTAATTCACGCACACCCTCCAGGTCCGCCAGTTTCAAGGATGGTTCCAGTGTCCGACCCACGGCCTCCACCGGTGCCAAACGGCCCCGCACCAGCATCGTCCTTATCTCCGCGGCCACGGCCTCCGCGTCCATCTCCCAGCCCTGGGCCTCGGGCTCCCGCTCGAGGCGGCCGTTGCGGTAGGTGACCGCCGCGTCGCGCGCCGGACGCCGTGTGCTTTCGGCTACCTGCCCCAGCCACTGCTGCAGCACCGGCCACGCGGCCTCCACCGCGTGCGGTAACACCCGGGGTCTAACCTGAAGGAGTAGCGGGGCCATCAAACGTGCCAGCCGGTTTCCTTCCCGGCCCACGGCGAAGGCCCGCCGGGCCGTCACCTCGGGGAAGTAGCGCACGCCGAACTCGTGCAGGGCGATGGACCACTCCCGGCCCCCGGCCCGCACCACCACACGGCTTTCCTCCCGGGGAAGGGAAGCCGCCAGGCGCGCCGCAGCCTCGACGGGAGTCAATCCCCCCAGGGCCGTCTCCCCCGCGTACACGTTCGGAAGGATCCTGTCGCGGTGCGTCCAAGAAAAAAAGGTCGCCCCCAGAAGGACACCCGCCGAGGCCTGCACCAGAAGCAAAAGGATCAGTAACAGGCCCTTGCGCCACAGGGGCAAATCAGCCTAAACCTCCACGCTTAAAGAGAGCTCCAGGAGTTTGCCGGCCGCCTGGGCCCGCGCCACCACCTCTTCGGTAATCACGCTCCCCGCCGTGACTATGATCTCGCCGTTGGCCGTGACGGTTTGCCCGGCCCTCTTACCGAGCAGGTACTTGCGCTGTTTTTCGGCGAATACTTCCGTCAGTTCATTAACGTGTCCCCCCCCTGTGCGGGTTCCTTCCGGGCCGGCGCCTCCTTTCTGCTCCTGGATCACCACCACCTCCCGACCAAAGGTGAGGATCTGTTCGGCCGGTACGAAGACGGGCTCCTGGTGGTCCGCCGCCTGAAGCTCGATACCCGCGATACGCCCGCTCTCCTCGTCCACAAAGTACTCGCCCACCCGTCCGGCCAGCTTACCCTTTCTGGTGAGGACCCGGGCCCCGATTACCTGGACTTTGCCGGCCAGCAATTCCTCCAGACCGGGGGCCTCGGCAAGGCGCAGTAGCTTGCCCGCCCCCTCGGTGGTGACGGCATCGTCCCCCAGGCCCAGGACGTCTTCGAAGGCCAGGGCCACCGCCCCGCGGTACCATTCGTCTCCGGCCACCAGCAGGTAGGCCACCCGACCGGCCTCCGCGTGTACCACCAGACCTTTGACCCGACCCAGTTCCCTCCCCTCTTCCACTCCGATTACCGGCAGTTCCAGGATCTCACGCGTCTTCTTCATTTTTGCGCTCCCCTCAAGACGTGTAACGGGCGGCCCTGGCGGCCCGCTCCTTCAACGCCGCGGGCACCGCGTGCCACGGCAGGCCGGCCAGACCCTCCCGTTCCAAAAGCCAGCGTACGGTTTCCAGGTAGGTGATCTGAGCTTCCAGGTATGCTGTTTCCGCTCCCGAAAGGCGGGCCCCGTAAAGCAGCCGCACGCGCCGGAGCATGCGGGCCGCCTCGCGGTACTCGCCCGAGCGCCGGTAAAGGGCGGCCGCGTTACCGGCCACCAGCACGGCCAGAGAAGGGGAAAGTCCGCTTTCAAGCGCGCGCCGAAAACCTGCACAGGCCCGCTCGACCTCGCCGGCTGCCAGGGCCCCGTAACTTTCTTCCAGCAGCGCCGCCAACCCATTTCCCGCCTCCTGCTCCGGAGGTGCCGCGTTCGCTTCCCTCCCTGCAGGCGGCTGAGGCACAGCCTCCCCGGAGCAGGGCCCCGGTACCACGGTCGCACCGCCTCCGGCCACATCCGGTAGTTCGGCCTCTACGGCCGCAGCCGTTGAGCCGGGGGCGTCGCGGCCCACCTCCCGGCCATCGGAGGGCTCGATAACCGCGGCCGAGGTCCCCGCTCCGGCCCCGGGCCCCACGGCTTCCCCAGGTCCAGCCGCAAGCACGGCCAGATCTTCCACCTCCGCAGGCTGCGCGGCGAACTCCGTCCCGCTCCCGACCCCAACGTAGGGATCTCCCGGTGACGGCGCAGGCAGGATCGCGGCGTGCGGCCCTCCGCCCTCACCGGGGGACCTGGTCTCACCGATGGACTCCACGGCCGTGCCGTTCCACCCGCCGGCGGAGGCCGGGGATGCCGGCTCCTCGCGGGTCACCGCCGCCGTCTCCGCCGGCGTTACTGCCCCTTCGGCGGGCGACACAGCCCCGCCGTCATCCGTTCCTTCTACCGGCACCTCACCCCCCGTATTGCCATGCCTCCGTTCACTCCAGGCCACCACCAGACCACCACCTACCAGGCCCAGACCGGCCAGGGCCAGCGCCCCCCCGTAGCCCAACCATGCCGCGGCCCAAGGCCCGAGCAAAGCCAAGAGGGCACCTAGCCCCGCGGTACCCCAGGCCCCGCGGACGCTCAGCCCCAGACGTCGGCTCCCGCGCCGGTAGAGATAGTAGAAAGCGATGGCCACCAGCACCAGTAAAGAGACGTAGTACACCATACCCGGTCCCCCACCGTTTCCCGGTTGTTGTTCGACACTTCTTGGCATATTCCTTCCACATTAGACGGGACCAAGTCCGGACCGGACGGGTGCACCAATAATTCTAGCCGCCCGATTGCCGGGCGGCCCTGTTAGCCGGCTAAGTGGTTTGATGTCGGAGGCGCCGCCACCGCTCCCGCACCCGCACCACCAGGTCGTCGAAGACGGAATACACCACCGGTACCAGCACAAGGGTCACCAGGGTGGAGAACAGCAGCCCGCCCACCACCGCCGTCGCCAGCGGGGCCTGGGTCTCCGCGCCCTCGCCCATCCCCAGCACCAGGGGCAGCATGGCCATCACCGTGGTACCCGTGGTCATCAGGATGGGCCGCAGCCGCACCGGGCCGGCCCGCAGCAGGGCCTCGTCCCGCGACATCCCCCGGGCGCGCAGCTGGTTCACGTAGTCCACCAGCACGATGGCGTTCTTGGTCACTATGCCCACGGTGAGAATGGCTCCCACGAAGGCCGGTACGCTGAAGGCGCGCCCCGTGAGCATGAGCCCGCCTACGATGCCGGTCAGCGCCACCGGCACCGAAAACATTACAATGAACGGGAAGAAAAAGGACTCGAACTGGGCTGCCAATACCAGGTAGATAAGCACCACCGCCAGGGCCAGCGAAACCAGCAGCGTGCCGAAGGTTTCGCGCATCTGCTCGGCCTCGCCCGTGTACTCCACCCAGTAGCCGGGCGGCAGCGCAAGCTGCGCCACCTTCTGCCGCACCTCTGCCACCACGTCGCCCAGGCTGCGACCCACGAGCTGGGAGGTAATGCTGATCACCCGCGTCTGGTTACGCCGCTGGATGGTCATGGGGCCCGTCCCGGGCCGCACCTCGGCCACGTCCTGCAGCAGCACCTCGGTGCCCCGGCCGGAGAGCAGGGGAATGGTTTTCAAGCTGGCCACGTCCCGGCGTGCGTCCTCGGGGAAGCGTACGCGCACGTCGATCTCGTCCCCGCCCACCCGGTACCTGGTCACCACGTCACCCTGCACCGCCGCGCGGATGGCCGAGGCCACCTGGCCCAGAGAAAGGCCGTAGGCCGCGACCCGATCCCGGTCCACCAGCACGTGGGCCTCGGGCCGGGCCTGTTCCCAGCTGCTGCGCACCTGCCTGGTGCCCGGTGTTTCCCGCACCAGCTTGAGGAGCCGGTCCGCCAGGTCCTTCAGCACGTCCAGTTCGTCCCCCTTCAGGGCCAGCTCGAAGGGCGCGCTGGCACCCCCGAGCGTGCGGCCGCCGAAGATGGACCCCGGGGCGTCCACCCACACGTTCACGCCCGGGAAGCGGGGCAGGGACTGGCGCAGGGCTTCGGCCACCTGCGCCGCAGAGCGCTTCCTCTCGGAGCGGTCCTTCAGCTGAAGGCGCACAGACGCCTGGTCCGTACCAGCACCGCCCATGCCCATGCCCCCTCCGCCCACCGAGGCCACCACGGAATCAACCTCCGGCAATTCCGTGACCTTCTTTTCTATCTCCCCCACCACCCGGTTGGTAACGTCCAAATCCGTACCCGCGGGCATCTCCACCGTGATGTTCACCTGGCCCCGGTCCAGGGTGGGCATGAACTCGGTACCCACCAGGGGCGCGGCCATTAGACTTACGACGAAAAGCCCCGCGGCCCCCAGCACCACCGCGCGCCGGTGGCCCAGGGCCCAGCCCAGCAGCGTGCGGTAGCGGGCGTACAGGAGGTCCAACCAGGCGCCGGTGCGCTCCATCACCCTCTTCAGCGGGCCCGTAGACGGCGGGCCCTCCCCCCGCTCCCTCTCCAGCACGCGCGCCGAGACCATGGGCACCAGGGTGAGGGCCGCATAAAGGGAGGCCAGCAGGGCGAAGGAGACGGCGAGGGCCATGGGCGTAAAGAACTGGGCCGTCATGCCCTTTACGAAGACGATCGGCAGGAAAACGGAAACGGTACTCAGGGTCGAGGCGATCACCGCGCTGGTTACTTCTTTCGCGCCTCCCACCGCCGCCTCGAAAGGAGCCAGCCCCTCCTGGCGGTGCCGGTAAATGTTTTCCAGGACCACGATAGAGTCGTCGACCACCATGCCCACGCCCAGGGCCAGGCCGCCCAGGGAGATCATGTTGAGGGTCTGACCGCTGAAGTAAATCATGGAAAAAGCCGCGATGACGGCCACCGGAATGGAAAACGAGACGACCACCGTAGCGCGCCAGTTGCGGAGGAAAAAGTAGATTACCGCCGCAGCCAGCAGGGAGCCCACCAGCAGGTTGCGCGCGAGGTCTCGAATCGAGGCCTCGATAATGGTGGACTGGTCGAGCACGGGCAGGTACCGTATATTGCCCGGCAACTCGGATCCGAGCTGACCCAGGGCGGTCTTGACCCGGCGCACCACCTCCACGGTGTTGGCCCCGGACTGCTTCTGCACCCACAGGAGCACGCTGGGATGGCCGTTCAGGCGGGCCAGCTGGGTGACCTCGGCGTAGCCGTCCTTTATCTGCGCCAGATCCGCCAAGCGCACGGTGGTCCCGTCGCTACTGCTGACGACCACGCTCTGCAGGTCCTTAAGGTCGCGGAACTCCCCTGGGACGCGCACCACGTAGCGACGGGTACCCTCCCGTACCTCGCCCGCGGGCACGTCCTGGTTTTCGGTCTTCAGGGCCGCCTCCACCTGGGCCAGGGTCAGGCCGTAACCGCGTAGCCGGGCCGGGTCAACCAGTACCTGGATCTCCCGCGTCACGCCGCCCCAGACCGCCACCGCGGCCACGCCGTCCACGCGCTCCAGCCGAGGCCGCACGACGTCGTCCGCCAGCCGCCTGAGCTCTTCCAGGCCCACCTCGCCGGCCAGGGTAACCACCAGCACGGGCATCATGGAGGGATCGTACTTGATGAGCATCGGCGCGTCCGCGTCGTCCGGCAGGGACCTACGAGCCCGGTCCAGCCGGTCCCGCAGGTCCTGCAGAGCCACGTCCATGTTGGTGCCCCAGTTGAACTCCACGGTGATGGTTGACTGCCCGCGCCGGCTCGTGGAGGTGATATTTTTGACCCCGGGCGCCGTGGCCAGGGTCCGCTCCAGAGGCACGGTGATGAGGCTCTCGATTTCTTCCGGCCCCACTCCCGGGTAGCTGGTCATCACGCCGGCCATGGGCAGGTCTATTTCCGGGAAGAGGTCCACGCGCAAATTATGCAGCGACACCAGTCCCAGCAGGACCACGACCAGCACCGTAACGGTAACGGCCACCGGCCTCTTAACCGACCACTCCGCTATGTGCACGCCGCGCCCACCAACCCGGATTACGGGCCGCCGCCCGTCACGGTCACGGGAGTGCCGTCGGACAGGCGGTCCTGCCCGGAAACCACGATCCGCTCGCCCTCGCTCAGGCCGGCCTTGACGGCCACGTTACGGCCGTCCGAATCGCCCAACTCCACTTCCCGGGCCACGGCCTTGCCCTCGATCACGGTGAAGACCACGGTTTTCCCGTCCCGGGTCACCACGGCATCGCGCGGCACGAGGAGGGTTTCCTCGGCCGCGCCGCCGAAGTCCACCTCGGCGAACATGCCGGGCTTGATGATCCCGTCGGGATTGGGTATCTCAACTTTGACCTGGTAGGTCTTCGTGCGGGGGTCGGCTCCGGGACTCACGGTTTTCACCCGGCCGGTGTAGGGCTCGCTCCTGGCCGCGGTAATGCGCACCGCCACCTCCTGACCCACCTGCAACCTGTTGACCAGGGTCTCGCCCACCCCGACCTCGACCACCACGGGGTCCATCTGGACGATGGTCAGTACGGGCGCGCTCGGCGAGGCCATCTCGCCCGGGTCCACGTAACGGGCGGTCACGACCCCGCTGATGGGCGAGGTGATGATGCTGTTGGCGTAGTTGGCCTGGGCCAGGCGCAAAGCTGCCTCGGCCTGGGCCACCTGGGCGGCCGTACCTCCTCCGGCGCGCTCCTGCGCCGCTTCATAAGCTGCCTCCGCCTGCCTCAAGCCTGCCTCCGCGTTGACGAAGGGGGTCTGAAACTTGGCCTCGAAGTCCGCCTGGGATAGCGCTCCCTGTTGCAGAAGGAATTCGCCCCTCTTCAGGTTGGTTTGTGCCAATGCGAAGCTCGTTCGTGCCTGCTCCAGGGCCGCTTCGGCACGCGACAGTTCTGCCTGGGCCTGCTCCCGGGCCGAGCGCGCCGCGGCCAGGGCCGCCTCGGCCTGGGCCACCGCCGCGGCCAGTTCGTTGGCCTCCAGCCGCACCACCACCTGGCCGGCCCGTACCCGGCTACCCACGTCGACCGTAACGTGGGCCACCTTGCCCGCCATCTTGGGCACCAGGTTCACCTCCACGGCCCCGGCCACCTTGCCGCTGACGATACTGCCCCTTTCCAGGCGTCCCTTACTCACCGTACCCATGGCGACCGGCACCGCCCCCCCGGGCCCCGTCGCCACACCCTTCGCGCTCCGGCAGCCGCCCGCGTTCAGCAACAAGCCGGCCGCCAAAAACAAAGCCAAAAGCCTCACCGATCGCACCTGGCTCCGCCCCTTATGATTGATACTTCACAAAGTTAAGTATATGGGCGTGGAAATGGCCTGTCAAGCGGTTAACCTATTAAAGGAAACCCACCTGTGCGGTACCCAGTCGGTAGCGCACGTAGCGCCACAGGTGCTTCCAGTCGTGAATACCCCTATCCCGGAGCTCCTCCGTGAGTATCAGCAAAAGGCGGGCCGTCAGCAGGGCGTCGCCCAGGGCCGTGTGGCGTCCGACCGGGGGAATCCCGTAGCGCCCGAGCACCGCGTCCAGGGTGTGGCAGTCCCATTCCGGGTGCAGGATCTCGGTAAGGAGTCTGGTGTCCAGACAGCGACTGGGGAGGCACACGCCGCAGCACCTGCGCAACCTGGCGTTGAGGAAGGCCAGGTCGAAACCCAGGGTGTGACCCACCAGCACGCGGCCCGCCAGCTCGGGCAACACCAGGCGCAGCACCGTGAAAAGGTCGGGTGCACGGGCCACCGCTTCGTCGGTGATGCCGGTGAGCCTCTGAATCTCCGGGGGTACCTCGCGGTAGGGGTTCACCAGGTAATGCCGCGCCCGGTCGGCCAGTACCATCCCGCCCTCAACCGGCACCGTGGCCAGGGCGATGACCTCGTCCCGGTCCGGCGCGAAACCGGTGCTTTCCAGGTCCAGCACAATGAAGGGGAGGTCCCGCAAGTCCGAGCAGGGTACGGCCCGCCGCCGTGCGGCCCGTACGGCATCCTGAATCGCGGCCACGGTCCGGGCATCGGGCATTGGGCCGTTGTAGACCGCTTCCGTGGCCTCGGGAAAAGGCATCATTTCGGGAAAGAAGACCAGCATTGCGACCCTCAGGACGTAAGGTAGCTGAGCCAGAAAACGTTGAAGTGCCGGGTGGTGAGCTTCTGCAGCCGTGCCACCACCGATAACGCATCGCGGAGTACCGCCTGCTCGCGCCGCGAAAGACGGAAAGGATTGATGTAGCTGTCGGGCTCCCGTCCCTGGCGGAGCTTTTTGAGGTTTTCACGCAGGCGGAACATCAGGAGGGTCTCGTAGGCCGCGGCGATGAACTCGGCCTCGTCGGCCTCGAGCAGCCCGGCGGCCACCAGCCCCTCCAGCCGGGCAAAGGTTGAGACCTCCGTGAGGCGTGCCTTGAGGGCGAAGACCCTGGTGCAGTTCACCACGTGCACCATGGCCGAGCGCTTCAGGTCCAGCTCGTTGCGGTGGGCGCCGGTCTTTTCGGTGATGAACCCGCCGAAGGCGTTCAGGGGCACGCGCAAGAGGCCTTCGTCGTGGCTCAGGAGGTGCCCCACCTCCAGGGCGTGACGTTCGAAGGCCCGGAAAACGGCCTCCCACAGGCGGGCGGCCAGGCGCGACTCCCCGTAGACGGGCCGGAAGTCCAGGAATATCGTGAGCAGGCGCACGTGGAGCGGTTCGGGCCGGCTCACCCATTCCCCGGCGGTCCTCTCCCAGCTGGGCAGGGGCCGGCACCAGAAGGGGTTGGAAACCATCACGTCCCCCTTGCAGCGGGCAAAACCGCAGGCTTCCAGCCCGGCCACTATGCGGGGGCCCAGCGCCCGGAAGTAAGCCGCGGCGGCCTCATCTCCTTCAGGCGCCTCGTACACGATGGCGTTGTCCTGGTCCGTGCGCAGGATCTGCTCGCCCCGGCCGGCACTGCCCATCTGCAGGAAACAATACGCCACGGGCGGAGGCCCCCAGCCCTCGGCCTCCAGCTCCCGCTCGCACAGGAAAATGACCCGGCGTACGAGACGGTCGTAGATCTCGGTCATGAAGTTGCAGATTTCCCTGGCCGAAGCGCCCTCGGCCACCAGGGCATCGAGGAAGGACTCGGCCTCCCGGCTACACCGGATCAGCCCCTCCAGGGTTTCCTGGGCCTCGATGTCGTGGGCCACCCAGAAGGTCCCGGTGCTCCGGGCCCGCACCAGGTTGGCCAGGGTCACGATGCCCGTCAGGCGCCCCCCGTCCATCACCACCACGTGCTTCACGTGATGCCGGACCACCTGAAGCAGCACCTCGTTAAGGTAGGCCCCGGCCGGCACCTGCACCACGTAGGGCGTCATAACCTCGGCCACCTTCAGGTCGTAGGCGGCCCCGGGCTCACCGGCCCGCACCAGTACCCTGGCGACCAGGTCGCGCTCGGTTACCAGTCCCACCGGACGTTCCCCTTCCACGACCACCACGGCGCTGATCTTGTGCCCGGCCATCAATTGCGCGGCGTGGGCCACGGAGTCCCCGGGCCGGCAGGTGACGACCGGCCGCGACATGATCTCCTCTACGCGGCGGCTAAGAACGCGCCCCTCGCGGCGGCTGTACGCGGCGAAGGACTGCTCGGCCGCCATTTCCTCGTACAGCAAGCGCATGCGGTCCAGGAGCTGGCGGTTGAAAAAGCCGGCGAATTCGGGTACCGTGTGGATCAGGCGCTCCAGTTCGGCCCGCGGGATGAGAAAGCACACCAGTTCCTCTCGCGCCCGCACCGATCCCGGGTACGGGCCGCCCGTAAGTACCACCGTCTCCCCGAAAAAGTCTCCGGGGTGCCGGTAGCCCACCACCACCTCCCTGCCCCCTTCCTCGGGAAGGGTTACCGCTGCGGACCCGCGTACCACGAGAAACAGGACCCCCAGCGACGGGTCCCCCCGGCGGAACACGTAACTCCCCGCCGGATAGCTCTGTACCCGCCCGCGCGCCATTAACTCCCGCCGCAGGTCCTCCTCCAGGGCGTTGAAGGGGGGCGTGGCGGCAAGAAAGGCCGCCAGATCCAACCCGTCGCTGTGACCGCGCAATTCCCTCCCCACCCCCGCAAACCCCGTTGCCACAATACCTGATACGGGGGCCTTCCCCGCGATTTCAATATTATTTCGACACGCCCCGCCGCATACCTACCGTTTTCCGTTCCCTAATGCCAATCCCGCGCCGGCAGCGGCTCCCGCATCCCTTGACATCCGGTGATATAATCGTGAGTGTCGAAGGGGGGCCGATCATGAACAAGGGATTTCTCGACGCCCACATCCACCTGTGGGAATTCTGCCTCTTCAGTTTCTTCGCCAATCTGGAGGGAGTGGGGACCGGCGAGGAACTGGTCGCGGCCCTGCGGGCCCGGCCCGTGGAGGGCTGGCACGTGGGAGTGCGCTTCAACCAGGAGTCCCTTAAGGACAGGGTGCTCCCGGACGCCGCCTTCCTGGACCGGGCCTTCGGGAAAAGGCCGGCCGTCATCTTCAGGACCTGCCTCCACCTCGTGGTGATGAACACTGCGGCTATGGAGGCCCTGGGCCGCTACGCCCCGAACGGGATTTTCCTCGAGGCAGACGTCTTCGCCATACTGAACGAGATCGCGGCCCGGCTGGTGCCCGAACCGGCCTTAATCGTGAAAAGTGGTCTGGCGGAGCTCGAAAAATACGGCATTACCCGTGCCATCGACATGGCCATGGATCTTACCAAGAGGCGGTACTTCGAGCAGGTGGACTACTATACGACCGACATCCGGCTCCTCGACGAGGCCCTGGGCTTCAAAATCTTCCTCGACGGGAGCCTCGGGGCGCGCACCGCGGCCCTCACCGAAGAGTACGCCGACGACCCCGGCAACTACGGCCTCCTGAACTATTCGGACGACGAGCTCCTGGCACTGGTGGAAAGGGTGCACAGGGCCGGCAAGCCGGTGGCCTGTCATGCCATTGGGGACCGGGCCGTGGACCAGTTCCTGAGGGTGATGGCCAGGTCCCGGCACCCCAAGGACCGGCTGGAGCACGCCCAGTGCCTGCGGCCCGAGCAGATCGAGGCGCTGGCCGAACAAGGGGTCGCGGTCTGCATCCAGCCTATTTTCTCCCGGGAACTCCCGTGGGCCGCGCGGCGCCTCGGGCCCCGGCGCCTCGCCACCTCCTACGCCTGGGGCCTGCTCCTGGAGAAGAGCGTGAGGCTACTCGCGGGGTCGGACGCGCCCGTGGACCACGTCAGCCCCTTCGCGGCCGCAAAAGTGACCTCATCTTTGAAAGGTGCCCACCACCTGAGCCGTGCACAGGTACTGGACCTCTTCGGTCGCGCCAACCGGGAGTTCTACGATCGCTAGCCCGGGGGCAGGTGAAAGTGATGGCAATTAATTGTTCTGTGTTTTTATACAATTTGCTGTATAACTATACGCACCTAACGTTATCAATGTGTTTCCGTTCCCAACCAGCACGCGGGCGCCCCCGCGCCCTATAAGGCAGCACCGGCGCGGGCTTCACTATAAGCACCTCCGAGTACTCCTGCCAGGCGAGCGGAACCGCAGGTATTTCGCGAATCCCCTCCCCCGAACAATCCCGCGGTAGACTGCATTTGGTGTCGATTCAACGCAAACCATAAAGGTGTGTAACAAAAGAACGCAATCTCAAGATTTAGGCGCAATTGCCGCTCCGACATTCCCGTAGTAGTATCACATTTGGTATGCTACAAGGTGTGCAGGTTTACCGAAGTACCCCAAACTGGAAGTGAGCGAGTACTGAAGGAAGCGGGTGTTAATACGAACCCAGACAGGGGGGTGGTGAATGTAGACTCCAGGCGTCTTAGAAGGTATAATTAATCCACCGCATTATAAACTGGTTCAATCGGTAAGGAGGATTAAAGTGCGTCGAACGCCACAGAAAAGAAACGTATTAATCATTGGGGCCGGCGGAAGAGACTTCCACAATTTTAACATGTACTTCAGGGACAACGAAGAGTTCAACGTGGTAGGCTTCACCGCGGCCGAGCAGGTACCTGACATCTACGGGAGGAAATACCCGCCCGAACTGGCGGGGAGACTTTACCCCGACGGTATTCCCATCTACGAAGAAAAGGACCTGCCCCGACTCATCAAGGAATTGAACGTCACCGACTGCGTATTTGCTTACAGTGACGTTTCCTACCAGCACGTCATGTCCATCGGGGCCATTTGCATCGCGGCCGGCGCGAACTACATGATGCTGGGACCCGACAGTACGATGCTTAAAAGCCGCAAACCTGTCGTGGCCGTGGGTGCGGTAAGGACCGGCGCGGGCAAAAGCCAGACCTCGAGGCGGATAGCCGAAATTCTGACCGAGAAAGGAATCCGGGTCGTGGCGGTCCGTCACCCGATGGCTTACGGCGATCTGGCCGCCCAGCGGGTAATGCGCTTTGCGGAACTGAGTGACCTGGAAAAGCATAACTGTACCGTCGAAGAGGCCGAAGAGTTCGAGCCGCACATCGTACGCGGTAACGTCATTTACGCGGGTGTCGACTACGAGGCCATACTGAAGGCAGTGGAGGAGGACCCGAAGGGCTGCGACGTCATCCTCTGGGACGGCGGCAACAACGACTTCCCCTTCTTCAGGCCCGATCTGATGGTGACCGTGGTCGATCCGCATCGGCCCGGCCACGAACTTACATACTATCCCGGCGAGATTACGTTGCGCCTTGCCGATGTCGTGGTCATCAATAAGATCGATTCCGCGCCTCCCGAGAACATCGAGAAGGTACGCGAGAACGTCTACAAGGTGAATCCCAGGGCCACCATCGTCGAGGCCGCCTCGCCCTATACCGTAGACGAACCCGAGATAATTAAGGGCAAGAGGGTGCTGGTGATCGAGGACGGTCCGACGCTGACCCACGGCGAGATGAGCTACGGGGTGGGCACCGTCGCCGCCAGACGGTGGGGCGCGGCCGAACTCGTGGACCCGAAGCCCTACGTCATGGGAAGGATAGCCGAAATCCTGGAGCTCTACCCGCACATGGGACCGCTTCTTCCGGCAATAGGATACAATAAGCGCCAGCTCGAGGAACTCGAGGCAATCATTAACAGAACCGAGTGCGATGCGGTAGTGGTAGCCACTCCCATTGACCTCGGGCGGCTCATTAAGATGAACAAACCGCACACCAGGGTCTACTACAGGCTCCAGGAAATCGGATCGCCCAACCTCGACGAGATACTGACCGCATTTATCAAAAAGCACAACCTGCCTGCAAAGTAACAAAGCGTAAAAAGGAAACCACTATGGTGTGTCGAAGTTCTGTATCAGGAGGTGATGCGGAGCACCGGACCAGCACCGTACCTCTAAACCCCGGTAGGGAGGTGAGCGCCGCCACCTCGGAAGGCACCTGAGGTATCATAGCGGCCGGACTTCCGACTGCAGCCAACCATCGCAAACCAAAATAACTTCAGCGAGGAGGTACTAAGCAATGCCGAAAATCGTAAACTCCTGGAACGAGTGGGACCCGCTAAAGCGCGTGATCGTGGGTCGGCCCGAGGGTACCAACGTGCCGGCTCCGGAACCCGCCTGGTGGTACGACCTTCCGCTGGGTGGCTATCCCTTGGGCTCGTACGGCCCGTTCCCGCAGGAAATGGTCGACGCGGCCAACGAGCAGATGAACTACTTCGTCTCGGTACTCGAGAGCCGCGGCATCATCGTCGACCGCGTGGAAGTCCAGCCCTTCATGTTCAACAAGCCGGTCTCCACTCCCGACTGGACCCAGCTCAACTGCCACGGCGTCAACAACGTGCGTGACGTGACCCTGATCCACGGCAACTACATCGTCGAGGCCACGACCTGTCGCCGTTCCCGCTGGTACGAGTACCTGAACCTCCGGCCCATCTTCGAGCGCTACTTCAAGGAAGACCCCGAGGTCGTGCACGTGGCCGCGCCCAAGCCGCGCCTGACGGACGAGTCCTACGTGAAGAACTACTACTACTACTTCAACCACGTGTGGACCGACGAGGAGAAGCGGCAGCGCCTCTACAACTGGGAGTTCCAGCTCACCGACAAGGAGCCCCTCTGGGACGCGGCGGACGTCATGCGCTTCGGCAAGGACCTCTTCGTCCAGGCCTCCTGCGTGACGAACCGGCCCGGCTTCGACTGGATCAAGCGCTTCTTCGGCGCCCTCGGCTTCCGGGTGCACGTGGTCCAGTTCGACAGCCCGCGGGACCCGGACAAGCCCAACAACTACCACCCCTGGCACATCGACGTCAACCTGGCGCCGCTCCGTCCGGGCCTCTGCCTGTACAACCCCGACTGGGCCCCGCGTACGCCGGAATTCTGGGAACTGTTCAAGAAGAACGACTGGGAGCTCATCCCCGCGGCCAGGCCGGTATACGTGCACCGCAACAAGGTCTACCTCACCGGCCTGTACGAGGGCAAGTCCTGGATCTCCATGAACGTCCTGTCCCTGGACCCGAAGACCGTCTGCGTGGAGGCCCACGAGACCGACTTCTGCGAGCAGCTTGACAAGCTCGGGTTCAACGTCATTCCCATTCCGTACGAGAAGGTCATCCCCTTCGGCGGCGCCCTCCACTGCACCACCCTGGACGTCTACCGCGAGGGCAAGCTGGAGGACTACTTCCCGAAGCAGATTCCGGGCTACTGATCGCGCCACGGGGACCTCGGATAGCCAGCAGGTCGGGACCCCAGGGCCACCCCGGCCGGGAGGGCAGCCCAACCGGACCTCCCGGCCGGGGCCCCACCCCGTATTACCCTTACCTTCCTGCCGAACACAGCATCCTCACAAACGGGCGTGCGAGGGCCCCAGCCCCCGCCCTCGCCCCTTCCTCCCAGGAGGCGGACCGTGGGACGGCAACCGCGTCCCGGTTGGCATCACTGGGATACATCTAAAAATGACTGGGAGGAACGAAGAACATGCTGAACTATCAAATAGGCCTGGCGATCATGATCCTGATCTTCGCCCTCGCCGGGATTTCCACGTATGTGCTGGTCCAGAAGAGCGGTAAACGCTTCATCATCGCCGGCCGCAGCCTGCCCTTCATCTTCATCGGCACCATGTTCCTGGCCCAGGCCACGGACGCCAACTCCACCCTGGGCAACGCGGCCGCGACGTACACGGGCGGCTTCTGGAGCGGCTTCCAGTTTCCCCTGGGGCTGGCCCTCTGCCTGGTGGTGGTGGGCCTCTGGTACGCCAAACCCCTGCACCGCATGAACCTCATCACCCTGCCCGATTTCTATTTCAGAAGGTACGGCAACGCCACCGAGATCATCGTCTCCCTCCTCATGGCCTTCAGCTTCATCATCCTGGTAGCCGGCAACATCGCGGGCTGCGGCTGGATCCTCAGCAGCGTCTTCCCCATCAGCCTGGTCGAGGGTATGCTCATCATGGCCGGTACGGTCTTCGTGTACACCCTGGCCGGCGGGCTCTTCTCCTGCGTGGCGACTGATATCATCCAGCTGTATCCCGCCATCGCCGCCTTCGTCGGCTCGGTGATCTGGTTGCTGGCCAAGTTCGGCTGGGGATTCTTCGCCGAGGCCATCCCGCCCGGGTTCCTGGACCTCAGCGGGCTGACCAGCGTGGAGAACGGCGCCCTGCTCAACTGGGCGGGCATCCTGGCCCTGGGCCTGGGAGACGTCATCGCCCTGGACTTCATGGAGCGGGTCTTCGCGGCGGACAGTCCCGAGACCGCCCGCAAGGGGTGCTTCTGGGGCGCCTTCTGGACCCTGGTCATCGGCCTCTGCGCATCGTTCATGGGGCTCATGGGGCTGGCCCTCTTCCCCGACATAGCGGACTCCAGACAGGTGCTGCCCCAGATGTCCATGACGGTGCTGCCCTTCATCTTCGGGCTGTTCACCCTGGCCGGCGTGATCGGCGCCGGGCTGTCCACGGCCAACGGAGGTTTGCTCGCCATCTGCGCGGTCTTCGCCCGGAACATCCTGCAGCGCAACATCCTGCGCACCAGGCGGGAGAAAATGGGCGAGGAAGAAATGAAGCGCTTCGACTACAAGCTCCTGGTGTACACCCGGCTCATGGGCATACCGGTGATGGCCGCGGCCATAACCCTGGCCTACTTCAAGCCCGAGCCGGGTGTCATGCTGGTCCTGGCCTTCGACGTGGTCTTCGCCGGCTGCTTCGTGCCCCTCACCCTGGGCCTGTTCTGGAAGAAGGCCAACACGCCCGGGGCCCTGGCGGCCATTATCGCGGGTTCCGTGA
Source organism: Ammonifex sp. (assembly GCA_020725605.1). Taxonomy (GTDB): domain Bacteria; phylum Bacillota; class Desulfotomaculia; order Desulfotomaculales; family DYER01; genus DYER01. The sequence goes on along the minus strand of DYER01000042.1, from coordinate 3,420 downwards.
CGCGGCTGATCCTGTACTTCACCATCCCCGAGCATCTGGCCGGGCTGGACACCATGATACCCCCGGTCGTCTCCCTGCTCGTTATGGTGCCCGTCAGCCTGCTGACCCAAAAGCGGTACCCGGCGAATCACGAGGTGGTCTATGAAACCCCGAGCGACGAACTGGTGCTGTCCGCGGAGCGTTGACAAACTGGCTACGGGTTGTTCGAGTGAGCCATGGTCGGAACTGATAAGGAAACTGATAAACAGATTGATTCCGGTGCGCCACGGGAAGCCGAGGCCGCCGCGGACGTCCTCATCGTGAGAAGGGCCCGCATTCCCGACGTGGAAGAGATGCTCGACCTCATCAACGGCTACGCCCGGCTGGGACTCATGCTCCCCAGGGGCCCGAAGTACGCCTACGAGAACATCCGGGACTTCGTGGTAGCCGAATACACCTCGGCAGACGGCAGGCGGCAGGTCGTGGCCTGCGGGAGCCTGAGCGTCCTCTGGAAGGACATCGCCGAAATACGCTCCCTGGCCGTCCACCCGCAATTCCGGCGCAAGGGGTTGGGAGCGCGGATCCTGCGGCGCCTCATAGAAGACGCCCGTGAACTGGGTATCAAGAGGGTCTTCGCCTTTGCAAAGGAGGTGGGATTCTTTACGAGGTTTGGCTTCACCCCCAGACCGAGGGAGGAGCTACCCTCCAAGCTCTGGGGCGAGTGCAGCTGCTGCCCGAAGTATTACGAGTGCGACGAAATCGGGCTCATGGTTGAACTCCAATCATAAAGAAAGGAGACGGGAGCTTTGACATGACCAAGGAACTGATCGTGGTGGCCCTCGGCGGCAACGCCATCAAGCAGCCCGACGAAAAGGGCACAACCGAAGAGCAGCTCCGCAACGTGGACGCGACGGCTTCGGAACTCGTCAAGCTCATTCAGATGGGCTACGATCTGGTGGTCACCCACGGCAACGGGCCCCAGGTGGGGGACCTGCTGATCCAGCAGGAGGAGGCCCAGGAATACGTTCCCCCCAAAACCCTGTACCTCTGCGGGGCCATGAGCCAGGGGCAGATCGGCTGGATGATCCAGAACCGCCTGCAGCACCACCTGACCCGCCACGGAATCGACAAGCCGGTGTGCACGGTGATCACCCAGGTCGTGGTGAGCGAAGAGGACCCGGACTTCCGGGACCCCTCCAAGCCGGTGGGCCCCTTCTACACCAAGGAAGAGGCCATGGAGCTGGTACGGGATTGGGGCTACATCGTAAAGGAGGTCCGGCCCGGCAAGGAAAAGGGCTGGCGCAGGGTGGTGCCCTCCCCGGAACCCATCGACATCGTGGAAAAGGAGGCCATCAGCCGGCTTGTTAAGCAGGGCGTCATCGTCATCGCCTCCGGCGGCGGAGGAATCCCGGTAAAGCTCAACGAGGACGGGACCTACTCCGGAGTCGACGCGGTGATCGATAAGGACCTGGCCGGCTTCAAGCTGGCCCAGGTGGTGCAGGCCGACAGGTTCGTCATCCTTACGGACGTCGAAAAGGCCTACCTTAACTACGGCAAGCCGGAGCAAAAGGCCCTTGACGTCCTGAGCGCCGACGAGGCAGAAAGGTACCTGAACGAGGGGCACTTCCTCATGGGCTCCATGGGCCCGAAGGTAAAGGCCTGCGTCCGCTTCGTCCGGTGGAGCAAGAAGGAGGCCATCATCAGCTCCCTGGACCGGGCCATCGACGCCCTGGAGGGCAGAACGGGCACCCGCATTGTCCCGTAAACTCGAAGGCACGCCCGCCGGCGGCGGGCGTGCTACCCCGACCCGCAAACAAACCCGTGCCGGCCCGCGGCGCCGACCCCCGACCGGCACGGTCAAAAAACCACGGTCAAAAAACAAGGAGGAGCAGAGTATGGCGTTCAACCTCAGAAACCGGAGCTTTCTGAAACTCCAGGACTTCACCCCCCAGGAGATCCGCTTCCTGCTGGATCTTTCGGCGGAACTCAAGCGGGCCAAGTACGCCGGCACCGAGCAGCCCAGGCTGCGCGGCAAGAACATCGCCCTGATCTTCGAGAAGACCTCCACCAGGACCAGGTGCGCCTTCGAGGTCGCGGCCTACGACCAGGGAGCCCACGTTACCTACCTCGATCCCTCGAGTTCCCAGCTGGGCAAGAAGGAGTCCCTGAAGGACACCGCCCGGGTGCTGGGCCGCATGTACGACGGCATCGGCTACCGCGGGTTCGGGCAGGAACTGGTGGAGGCCCTGGCCAGGTACTCCAACGTCCCGGTCTGGAACGGACTTACGGACGAATGGCATCCCACCCAGATCCTGGCGGACTTCCTCACCATGATGGAGCACACCGAAAAGCCCCTGACCCAGATCACGTTCGCCTTCCTGGGCGACACGCGAAACAACGTGGCCAACACCCTTCTCGTCGGCGCGGCCATGATGGGCATGGACTACCGCGCCGTGGGGCCCAGGAGCCTGCACCCCGCACCGGAGCTGGTGGAAATGGCCAGGAAGATGGCGGCCCAGACCGGAGCCCGCATCACCGTCACGGAGGACCTGGAGCGGGGCGTGAAGGACTGCGACTTCCTCTACACGGACGTGTGGGTATCCATGGGCGAGCCGGACGAAATCTGGAGGGAGCGGATCGCCCTCCTGAAGCCGTACCAGGTGAACGCCGAGGCCATGAGGCTCACCGGCAACCCGAAGGTCAAGTTCCTGCACTGCCTGCCGGCCTTCCACAACCGGGAAACCACCATCGGCGAGGAAATCTACCGCAAGTTCGGCCTGGAGAGCATGGAGGTCACCGAAGAGGTCTTCGAATCCGAAGCCTCCATCGTGTGGGATCAGGCCGAAAACAGGGTCCACACCATGAAGGCCGTCATGGTGGCGACCCTGGGCGACTGACCACAATGCCACCGGCAGCAACCGGGCTGCCGGTGGTTTTTTTCGTTCGGACTCCGCAAGGTGGCCCTCCCCCGCGTACCCCTCCGGCCCCGCAGAAGGGTGTGGCGCGCAATACTGCCGCAACCCCGGTTGACCGGACCGTCGGCCCCGTGGTACAGTATAACGGTAAAATTCCAACGCCATTACGAAGGGGAGCATGAGACATGGCCCGGCCCGTGCGACCGGCAGGGCCCATCCTCCTCACCTATGAGGATTACTGCGCCCTGCCCGACGACGGCAAACGCTACGAGATTCTGGAAGGAGTGCTGTGCGTGACCCCGGCCCCCACCACCAGGCACCAGCGGGTCCTGCGCTGTTTGCTGATGGCGTTAAGTGTGCACGCGGAGGCCAACGGTCTGGGAGAGATATTCTGCGCGCCCATTGACGTGGTGTTGAGCCCGCACAACGTGTTGCAGCCCGATATCGTGTTCGTGGGCGAAAAGCGCCGCCACATCGTCACCGAAAAAAACATAGCCGGGCCACCGGACCTGGTGGTGGAAATCCT